>JAKFEW010000022.1:0-30670 GCA_036675505.1 Candidatus Sericytochromatia bacterium
CGCGCCCCCGCCCGCGTGGCCGGCGCCCGCCCCGGCCCTGCCCGGCGCCCAGCCGCCGGTCGTGCCCGGCGCGCAGCAGCCCGCCGCGGGCATCTTCAACTTCCCCGGCGTCCGCCCGGGCGGCCGCCTCCAGGTCGCCCCCGGCACCACCGTGAAGGGCTATTCGATCGACGGCTCGGCCGTGGTCAACCAGATCGACGGCAAGGTGCTCGATCTGACGCTCGACGCCTCGGCCGCGATGGGCTTCGTGAAGGTGCGGGCCAACGTCCGCGCCGAGCAGCAGCCCGACGGCACGGTGCGCGTGAAGGCCGTCGAGATCGACAACCAGGGCAAGGTGAAGAAGGTCGCCTTCGACGACGTGGCGACGGTCGTCTCGTCGCGCCCCGGCGAGCTCGTGCTCTCGGCCAAGGGCAAGCAGGTCACGATCCGGTCCGGCGCGAACGGCCTGGTCCAGATCCAGCACCCCGAGGCGAACCTGAACCTGACCGCCTACGCCTGATCGGTGGAGCCCCGCCCGCAGGCGGGGCGAGCGACCCCGCGAGCGGGGTCAGGCGAAGCACGCGTCGGGGAACCCGCCGCCTAGAGCGCCATGGCGCTGTCGCTCGGGTCGTAGACTTCCTGGCCGCCCTCGTAAACCCAGGTGATGTTGCCCTCGCCGAGCACGAGGCCGAACGCGCCGTCTTTCATGTCGTCGAGCCATTCCTGCTTGGAGCGGATGGTCGCCTTGGTGGTGTCCTGCGCGCCCCATGGGTCGAGGTACAAGGTCTCGCCGCCGGCGGCTTTCAAGAAGGCGAAGTTGTGCTCGAAGCCCACGGCGTTGCGCGTCTGCATGTCGCCCAACGAGACCTGGAGGGTCTTGCCGGCGTTCGCGGGGTCGGCTTTCCAGTCGGCCTCGTAGCGCTGGAACATCGCGCGCATGCGGGCCTGGCACTCGACGCAGCCGCCGAACAGGCCGTCGACGCTGTTGTCGCCGATGCTGCGGTCCGCGAAGAGCGAGCCGACGGACTGCTTGAGGTTGTTCCAGGGGCCCCAGTTGAGCGTGCGCTCGGCGTGGACCGCCAAGAAGACCGGGTCGGTCATGTAGCGCTTGAGGAACTCGCGCGTCTGCTCGCGCGCCGCGGGGTCCGCGATCGTGTCGAGGATCGGGTGGCTCCTGGCCTGGGCGAGGCGCTCGGCGATCGCGTTCAGCCGTTCCGGCTGGATGATCGCCTTGACGATCGCGTTCCTGGGTGTGAGCGTGCCGTCGGGCCCCCGGGTGCTGTGCTGCTTCACGTCGTCGAGCGCCTGGCGTGCCCAGGTGCGGAAGTCGCGGCCGGCCATGCCCGCGACCCGCGCCTCGAGCGTCGCTTGATCCTGCGGCGAGAGCGTGTCGTCCTTCACCAGCGCCTGGAACTCGGCCAGGAACTCCTTGAGCGAGCCCTGGATCTTCGGCATGTCGGCGGCCGGCGCGGCGATCGCGCCGAGCGTCTCGAGCGACGCGCCGGGCGTGCCCGATGCCTGGTAGCTCGCGAGCGGATCGACGCCCTGCGTGGGCTTCGCCTCGAGCGCGCCGACGTCGCGGCCGAGCGGCGCGGTGGCCGGCGGGCCGCCGAGGCGGGCGGTCGGCGAGACGCCCAGCTTCACGCCCGCTAGCGTGACTCTCGCGCTGGGCGGCAGCTTGGGGGTGTTGCCACCCGATTCGATGCCCATCGGTCCTCCTGACACCTCCCGGCGCACACGATTTTCATACCCGACGCGCGACGGTCGACTTGCCTGCCGCACGCCGGCCGGCCTGATACGGAATTGAAACGATCGGGCCGGCGCCGATCGGTGGCCTGGCAGAAATGTCGTGCTTGCCGGCTATTCGCGGATCGAGGAGCGGGTTTGCCGGGTCTTAACATGGCCGCCTTTGTATTGAGATGGCATCCAGGTAAGGTGAAACGACCGAGCAACCCACTCGCCCCAATCGCCCGCGGGTTCAAGATTCTTAACGAACGAGCAGGGGAATTGCACTACAATTGATCCCCCCCATTCCGGGACCACGTAAATCCAATCATAACGCCCGCCCGAACCGGGCTCGGCTCCGCCACCGAGGAACTCCATGCGCCCCCTCTCCGCCCTCCCGACCGTCGTGCTGACGGCGCTCTTGCTGAGCGCCTGTCAGGCCACGCCGCCGGCCGTCACCCCGGCGGCCCCGGCGGCGCGCACGGCGTCGGTGCGGGTGACGCCGACGGTCCAGGCCGGCGGCGTGCGCGAGCTTGCGGCGGGCCGCGGGTTGTTCGCGACGAAGACGGCGTACACGCAGGCGTCGATCAACCACATGGTGGTGGAGCTGTTCTCGGTGGCGGGCGCCGTCGAGACCCCGATCATCACCACGGACCTGAGCGCGGCCCAGCTCGGCAACACGGTCACCTTCGGCAACTTGGCGCACGACACCACCTACCGCATCCGCGCCTACGCCTACAAGGCCGCAGGCCTGGCGGCCGGCGATAAGATCAGCGACGACGCCAGCTCGGACGTGGACGTGGTGGTCACCAACGACGACGCCCCCGCCCTCGGCAACCTCGTCGTCTCGCTCATCGACCAGACCTTCGCGGGCTCGGCCACGTCGGACGGCCTGACCGTGAACGCGGGCACGCTGGTGCACGCGGGCGGCATCTCGATCACGGCCTTCCTGCCGATCGCCTTCAACGACGTCTCGACCTTCGCAGGCTCGGGCCAGGGCTACGAGAACGCGAACGGCACGGCGGCGGACTTCGATAGCCCGACCGACGCCGCCGTCGACGCCGCCGGCAACGTCTACGTGGCGGATCGCGGCAACCTCCGCATCCGCAAGATCGAGCCCGACGGCGACGTCTCCGACTTCGCAGGCTCGGGCTTCGCCGCCTCGATCGACGGCACCGGCACGGGTGCTGCCTTCAGCGACCTGATCGCCCTCGCGATCGATCCGGCCGGCAACCTCTACGCGATCGACGCGCGCTGCATCCGCAAGATCACGCCGGGCGGCCTGGTCAGCACCCTGGCCGGCGACAACGGCCAGCCGGCCGCGGTCGTCGACGACCTGGGCGGCGACGCCCGCTTCTACGGCCCCGACGGGATCGCGGTGGCGCCGGACGGGGACATTTGGGTGACCGACAAGGCCGCCCACAAGATCCGCAAGGTGAGCCCGGCCGGCGCGGTCACGACCATCGCCGGCAACGGCCCGCACGGCGGCGCGCCCAACAACTTCACGGACGGCAGCGGCGCCGGCGCCTCCTTCGCCTACCCCGCCGGCATCGCGGTCGATCGCGCCGGCAACGCCTTCGTGGCGGATTCCGGCAACCACCGCATCCGCAAGGTCACGCCTGCCGGCGACGTGACCACCTTCGCAGGCTCCGGCGTGGCCACGAGCGCCAACGGCCAGGGGGCCGCCGCGGCGTTCGACACGCCGCTCGGCCTGGCCTTCGACCGCGCCGGCCACCTGCTCGTCACCCACACCGGTGTCGTGCGCCGCGTGAGCCCGCTCGCCGTCGCGTCGGTGGTCGCGGGCGCCTATGGCGTGACCGGCAGCACCGACGGGTTCCACGTCGCCGCGAGCTTCAACGGCCTCGCGGGCGTCGCGAGCGCCCCGGACGGCAACGCGTACGTCGTCGACAGCGGCAACCACCGCATCCGCAAGCTCAGCATGCTCCCGCTGTAGGCCTGAACCATGCGCCGCCCGCCCGCCCTCCCGATGCTGCTCGCCGCCACCGCCCTCGCGGTGGTGGGCTGCGCCGCGCCGGCGGGGACGAGCGGGATCCCGGCGCGGTTCGTCGTCACGCAGGCGGGCGGCCTGGGCGAGCTGACCGTCCGCCCGGCGATCCGCCCGGTCGCGGCCGCGGGCGAGCGGTCGCTGCGGTCCGCGCTGATCAGCAACGGGTACAACCGCCACGACATCCGCCACCTCGTGCTCGCGCTCTACACCTACGACGGCGGCACCGAGACGCAGGTCGGGCAGCTCGACCTCCTCGCGGACTACCTCGACTTCGGCGCCACGTTCAGCCGCCTCAAGGGCAACACCACCTACCGCGTGCGCGGCTTCGCCTACAAGGCCGCCGGCACCGCCGCCCAGGACCTGATCAGCTACCAGGACGCGACCACCTACGCCGAGATCGTGCTCACCGACAACGAGACCGCCCCCAACGCCAACGTGCCGGTCAAGCTGATCGACGTGGCGCCGCTGGTGGTGACCACGCTGGCCGGCACGACCAACGGCGCGGCGGTGGATCAGCCCGGGTCGGCGGCGCGCTTCAACTTCCCGCGCGGCGTGGCCGTCGACACAAGCAACCGCGTTTACGTCGCGGACTACAACAACGCGCGGATCCGCCAGATCTCGCCCACGGGCGCGGTCGCCACGCTGGCCGGGAACGGCGGGTTCGGCGCCGACAACGCGCCGGCCGGCGGCGACGCGACCTTCAACTTCCCGATCGGGCTCGCCACCGACGACACCTACGTCTACGTCGCGGAGTACGGCAACGACTTGATCCGGCGCGTGGCGATCGCCGACGGCGCCACCTCCACCTACGCCGGCGACGGCGTCGAGACCTTCGCCGACGGCCCGGCCGCGAGCGCGTCGTTCTTCGACCCCCACGGCGTCGCGGTCGCCCCGGACGGCACGCTCTACGTGGCCGACACCGGCAACCACCGCATCCGGAAGATCACGACCGGCGGCGTGGTCTCGACCATCGCGGGCACGGGCGGCACGGCCCACGTCGACGGCCCCGGCGCCAGCGCGGAGTTCAATTCGCCGCGCGGCATCGCGATCGGCCCGGACGGCGCGATCTTCGTCGCGGACACCAGCCACCACGCGATCCGCCGGCTCGTGCCGGACGGCGGCGGCTGGCGCGTCACCACCCTCGCCGGCGGCAGCCAGGGCTCGCAGGACGGGGTCGGTGGCCAGGCGGGCTTCAACTTCCCCGAGGCCCTCGCGGTCGGCGCGAACGGCTACGTCTACGTGGCCGACACCAACAACCACCAGATCCGCATGGTCGCGCCGAACGGCGGCGTGCGGACGATCCTGGGCGGCAACCCCGGGGCGGACTCGGACGGCCTCGGGCCGGACGCGGGCTTCGACTTCCCCACCGGGCTCGCCGTCGGCCTGGATGGCGTGATCTACGTCGGCGACATGTTGAACGGAAAGGTCCGGCGCGTCCTGTGAGTGCGGTGCCCATGCGACTCCTTCGTCCCCTCCTGACGCTCGTCGTCGCGGCCGCCACGGTCGCGGCCTGCGCGCCCGCCGGCATGAGCCCGCCGGTGGCGCCGGTGGCCGTGAAGCCCGCCGGGATCCTGGTCGACGTCGGCCAGGGCCGCGCCGGTGCTGTGCTGACGCCGCTCGTGACGACGGCCCAGGCGCCTGCCGCCGGACGCCGCGGCGCCGACCGCGCGCTGATGGCCCAGGTCCAGGAGAACACCGCCGCGACGATCGTGCACCTGGTCGTGAAGGTCTTCGAGGGCACCGGCCCCGAGGTCTACAGGACCGAGACCGACGTGCCGGCCGCGGCGCTCGGCAACGCGATCACCTTCGTCGGCCTGCGCGACAACCGCACCTACCGCGTGCGCGCCTACGCCTATGCCTCGGCCGGCCAGGACGACAAGATCAGCATCGATGCGAGCTCCTTCACGGACATCGTGGTCGGCGACGACGACCGCCCGACGGTCGCGAACCTGCCCGTCCTGCTCACCTCCGTGCCGTTCTCGGGGCGCGCGACGGCGACGGCGATCGCGATCGCGAACGGCGGGCACCAGACCGACGGCGCGGAGATGCTCACGCTCGGCGAGCCGCTCGACGAGTTCGTCTTCGTCGACGAGCTGGCCGGCGATGCCAGCCCGGGCTACGTCGACGATACCTACGCCAACGCCCGCTTCGACAGCCCCTGGGAGGTCGCGGCCGTGGGCCGCGCGATTTACGTGGCGGACTCCACGAACCACGTGATCCGGCGGATCGACGTGGACGGCCTCGTCACCACCTTCGTGGGCACGCAGGGCGTGCAGGGCACCACCGACGGCCCGGCCGGGACCGCGCTGTTCGACAACCCGCGCCAGCTCACGGCGGACGCCGCCGGCAACCTCTACGTGCTGCAGCACGGCTCGGGCGCCTACCCGCCCACCCAGCTGGTCCGCAAGATCACGCCCGCGGGCGTGGTCACCACCATCGCGGGCGGCCCGCGCGACGGCTCGGTGCCCTCGTGCATCGGCTCTGCCGCGCGCTTCGCGGACCCCAACGGCATGGCCGTGGACCCCGCCGGCACCTACCTCTACATCGGCGACGCCCACAACCAGGTGATCCGCCGCATCGACCTCACCGACCCGCAGTTCACCACCACCGTGATCGCGGGCTCGCAGAACCAGACCGGCTCCGCGAACGGTGCCGTCGGCACCTCGGCGCGGTTCCTCTACCCGGGCACGCTCGCCATCGACCTCGAGGGCAACCTGATCGTCGCCGACGGCAACCCCCACGTCCGGAAGATCGACGTGAACGCGGGCGGCTTCCCGGTCACCCCGATCGCGGGCGACCCGGTCGCCCCGGCCCAGGTCGACGGCGGCGTGGCGGCCGCCCGGTTCCGCAACATCGCCGACCTCGCGGTCGACGCCCAGGGCAACATCCTGGTCCTCGACAACGGCGACGGCGGCGTGGCCGGCGAGACCAACCGCCTGCGCAAGATCACCTTCGGCGCGGGCGGCGCGATCACCGTGAACTCGCTCGCGGGCAACGGCTACGGCCACGTGGTCGGCCCCGGCCTCGGCGTCGGCGGCGCCAGGGGCGAGTGGGGCAATGCCCGTGGCATGACCCTCGATGCCGTCGGCGAGCTGATCTTCATCGAGGGACACCGTCTCCGGTGGATCTATCCGGGTGGGGGGGCCTAGCCATGTCGTCCCGCTGCTTGCGCGCCGCCTCGGCGCCCGTCCTCATCGCCGCGCTGCTCGCCCTGGCCGCCTGCCAGGCCGCGCCGCCGGTCGTGCCAACGGCCTTCCCGGCCGGCGGCTTCACGGTCGCGACAGCGCCCAGGGGCACCGGCCGGCTCGCCGTCACGCCGCTCTACCGTGCCGGCGTCGCGCGGCAGCTGCTCGCGGCCGTCACGCCCAAGACGCTCGCCTCGATCAGCCACATGGAGATCAAGATCTACTCCCTCGCAGGCGCTGTCGAGACCCTCGAGGGCACGGCCGACGTGCAGGCCGCGGATCTGCTGAACACGATCACCTTCGGCAACCTCGAGAACGGCGTCACCTACCGCATCCGCGCCTTCGCCTACGAGACCGGCGACACCTCGCAGAAGATCAGCCTCGACGCGAGCTCCTTCGTCGACCTCGTGGTCGGCACGGACGACGCGCCGGTGCTCGGCAACCTGGTGGTCCAGCTCCAGGACGTGACGTTCTCGGGTGAGTCCACCGCGACCGGCGTCGCCATCACGCCGGGCGGCCTCAGCTACCCCACCGCGGTGGGCATCGTGGTGAACCTGCCGACCGGCGTCACCACGCTGGCCGGCGCGAGCCTGGGCTTCGTGGAGGGCACGGGCGGCGTGGCGGCGTTCGAGGGCCCCACCGACGTGGCGCTCGGCCCGGACGGCAACCTCTACGTGGCCGACACCCTGAACCATTCGATCCGCCGGGTCACGCCGGGCGGCGTGGTCACCACCTTCGCGGGCAACGGCACGCCGGGCGCCGCGAACGGCCTCGGTGCCGTCGCGCGCTTCAACGCGCCGGAGGGCATCGCGGTCGACGCGGCCGGCTGGGTCTACGTGGGCGATACAGGCAACCACAAGGTCCGGAAGATCAGCCCGGCGGGGAACGTGGAGGACTTCATCGGCACCGGCTCGCCGGATCTGATCAACGGCACCGGCGGCTCGGTCGCGCTCGACTCGCCGCGCGGCATCGCGGTCGACCCGGCCAACGGCGACGTCTACGTGGCCGACACCGGCAACCATTGCATCCGCAGGGCCGCGGCCGCGAGCGCCACCGTCACCTTCGCGGGCAACGGCGCGCCCGGCACCGCCGACGCGACCGGCACGGCCGCGACCTTCACGGACCCCACCGACGTGGCGCTCGCGACGAACGGCGACCTCTACGTGACCGACCGCGCCAACCACACCATCCGTAAGCTCACGCCGAGCGCGGTGGTGACCACCTATGCGGGCACCACCGGCTTCACTGGCACCACCAACGCCACCGGCGGCGCGGCGCGCTTCAACCTGCCCACCGGCATCGCGACCGACCCCGCGACTGGCGACCTGATCGTGAGCGACTTCGGCAGCAACCGGATCCGCCGGATCGCCACAGGCGCCGTGGTGACCACCGTGGCGGGCTCGACGGGCGGGTTCACGGACGCCGCCGACCTCTCGAACGCGAAGTTCGACGGACCTTCCGGCCTCGCCGCCGACGAGGACGGGGTCGTGTTCGTCGCCGACCGCTACAACCACCGCGTGCGCCGCGTGGTGAACCCGTGATGACGTCGACCCGGAGCCGCCGTATGCCGAAGCGCCTGCCTCTCCTGACCTTCACCCTGCTGGCCCTCGCGGGCTGTAACGCCGCCCCGCGCGGCCTCGCCGTGTCGGTCGCCCAGGCGCCCGTCAACGCGAAGGCGAGCGGCGTGGTGCGCGTGACGCCCTCCTTCAAAGACGGCGGCGTGCGCAAGCTGCTGGCCGACGTGGTGCCACACACCCAGGCCTCGATCAACCACCTCGTGATCGCGCTGCGCACCGTGACGGCCGGCCCGACCGAGACCTTGGTCGCGCAGACCGACCTCGTGGCCGCGGACCTGCTCGACCCGGTCACCTTCACGAACCTCAAGAACGACACCACCTATCGCGTGCGGGCCTTCGCCTACAAGACCGCCGACACCTCGCAGAAGATCAGCGTCGATGCGACGTCCTTCGTCGACATCGTGGTCGGCACCGACGACGCCCCGGCGCTCGCCAACCTCGTCGTCACGCTGACCGACGTCACGTTCGCAGGCAGCACCACGTCCGACGGCCTCACCATCACCCCCGGCAACCTGGCGCACAGCGGCAACGAGACCGTGAGCGTCAACCTGTAGCCCCGAGGAGGGACCCATGACCCCGATCCGTTCCATTCCCTTCTTCCTGGTGGTCGCGGGCGCGCTGGCGGCCTGCCAGCCGGCCCCCGTCGCGGTGCCGGCGGCGGCGAGCGTCGCGGCCGGGGGCGCGACGATCGTCGTCACGCCGAAGATCAAGGAAGGCGGCACGCGCCGCCTGCAGGCCAATGTGGACAACTACACCGCGACCGACGTGAGCCACCTGGTCGTGAAGCTCTTCACGCTGGTGGTCGCGGACGAGACGCTCGTCGCGTCCGACGACGTGCTCGCCGCCGACCTGGGCGACCCGCTGACCTTCACCAATCTCAAAAACGACACCACCTACCGCATCCGCGCCTACGCCTACGCGACCGCCGACACGTCGGCCCCGATCAGCCTCGACGCGAGTTCCTACGTCGACCTCGACGTGATCCGCGACGACGCCCCCGTGCTCGGCAACCTGGTGGTCCAGCTCGTGGACAAGACCTTCTCCGGCGAGGCCACCAGCACAGGCATCACCATCAACCCAGGCACCCTCGTCACCGCCGGCAACGAGTCGATCAGCCACTAGCGAGCCCCACCGATGACCGCCCTCCACCGTCGTTTGGCCTGCGCGCTGGCCCTGGCACTGCCAGGGGCGGTCGTGGGCGCATGCGCCGCGCCACCTGCCGTCGTGCCGGCGGCGGCCGAGGCGCGGGCGGCAATCCAGGCGACGGCGCGGGTCGTGACCGCGGCGCGGTCCGGAACGGCTGGACGGCGTCTGCAGGCGATCGTCCCGGTCTATACCACGAGCGACGTGAACCTCGTCGAGCTGCGGCTCTTCGCCGTGGCGGGCGCCACGGAGACGCTCCTCGCGACGGTGGACGTCCCCGCGGGGTACTTCGCGATCCCCGCCACGTTCAGCCGGCTGCGCGCGAACAGCACCTACCGCCTGCGCGCGCGGGCCTACGTGGCCGGCGGCCGCACCCTGGCCCAGCTGATCAGCGACGACGCCACCTCGTTCGTGAACGTCGCGACCGCCGACGACGACCGTGCGACCTGGGCCTCCTGCCCGGTGCGGCTGATCGACAAGCCCTTCGGCGGCCAGGCGATCGGCGGCGTCGCCATCACCGACGGCGGCCTGACCCCGGGCCTGCGCGGCCTGGTGCTCACGCTGGCGGGCAGCAGCAGCGGCGCGGTCGACGCTCAGGGGCCACTCGCGCGGTTCAACGAGCCCTCCGGGGTCACGTTCGACGGCCTGGGCGGCTTCTGGGTCGCCGACGCCGCCAACCACCTCATCCGCCTCGTCGGCCCTGCCGGCGACACGACCCTCTTCGCGGGCGATGGCAGCCCCGGCTTCGTCAACGACGTCGCGGCCAACGCGAGCTTCAACAGCCCGCGGGGCCTGGAGTTCAACGGCGATGGCACCCTCTACGTCGCCGACACCGGCAACCACGCCATCCGCAGCCTCGATCCCGTCTCCGGCGCGGTGACCACGCTGGCGGGCGACGGGACGCCGGGCTTCGCCGACGACGGCATCGGCCTCACCGCGCAGTTCAACGCCCCCGAGGGCCTGCTCGTCGACGGCACCGACGCCTACGTGGCCGACACCGGCAACCACCGCATCCGCCACATCGCGGGCGCGGGCTCGCACCCGGTCACCACGATCGCGGGCGGCGCCGGCGCGAGCTTCGTCGACGACGCGCTGGGCCTGAACGCGCGCTTCAGCTCCCCGCGCGGGCTCGCCTTCGACGGCCCCGGCGACTTCCTCTACGTGGCCGACACGGGCAACCACCGCATCCGCCGGATCGACATGCTCGACCCGGCCCATCCGGTCACCACGATCGCCGGCGGCGGCACCCCCGGCGACGCCGACGGTGCGGGCGCGAGCGCGACCTTCAACGGCCCGCGCGGGCTCGCCATCGACGGCGACAGGCTGTACGTCGTGGATACGGGCAACCACCGCATCCGGGCGATCGACCTCAAAGACGGCGGGACCTTCGCGGTCCACACGGTCGCGGGCGACGCGGCCCCGGGCGCCAGCGACGGCCTGGGCGCGAACGGCAAGTTCAACGCGCCGCGCGGCATCGCCATCGACGGGAACGACGGCTCCCTCGTCATCGCGGACACGGACAACCACCGCGTCCGGCGGGTGCGCTGAGATGAACCACCCCCGCGTGCATTCCCTGATGGCCGTCGCGATCGCCGCGCTGTTCGCGACCACCGCCTGCGCCCCCGGCGCGCCGGTCATGTCGACGACGACCGCCGCCGCCGGCGCGACCGCCTCCGCGACGGCGCCCGTCGCGCGCCGCGGCGACCTCACCGGCCTGGTGCTCGCGCCGATCGGCTTCCAGGCGTTGATCATCTCGAGTGAGATGGTCGCGGCCGGTGGCGGCAACATGGTGGCCGCGGGCGGCGGCAACATGGTCGCCGCGGGCGGCGGAAACGTCGTGCCGACGGGCGGTAGCAACATCGTGGGCAACGCCGGCGGGAACATGGTGGCGGCCGGTGGCGGCAACGTCATCGTGAACAACGGCGGGACCATGGTGGCGGCCGGTGGCGGCAACGTCATCGTGAACAACGGCGGGACCATGGTGGCGGCCGGTGGCGGCAACATCGTCGGCAACGCCGGCGGGAACATGGTGGCGGCCGGTGGTGGCAACGTCATCGTGAACAACGGCGGCAACATGGTGGCCGCGGGCGGCGGCAACATGGTCGCGGCCGGTGGCGGCAACCTCACAGGCGCGAACAGGAACATCGTCGCCCAGGGCGGCGGCAAGCTCCTCGCGGGCCTCGTCGCGGCCGGCGGCGGCAACATGGTCGCGGCGGGCGGCGGCAATATGGTGGCCGCGGGCGGCGGCAACATGGTCGCCGCGGGCGGCGGGAACTACCAGCTCGCCCAGGGCGCGGACGACCCGCCCGCCGACGAGACGACCTACGACGACGCGCAGGCGCCGCTCGTGGGCGCCGAGGTCTACCTCGCGGACACGACGGGCAAGCCCTTGCCCCAGTTCAAGCCCACGCTCTCGGACGACTCGGGCCATTACACCTTCAAGGACGTGCCGGAAGGCCTGAACGTCATCGTCGCCGTGCGCATCCGCGCCAAAGGCGACGTGAACGGCACGATGCAGACCATCGCCACGATCAAGACCGGCGAGAACCAGGCCGACGTCAACCTCTCGACCACGATGCTCGCCGCCATGTTGCTCGAGGACAAGGAGGAAGGCCTCCTCGCCGAGTTCGAGCCGGCCGTCTTCGCCGAGACGCTCGCGCGCCTCGAGGCGCAGATCGAGGCGTTCGTCGAGGCGCACCCCGATCTCGACCTCGCCGCCCCGCAGGAGCTGCACGCCGGCATCGTCGCGATCATCCAGGAGGACCCGGTCCTCGCCCAGGCGATCGTCGAGATCCACATCGAGCTCGTGGTCGAGCCCGAGCCCACGCCGCCGCCCGATCAGCCCACCCCCCAGGGCACCGATGCCCCCGTCACAGGCCCCACGCCGGCGGGCGAGCCCGCCCCCCAGGGCACCGAAGCCCCCGTCGCAGGCCCCACGCCGGCGGGCGAGCCTCCCGGCGAGGAGCCGGCGTTCGGCGAGAACGGCGCCGAAGACGACGATACACCCCAGCAAGCCGACACCCAGATCGAGATCCGCACAGGCGGCGTGAACCACACAGGCGTCGAAGCCATTCGTCGCTCCACCACGAAGTGACGTCCCGCGAGCACAGGAGGAAAGCCCCATGACCCAGACCCACCGCACCACGCTGCTCCTGCTTGCCGGCCTCGCGCTGGCCGGCTGCCAGGCGGCCCCTTTGGCGGCCACGTCCGTGGCGCCCGCGGCGCTCGCCGAGCGCCCCGCCACCGGCGTGGCCCGCGTGACGCCTTCCTTCAAGGACGGCGAGGTCCGCCGCCTGCTGACCACCTTCACGGCCTACACCCAGGCCTCGATCAACCACATGGAGGTGAAGCTCTTCGCCGTGACGGCCGGCCCGACCGAGACCCAGATGGGCTCGACCGTGGACGTGGCGGCCGCCAACCTCACGAATACCATCACCTTCGGCAACCTCAAGCACAACACCGCCTACCGCATCCGCGCCTACGCCTACTTCTCGGCCGGCACCGGCACGAAGATCAGCGCCGACGCGACCTCCTACGTCGACGTCACGGTCGCGACCGACGACGCCCCGGCGCTCGGCAACCTCGTCGTCTCGCTGATCGACCAGACCTTCTCGGGCTCGACCACCTCGGACGGCCTCACGGTGAACAACGGTGCGATCGTCCACAGCGGCACGGAGACCGTCACGGTCAACTAGTGAACGGCTCCGGGTGTTCCCTGATGAAGGTTCACCCCCCACGTGCGTGGAGACGACGGATGTGCGCCTTGTCGAGCGGCTGATCGGGCGGTTCACCCCCATGTGCGTGGGGACGACGCAACCCCCGCACCGCCGAGCGACGAGGAACTCGGTTCACCCCCACGTGCGTGGGGACGACTGCGTCGACTACCGCACCGGCAGCGGCCAGCGCGGTTCACCCCCACGTGCGTGGGGACGACAGCTGCTCGGCCTTCTTCTTGCCACCGCGCTTCGGTTCACCCCCACGTGCGTGGGGACGACATGACCCAGTACACGAACCACACCCAGCGCACCGGTTCACCCCCACGTGCGTGGGGACGACTTCGGACAGCGCCGCCGGGCCGATGCCCTTGGCCGGTTCACCCCCACGTGCGTGGGGACGACTGCTTGCGGGTTGAGAAGTCGCACGCCCCGCCCGGTTCACCCCCACGTGCGTGGGGACGACGTCGAGTCGATCGTCGCGGCCAAGAGCGTCGACGGTTCACCCCCACGTGCGTGGGGACGACGAGAGCGTCCGCGTGCGCTTCGGCGCCCTGGCCGGTTCACCCCCACGTGCGTGGGGACGACGGAAACCAGATGCAACCCGCCATCACCCTGACCGGTTCACCCCCACGTGCGTGGGGACGACAGCCTCGTCCACCCGCCGACCGACGAGGAACTCGGTTCACCCCCACGTGCGTGGGGACGACGCATACGACGGCTTCTTCGTGCCCCGGAAAATCGGTTCACCCCCACGTGCGTGGGGACGACGCGGGGTCGGCCACCTCGAGCACGAAATTTGCCGGTTCACCCCCACGTGCGTGGGGACGACACGACCAGATCCGGTACATGGTGAACCGCTTCCGGTTCACCCCCACGTGCGTGGGGACGACGTTAGCTGGGGTCCGGTTAGCCTTGCCCCCTGCGGTTCACCCCCACGTGCGTGGGGACGACGTGATGCTCGTCGGCACCTTGCCCACGGGGTACGGTTCACCCCCACGTGCGTGGGGACGACGTTCGCGATCAACATGAGCTGGAAGGTCGTCGACGGTTCACCCCCACGTGCGTGGGGTCGACTCGACATGCACTGTGGCGGCCCGCCACAACAACGGTTCACCCCCACGTGCGTGGGGACGACGTTTTCAACGCAGGCCCCAAGCCGCCCAACCCCGGTTCACCCCCACGTGCGTGGGGACGACTTGACGCGCCGGCAGGCGTAGTACGGCGGCGCCGGTTCACCCCCACGTGCGTGGGGACGACTTCTGTTCGAGCTCGCCCGCGAGTCCGATAGCCGGTTCACCCCCACGTGCGTGGGGACGACAGACGGGGCGAGAAGGTGAACCCGCCGGCCGCCGGTTCACCCCCACGTGCGTGGGGACGACGTCTGGGCCAGCAAGGCTTAGCCCCCCGCCCGCGGTTCACCCCCACGTGCGTGGGGACGACATCAGGTTGTTCGCGTTCTCGTGCGCGCGGACCGGTTCACCCCCACGTGCGTGGGGACGACGGCATCCCCATCAACAGCGGCGCGCAGGTCTACGGTTCACCCCCACGTGCGTGGGGACGACGCCCGCGCCGTCGACTACATGGAGCCAGGCGACGGTTCACCCCCACGTGCGTGGGGACGACGCGCACCGGCTGCTGCCTCACTGGACGGCGGGCGGTTCACCCCCACGTGCGTGGGGACGACGGTCTGGGACCGGATCAAGATCGCTGACCTGACGCGGTTCACCCCCACGTGCGTGGGGACGACACTTCCAGAACTTCCGGTTCTGACATGCGGTTCGGTTCACCCCCACGTGCGTGGGGACGACCCTGGGGTCGTGCCATGTCGGACACCCGCAATGCGGTTCACCCCCACGTGCGTGGGGACGACATCGCCTCGCCCTTGGCGGCGTCGACGGTGAACGGTTCACCCCCACGTGCGTGGGGACGACTCGTTGACGCGATCCAGCGCCTGCTCCCACTCCGGTTCACCCCCACGTGCGTGGGGACGACGCGGATAACCGCCTCGGTCTGCGCCATGATCTCGGTTCACCCCCACGTGCGTGGGGACGACAGGAATGCGCACATGTCCGCCTACTCGGAAGACGGTTCACCCCCACGTGCGTGGGGACGACATCGCTTCGGCGAGGTTGTCGATCCCGGTCTTCGGTTCACCCCCACGTGCGTGGGGACGACGGGGAGGGCAGCACCTGCTTGTACAGGTCCTTCGGTTCACCCCCACGTGCGTGGGGACGACGCCTTAATCTTGGCCTGCTCCGCAACCTCCACCGGTTCACCCCCACGTGCGTGGGGACGACCTGCCGCCGATCCTGTCCGCGCCGCAGCCGGGCGGTTCACCCCCACGTGCGTGGGGACGACCTGCGCGAGTTCCATTTCCCGGACCCTCGTCACGGTTCACCCCCACGTGCGTGGGGACGACTTCGCCCGTTCCCTGCCCGCTGCCCTCTTAGCCGGTTCACCCCCACGTGCGTGGGGACGACGGTGCCGTTCCCAGCCCACCCGACCCCAGGGACGGTTCACCCCCACGTGCGTGGGGACGACAGGTTCGTCCCGCTGGTCAGCTTGACCGGGGCCGGTTCACCCCCACGTGCGTGGGGACGACGGCAAAGAGGGCGGACGCTTGAACCTGGACGGCCGGTTCACCCCCACGTGCGTGGGGACGACATAGGGCCTCACTTCCTCGCCGTCCTCCCAGGCGGTTCACCCCCACGTGCGTGGGGACGACCGCAGGCGCATCGCCTCGGGCTTGCCGATCCGCGGTTCACCCCCACGTGCGTGGGGACGACGAACGATCCTCGCCACTTTGACGTGACGTGACCGGTTCACCCCCACGTGCGTGGGGACGACAGGCCGTAACCCTTTTCGATCCGGGCCGCGTTCGGTTCACCCCCACGTGCGTGGGGACGACGTGGACTTGGCGTCGAACTTGACGCCGCGCCCCGGTTCACCCCCACGTGCGTGGGGACGACAGGTCTTGCACGTACGCCGGGACTTCCGCGAGCGGTTCACCCCCACGTGCGTGGGGACGACACGGCGCTGGACAGGAACAGGATGCTATGGGCCGGTTCACCCCCACGTGCGTGGGGACGACGCCAGCACGTCGTCTTGGCCGACGGGAGAGGCCGGTTCACCCCCACGTGCGTGGGGACGACGCCGTCGGTCAAGTAGGTGTCGTACGTCGCGAGCGGTTCACCCCCACGTGCGTGGGGACGACGGTTGTCATCAGGGTTGAGCCAGACGACGCCGCGGTTCACCCCCACGTGCGTGGGGACGACTGAAAAGGAGCCCACCATGGCCATCCCAACCTCGGTTCACCCCCACGTGCGTGGGGACGACGGTCTCGAGGTCGGTGATGCGCTTCTGTTCCGCGGTTCACCCCCACGTGCGTGGGGACGACGGGGTCACGAGGGCCTTGATCTCCTCCTCCGTCGGTTCACCCCCACGTGCGTGGGGACGACGCGCGCACCATCGCGGGTTGCAAGGCGGTCATCGGTTCACCCCCACGTGCGTGGGGACGACTGCTTGCCAGGGGCTTCTCTCCCCTGGCTCACCGGTTCACCCCCACGTGCGTGGGGACGACGTCTCCTTCTACGACTCCGACTACTCGTCGAACGGTTCACCCCCACGTGCGTGGGGACGACGCGTTGGGAGCTCCCGCCATCAGGCCGACACCCGGTTCACCCCCACGTGCGTGGGGACGACACTATGGATTCTTGCGCCTTTCGACGATTTTGACCAGCTGAAGGCCCTCGAAGTTGACGATGATCCGGCTGGTGTCGCCCGCAGAACGGATGGCGAAACCCTGTTCCGTGTCCGCGGAGTGGATCATCATCGCGGCGCCGTCGCCGGACTTCTTGATGATGAACTCCCACAGGCGATCGCGGACCATCGCCGAGAGGGTCCCCACAAAGGTGCCGGCCTTGGGCTCCAGCATCCAGCGCGTCAGCTCACCCCGTAGCCCGGGGGTGACGCGTTCAAGCAGGTAGATCACCATGACTTACGGGTCCTGTTCATCGGCGAAATTGACTCCGCCCTGCACGTCACCCAACTCGGGATCCCACAGGCCGCCTGGCAGCGCCTCATCTTCGTCGAACGAGAAGAGCACATCCTGGAGGCCGTCCAAGCTCAAGAGTCGCTCCATGTCGGTCACGATGCGCTTCAGCAGGCGTGTCACCCGGAAGAGATCGCGGCAAGCGTGGCGGACCCGCCGTTCGAGATCCTTTTCACCTTCCTGGACCGCCTGGAAGGCGGCGGGGATGGTGATCTCGGCCTTGTAGAGGTCCGCCACGTCGTAGACGAAGGAGAGCATCTTGCCCGTGTGGACGAAGCCGAGCGCCGGGGAGAGGCCCACGGCGATGATCGCGGCATGGCAGATGCCGTACAGGTTCGAGTTTGCGCACGACAGGGCCCGGTTGATGGGATCGGCGGCCGCCCAGTCGTTGCGCTTGTATGAGCGCCCCGTCCAGGGAACGCCGGACGCCAGGCTCGCACGCGCGTATGCGTCGCGAACGCGCGCGCCTTCCATTCCGCGAAGTTGCTGGATCGTCAGGTCGTCGGATAGCTTGCCCGTAAAGCGCACGCGGTACATGCGTTTTGCGACTTCCAGGCGCCCTTGGGGGTGGGAATGAAGACGGGCCTGACGGAGGAAGTTGGCGGCCGACCGGGTTTCGCCCTCGCCGCGCGCATAGAAGCGGACTCCCTCTTCGCCGGTCCACTCGACGAGGCACCCGTGTTCGGCGAGCGTGCGGATGGCCGCGTGGCTAATAGTGGTGCCGGGGCCTAATAGCAGGACCGAGAGCGAGGCGCAGGGCACGGGGACCCTGCCGTTTTCGTCGTGAACGGCGATAGCCTTGTCCTCCTGGTCGATTTTCGCGTGCTCGACGTACAGGTAGGACCAGCTATCACGCACCTTTGGCAGTAAGTGGAGGTCTTTCACGATACATCACCGCGATCAATCGGACGGCAGCGGCGCCAAAGACAGCAACCCGCACCCGTACGACCGCCCCCGCCCGATACCATTCCGCACTGCTTCCCGCAGTGCGTCGGCGTCCGTCACCCTCAAGGTGCCGTCGAAGAGCACGGTGCGAAGCGTGACGGCGCTCTCGACGCCCTTCTTCCGCCCCTGATTCTGCTCCGCCGGCCCGATGCGCAAGCCCGTGATCTCGAAGCCCGCCCGCGCGGCCTGGCGTTGCAGCCATGCCTCTTGCTCCTCGGGGCGGACGAGCGCGATCACCTTGCGCGACTGATTGTTGCGCTTGGTGGGGTTGGCGAGCAGCCGGAAGCGAAGCGAGAGGCCCGGTGCCAGCCGATCCAGGAGCGGGGCCAACTCCGTGGTCTGCGCCCTGTCCAGGTAGCCCGTCGGCAGGCGCGCCCAGTCGGGCGCCGCCGCGGACTGCACCAAGATCGTCAAGACGCCCGGCTCGCGCCGGTACAGCACGTTGAAGGTTGACCGGGCGTTGGGGCCGGCTTCGTCGGGAAACGCCTGCATGATGCGCTGGTGGAGCGCATGCATGTTGTCGAGGTCGTGGTAGATTCCGCGATGCCGTTCGTTGAGAACCAATTGGGACAACATCATGGGAGAGCCTCCTTCTTCACGTTCAGCAAGCGGGTTTCGACCGTTCGCGCCCCGAACCGCCGGCTGAGCCAGTCGATCGGGACGTCCTGGCGGAGGTCGTTGCCGCCGGGCGTCTCGATCACCCCCCGAACGTGATCGACCTTGCGGGCGATAGGCTCGACCTCCAGGGCTTCGACGAGCGAGCCCTCGCGAAGGCCCACGCGCACCGGCCGGCTCGGCACGAAGCTCTTGCGCCCGAAGTAGATCGGCCAGACGGGGGCGGCGAGGGCGGCGTCGAGCGCCTCGAGCAGCGCGTGGTCACCCTCGAGGCCGACGAGGTAGTTCGCGTCGGCCACGTAGTGCCGAACCGAGATCACGCCATCGTGGTTGGCGGCGCCGCTCGAGCGGATGGCGTTCTGGATCGTGTGGTAATCCTGAAGCACCACCCCCTCGGCATCGACCCGCACCCCCATGCGGAGGGCGGCCAAATCCGCCGTCGATGCCTCTCGCGGCCGCCCTAGGGCCGCGCACAGGAGCCCGGTGATTGCGCTCTTGGTGGGCTCCGTGCCCGTGCGCCGGATCGTGAACTGGGAATCGTGGCCCCAGCTCATCATGGGGGCCTTGAGCCGTAGCAGCAGGACGGGCATCAGCGAACGCCGGCGGTCGCGAAGGCTTCGTCCAGGCGTGCGGTGAGCAGCGCGTCCAGGCTGGCTTGGGCCTTGGGCTTGAGGGCATCGAGCTCGTCCGTCAGGCTCTCGCGCAGGCAGATGCCGAGGCCCTCGACGCCCTTGGTGCCGTACATTTTCTCGGCCTCGGCCCAGTGGCGGTCGAGGCGCGCCACGGCGTTTTCGACAACGGATTTGCCGCCGGTGGCCGCGACGGGCTTTTCGAAGGCATCGACGAGCGAAAAGGGCTGATCGCGGCGACTGACCATCATGACGACGGCGGGGCGGGTGTGGGCCGCGAAGCCGTTCTGGTGGCCGGAAGGGACCGCCTGGATGAAGGCGTCGAGGAACGCACGGGCGATCGCCGGCGCATCCTTGGCCGCCGAACCGAGGTTCTTCACGAGCTGATCGGTGTCCAGCACGGCGTAGCGGTAGAAGCAGGCGCTGTTGAAGCCGATTTCGCCCATGTGATCGGCGCCGGGGTCGTTGGAGACCTTGAGATCGTCGACGGCGGTGAAGAAATCGAACTCCTGCTGGAGCGCGCCGACGCCGATCGCATGGGCGACCTGGACGCTCGCGTCGACGTTGAGCGTGGGCAGGGCGGCCATCATGCGGCCGAACAGGGCGACGTCGCCCGGCTTGCCGCGGTCTGCGAGCAACTTCTCGATGCCCTTCACGAGGTCCTTCGGCAGGGCGGGGGTCTTGGCGCTAGCGGCTTCTTCCACTTCCGCGCGGCGTTCGGCGAGAAGCGCGGCCAGCGCGTCGATTTCGGTTTGGCCGAGGAACAGGATCATGTTGGTCTCGGGCTTGTCGGCCTCAAACTTCACGCCGAAGACGCCGAGGCCCAACTTCGCGACCGTTTCCGCCATCGCCTCGCTGAACCCTTGCGCCCGGAGCGCGCCGGTCAGGTCTTCGAGCCATCCGCGCGAGCGCTTGGCCTCGTGTTCTTTGGCGATCGTGTCTTGCGCCTGGTAGTGCAGGCGGGAAGCCCGCTTCTGGCACTGGGAGGAGATACGCGCGCGCAGCTTGCCGCCGAACTGGGTGGACTTGGGCATCCCGTTTTCATCCCGGTTCAGGTTCGCCGGCGGGAAGCTCTGGAGCAGGTGGATTTCGATTTTCATGGGACTTCCTTTCAGGTTCAGGCCAAGGCCGGAGCGGGGGTCTCGGTGGTGGCGCTCGGCGCCCAGAATTCCCGGGCCCAGCGGTCTTGCACCCACTTGTCCGGGTGGCTCCAGCTTTGCAGGGCGCTCAGAAGGGTCGCGTAATCGACGTCGATTTGCTTCGACTTCATTAGGCGGATCAAGGCGGAGAGCGGCACAGTCAAGTCGGCCGCTTCGGTGTCCAGGAGTGATTTGAAGCGTCGCTCGGGGCCTTTGGATTCGCCATTTGCCGCCAGCCTCGCGCAGGCCCGGCCGAAGTGGTGGGGCTTCTCGCGGTCGAGCGGGGTGGGGTAAAGGGCGTATAGGGCCGCCACCAGCAAGAAGGGCTCCTGTTGGTAGGGCTTGAGATCGCCCAGAAGCGGCAACACGTAGGGGTAGATGGCCTGCTTGTGCTCGATCGTGCCGTCGAGGGAGCGCTTGAGGGCCGCTCGCACGGCGGTATCACCCGCCATGCGCGTTTCGAGGGCTTTGAGGAACCGGAGGGCGTGGGATGGCTTCGCCGCCGTTGCTACTTCCGTCATTGAATCTCCTTTCATTCAGCCGGGGCGCCCACGACGGGCTGCGGGGCGGGTTTCGCGAGTTCGTGCAGGCGCTTGTTGAGGCGCTGGATGCCGAGCGCGCGGGCGCGGTAGTCGCGGATGCCGCCGATCGAGTCGTTGAAGGCGTTTTCCGCGGCTCTTCGGAGCAGCGCTTCCCAGGCGCTCAGGGTGGCTTCGCCGATGACGACGTCTCCGATCTCGTCGGTGGCCTCGTCCTCGGGCATCGCGTTCAGAAGTTGCAGGAATGGGCTCTCCAGCCCAGCCCAGAAGCGGATGCGGCCATCGAAGGCGGCCAGCGCCTTGGCGTCGAGCTTCAAGGCTTCGCCGAGCACCTGGTAGGGGCTGCCTTTGAAGGTGCGGAGGCACTCTTCATGCTTCTCGGCGAGCGCGATCGCCTCATGGAGGCGCCCCCACAATTCCTCGTCTTCCAGGTAGCGCAGCGGGAGCGTCAGGGCCTGCGCGTACCACCCCAACGGCTTGGCCTGATCGGCCACCATCGCGACGACCTCGACGCGCAAGCGCCGGGGGACGGTCTTGGTGGTGCGACGGAGCTGCGCGAGCCATTCCAGCAGCGGCGGCGCTTGGTGCCGCCGGTTGTCAGTCGTAAGGTGGCTCGCTGACTGGAGCAACGCCGGGGCGTCACGCCAGACGCGACGCTCCAAGGAGGCGCGCAACGGCCGCCTCGTGGTGACGCCGGTCTTGGGGTCGGTCTCCTGGACGATGGGGATGGCCCATTCGAAGCTGATCGGTGCATGCGAGTCCGGGACGGCGTGGCCTTTGGTGAGGGCGATCCCGACGACGCGATCGTCCTGCCACACGAGCCGCACCCGCCGCCACATGAAGGTCAGGCTATCCGCCGGCCCGGCGATCAGGCGGTCGCCAGGGGGAGACGCGGGGCGTTCCCAGGCGGGGAGATCCGCATCCGGCGCAAACGAAAAAGGCACGGCGTTGGCGCCGTCGTAGCGCATGAGGTTGAGCATCAGGGTGTGCCAGAGGTTGTCGCCGCGCACCCACACCATTTGGCTGTTCATGAGGGCCGAACTGCAAGCGGACCGATTCGAGCCCCCCTGCGGGTGAGCGCCCTTCATGCCCGGGGTGTCGACCGCGTGGATGCGAAGTAGCGTCCGCGCGGCCGCGGCCGCCGTGAGGGGGCGGGTGCGCCAGGCGTGGGCATGGGTGAAGACCGTGCTGGTGTTCTCCGGTTGCCAGGCCGACGCGACATACGCCGGCGCGGCCTGCGCCTCGCCGAGCGCCAGGTCTTGCATGAAGGGGTGCTCGGCGTGGCCCAGGTCGAACCGGTCGCCCATCTCGTCCAGGTAGGCGAGCACGGCACCTTGGCCGCCCGCCGCGATCGCGTTCCAGTGCGCGGCATCGACGGGCCCCCGGTGGGCGCGGTGGATGATCGCGAGGAGCATGCGGTTGAGGGCCACGGTGACGGGCGGGTTGTCGCCGACCACCTCCTTGAAAGACGCGGCGCCGGCGAAGAGCTCTCTCAGCGAGACCTCTCGCACGACGAGTTCCGGCGTGAGCACTGGGATCCAGGGCTCCTCGCGCAAGTCGAATTGCATGGTCATTCTCCTACTTTCGCTCGTAGACGAGCCCCAGCTCATCGTCCAGTCGAACTTGCCATCCGGCGATTTCACGCGTGCCGTCGGCGCCCAAGACGAGCGGGACACACGGACGCAGCACGCCGGTCGTCCATCCTTCAGGGCGAGGTTCCTTCTTGAGTGCTTGCACCAGGGCTCGCTGGTTGATGCGGACGGCGTGCTGCATCAGGGCCTGGAGTTGGGCGCGGTTGGGCGTTTGGGAAGGCTGAACCACGGCGGTGCCGCGCACCGTGGCCCAACCGCCCGCCACCTCGCGCAAGATGATGGCCGTCAGGCTCTCGGCGCCGAGGCGGGTGAGGGCCTGGAGCGTCGCTTCTTCGTCCTCCAGCCGGAACCGGGTGTACTCCTCGGGCTCCGCGTTGCTGGCCGGGCGAGGCACGCAAGCGCCGTGCGCCTTGTGCAGCCGGGTATCGTTTTCCGCGCCAGATTGCACCTGCGTCGTAAGCCACAGGTCGATTTCAGCCTCCGAGAGCCCGTCAAAGGGTTCCCGGCGCGGGTCGTAGACGGCCTCGATAAGTGCGTCCATGTCGCCTGGAAGCGCGAGCTCGGTCTTGCAACGCAGCTGCCACCAGGTCCGGAGGAGCAAATGGGTGTCGTACACGATCCCGGCCGGTCCGAAGTCGAGGCGACCCTCAGGGTTGAGCGCCGGGCGGATGACCCAAAGGGTGGGGCTCGTGAAGCCACCTCGGCGATCGCCGGGGCGATCGTGGCGGTGAATACGGCCCGAGCGCTGCAAGAGCAGGTCGATGGGTGCGAGGTCGCTCACCATCAGGTCGAAGTCGAGATCCAGGCTTTGCTCGATGACCTGCGTCGCCACGAGGACGAAGCCGCTGGGCCGCTCGCCCGTTTTGCCGAAGCGCCCGATGCAGCGCCCCTCGATGGCCTCGCGATCGCCCATGAGGTAGCGGGCATGGAACAGGTCGCGCTGCGCGGCGTCGAGCGACCTGCCCAGGGCCGTGTAGACAGCCTGAGCGCGGCCAACCGTCGAGCACAGGACCGCGACGTTCGCGCCGGCGTTCACCGCCTCCACGACGCCCGCAAGCCAGTCCCCCTCGTTCCGCCACACCAGGGCGAGGGTCCGCGTGACGTGGGCCGAGGCATCGAAGCCATCGGCTCGGCAGCCGCCGGCATCCACCATGGTGACCCGGGGATATCGCACCTGCGGCAAGTTCGGGGCGGGGGCCCCCAGCCCGCGTGCGTAGGCGCCCGCGAGCCTTTCGCGCAAGGTCGTGGGCAAGGTCGCGGAGAGCGCGATCACGGGGGAGCCCAGTACCGCCAGCCACTCGAGCATCCGCTCGATCAACGTGCCCGTGTAGAGGTCGTAGGCGTGCACCTCATCGAGGATGACCGTACGGCCAGCCAGCCCGAAGAGCCGCACGAACTGGTGCCTGGAGCGAACGACGCCCATCAGCCCTTGATCGAGGGTGCCCACGCCGAACGGGCTCAGCAGCGAACGCTTGCGCGCCGTGTGCCATTCGCTGGCCACCACGCGCGCGTCGCTGTCGTAGACCTGGTCCAACCGGCAGACGGTCTCCAGGTAGTCGCCGCGCAACATGGCCTGGCTGTGGCTCAGCGTCAGGTTCACCACCCCGGGGTAGCGGCGCTTGAGGAAGTGCCCCGTGCGCCCCCACATCTGATTCGAGGTCGCCTGGGTGGGCAGGCCCACGTAGAAGCCCGCGGCTCCTGCGTGGTGCTGGAAGTGGTCGGCCGCCGCGAAGGCCGCCTCCGTCTTGCCCTCGCCCATCGCCGCTTCCACGAGCAGCATGGCGGGGGGCGTGACGGCCCGGGCCGCGCGCTCCACGGCCACCTGGAGGGGGCGGGGCTCGGCGATCTCGGGAAAGAGCGCCGCAAAGCCCAGGGGCTCGAGGGACGGCACCGTTTGCCAGCCCAGCGCTTCGAGGGCCTCGGCGGCCTTCGCGTCCAGCGTGTTGCCGTAGCTCGGAGCATCGGCGTCCGGCGTATAGGGGAAACAGGCCTCGCTCGAGGCAATCCAGTCTGAAACGGTCGTCAGGCCCGCCAACAACATGCCGGCCGCCGCGTCGCACTGGGTGGGGCGTTCGAGCTCGGTCGTCAGGCCCACGTAGGCCGCCAGCTCATCGAGCAGATCGCGCCGGAATGTCTGCCAGGCCTGTTTGCCCACCTGGCTGGTGCTGATATCTTCCAGTTCTTTCGCGGTAGGAAAGAATCCATGGTGCCCGCCGACGAGCAGCGAAAGCCTGATCGCGAGCGATTCTTCGACCAGCAGGCGGGTTGTCAGGTATTCGGGCAGCCGGGCGGCCGTGATGAGGCCATGGGCCACGGTGTCGGCGTGGCGAGCTTGGCGGCACCAGGCTTGGTAATAGGCTTCCCCCGTGAGCGCACGGCCGATTTCGGGAATCTGGAATTGAAACCCCGGGGAGATTTTGCCCAGGTCGTGGCTTCCGGCGAAGAACGCGACCCACTTCACGCAGGCCTCATCCGACTGGAACCCGAGACCCTGCTTGAGCTTGAGAAACGCCGGTCGGCTCAGGTGGTGTTGCGAAATACGCATCGCAACGGCCGCTGTGTCCATCAGGTGGCAGATGACCGGGTGGTGCTGAAGGGCGTCTCGAGAATTGCCGGCCTTGGCCCAGAACCGTGACTTGATGAGGTTTTTTGGGGCGCTTGGCGTGGTAGAGGCTGTTTGGTCCAAGTACGGGATACCCCTGGGTTTGTTGCTGAAACCTTGCTTGATTTTTCCAAACGTAACACGCTCCTGTGTCAATGGCAAGTAGAATTTAAAGATGCATTTTGTGATGGTTTGATCATGTCCGACGTGAAACACTCGTCCTCTGCGCCACGCTCCAGCAATGGGGTGGTTTGGCGTCGACTCATGGCGGCGGTCGGCGCCATGTTGACCGGGCCCCAAACGCGGCTTGATCTAGCGAAATCGATGGGCGAGCCCGAGCGCGCCCTCGATGCGGTGACGCGCGACGTGAAGAGCCTCCGAGAAGCCGGCTTCGAGATTGACGACGCCCGCGGGAAGAGTTATGAGCTGGGGATGGCCAGCGTCCCGTTGTGGGTGACTCCCGACGAGACGGCCAGCCTGATCGCCGCACAAGGGCTGGCCGAACGGGCGGCGATGCCGGAGGCCCAAACGTTGGCAGCCTTGATTGCCCGGGTGCCCGCCCTCGTTCGCGCGGCCTGTGGGCCGCAGGCGATCGCCATGTTCGGCGACCTGGTGGTGGACTTCAGGGCATACGAAGGGAACATCCGGAAGCTGCGGTCGGCCATTGCGCGAGGCCGCATGGTCAAGGTGTACTACCAGGCACCGGCCAGCGAAGCCGAGTGGCGAGCCGTCGATGCCGCGCGCCTCGTGTGGGTCGAGGGCACGCTCGTATTCCAGGGCCTCACCTTGCCCATTGGCTCCGAACAGCCGTGGCAGGACGTGCGCGATTTCCGCGTCGACCGCATCCGGGCGCTCGATGTGCTCGATGATCCCTGGCAGCACCAGGCCGTTCCGACCTTCCGGTTCACCTTCCGCTTGCCACGGAAGCGCGCTTACCTCAAGTCAGACTTTCCGCCAGACGCCGTTTCCGACGATTCGGATGGAAGCTATCTGGTGACCCTGGACGAAGCGAGTCTTCTGCGGGCCCGGCGTTTCGTGTTGCGGTACGGCGCTGAGGCAGAGGTGCTGAGCCCGCCCGAACTGCTGGCCGAGATGCGGGCGATTGCCCGGGACCTCGCCGCCGTATATGGGGAATCTGACGTGTAGTCGGCCTCAATGACCCGAAATGAGCGATCGCCGGATTTCGACCGCGCCGGGGTTGCGGGCGCCGGGCAGGAGGTACCATGATCATGGCCGAAGGCCGAGGAGGTCGCCTCATGTCTCGACGCGAGCGTCTCATGCGCATGATCGAACAGCTCTCCGACGACGAGGTCGTCGAGGTCGAGCGCGTCGTCGCGGCCATGTCGCCAGATGGAAAGGAGCAGCAGGCTGTGACCACCTTTGAAGAAGCGCTAGCGTACACCCATTCGGCGTTCGAGAAGACGTTTCGAAAGCTCGCCCAGTAGTTCGGAAGGAACCAAAGTTCATACGAACGACACCAGCCAGGATTTCATGCCCGAGCGACGGTGGGGGCCATGGTACGATCGAGATCCTGGTACGAGGTAATCCCCATTGACGCGTCGTGAAGACCTTCTCCGGCTCATTTCTCGGCTCCCCAACGACAAGGTCGCCGAGCTCGAACGGCTGGTATCCGCCATGTTATCGCCCTGCGTCCACGACGCGCTCGCCCATGTGAACCGGGAGCATGGCAGCGTCCTCGCGCGCCTCGCGGAATAGAATCCGAGTTCCGGTCAGAGGAGGACCACGGGTGTCGGGACGTCGCGCGCTTGCGACCGCTTGCCTGATGCTGGCGGGGTGCGCTTCCCCAGGAGGGCCGGGGGCGGTTGCGCCGACGCCGCCTGCAGCCATGCCGCCTATTGATGTGGCCGCCTCGGGCTCGTCGACGCCTGAAACCGCAGGCTCGCCGACGCCCGAGCTGGTCGCATCACCGTCGCCCCTATCGGGTCGGAGCTTCGCGATGGCCCGATCTCACACTGTGAGAGCGCCTATTTCGTGTGATCCAACAGCGCGGCCACCTGACGAATGAAGGCTTCCACGGCGGCCTCCGTCCACGATGGCTGATCGCACTGGAGCGTGAATTCAATGAGGGCGGCGTTGTCGCACCGGAGCTCCCAGCCGTTCTCCTGGAGGAAGGCGTCGCAAGCGACCACGGCGATGCGCTTGTTGCCGTCCAGGAAGCCATGGTTCTTGGCCAGACCGTAGAAGAGCGAAGCGGCCTGGCCGAGCAGGTCCGCTTCCTCGTAAGCGGCCTTGTTCTTCGGACGGGCGAGGGCGCTTTCGACCATCGCCTGGCCGTCCGCGCCCCGAAACCCGGCGATGCCGCCATACAGGTCCAGCATCTGCCTTTGCATCTCGACCACCTCGTCCAGCTCGAGGTAGACGAAGTCGCTCACTTAGCCAGTTCTTCGAGCGCCGGGCCGAACTTGGCGACGGTCCGATCCACCGCCTTCTGGAGCGCGGGCCGTAGCCGCGGACGCATTTCCACGGGAACGACCTCGAGCACGCTGCCGCGGCGACGAACGATTACGTCGTCTCCCTGCTTGATGCCGAGAGCCTCGAGCTCGTCCTTGGGCAACGTGACCCCGAGCGAGTTGCCGACCTTGGTGATCTTGGGCATGGCGAGTCCTCCCGGACGTGAGAAAATCAATCCTGATCGAATCGTTCCCACATCCTTATCGGTTATAACAGTTATAACTTGCGCGATCCACCCTTCGGACGATCAAATGGCGACAATAGATAATGTTGATTATCCGGCTTTCGGGTCTCCATGGGCGATCGCGCCGCGACGCCGTTTGAGCTGGTTTTGGTGGGAGCTCCTTCCGGATAATGCGGGTGATCGTCAAAAGGGTCTCGATTATTCACCAGATAACGCGGCGCTGGCAGGCAGCCGCTTCGCGGAGCGGCCGAGGGTCTCTGGACCTGACAAAAAAAATGGCTCACCGCCGTCCTGATCGAGGGCAGTGAGCGCTGTATGAACTGGACGCGTGGGGCTCGGGGGCGCCCCGCGCGATGATTGGGGTGATCTGTGTGGGTTGTCGGCGCTGCCGGTAACAACGCGCCAACAAAACCACCCCCGCCTGGTTAACTATCGGTTAAGGTTCAGGGGTGAACGAGTTAAGGATGCACTGCGCCTGCGCCACCGCCTGCCGGTGGCAAGCGTATTGGAGGCGGGCGCCGGCCTCGGCGGGCGTCAGCCAGACGAGCGTATGCTCCGCGGTCGCGTCAGGCAGCGCCGCGCCGAGCGTGAGGTGGTGGAAGGCCGCGCGCTTGTGCAGCCACTCGCCGGCCTCGGGCCCGCCGAGCCATTCCGAGCCGGTGGCGAACAGGGCGCCCGCCACGCCCACGCGCGCGAGCTCCTCGGCCACTTCGCGCACCAGTGCGGCCCCGGCGTCCTCGCCTTCCTCGATCCCGCCGCCCGGCAGGTAGTATTCGCCGGCCGCCTCGCGCGCCACGCAGACCCGGCCGGCGGCATCGAAGGCGACGCCGTAAACGCAGGGCCTGTGCCGGACCGGCAGTTCGTCCGCAGGCTCCGTGCAAGGAATATCCAGCACCGCGGGCGGCGGCTCGCCGGCGCTCACGCCTGCGACTCCGTTTCCTCTGACGCACCCTGCGGCAGGATGCGACAGGCCACCGAGGACGGCGGGTCCACGCCCACCGGCGGCAGGGGCTGGATCTTGTCGAGTCGCCAGCCCTGGCCGTCGATGTGGGTCCAGTGGTGGTAGGTGGCGAGCGAGGTGCGGCGCTCGCGGCGCAGGCGCTTGCCGGCGCCGTCGAGCCAGTCGCCCTCGACCTCGGCCTCCACCCGCGCGATCACGCGGTCCGGGGCCTGGCCGCCTTCGGCGACGTGGATGAACGCCGGCGGCTGCAGGAGCTTCACCTTCATCTCGCGCCGCTCGGCGCGGGCCGGCCAGGTGCGCGCGGTCTCGCCGAGCAGGTCGGGGTGCACCCAGGTCTGCAGACGTTCCAGCGCCGCGCGGTCGGGGGCCGCCCAGAGATCGCGCGCGGTGGTCGCGACGCGCTCGCGCAGATCGTCGATGTCCCAGACGCCCGGCTGGCGGGTGGAGAGCAAGGCGATGATGCGCTCGGCCTCGACGTTGCGGGCCGCTTCCACGCCGCGCCGCCGCCGCTCGGTCCAGCGGCGGTATGTGGTCGCGCCCACGAAGGCGGCTGCGGTGAAGACGCCCACGACGATCGGATCCACCAAAGGTCCTCCGGCCCTATCGTACCACCGCCAGGGCGTCCTGGGATCATACGAGGCGAGCGGACGTCCGATCGGGTACAAGCGGGCGGGAGGCTACCATGAATTCCGAGGCGGGCATCTGGCTTCTGGCCTTGTTGATCGCGGCAGCCTTCGCGGCCGTCCGGCTGCGCCTGCAGGGCCTGCGCTGGCGCTGGGGCCACGGCTGGTACGTCCACCTCGCCGCGGTCGGGCTGGTCGGCGGCGCAGGCCTGGCGCTCGCCCCCCACGCGCCTGACCTCGCCCAGGCCTGCGCGGCCTTCGGCTGGCTGCTGCTGCTCGCGCCGGGCTTCGCCATGGTCGGCGCGATGCGCCGCTTGCAGCTCGCGGTCGCGGCCTACGACCTCGCAGGCGCGCGCGGCGCGCTGCGGCTCATGCGGCCTTTCGGGCACCTGCCGGCCTTCAAGCTGGCCGCGGCCCAGGTCGCGGCGCTCGAGCGGGTGCTCGCGGGCGACCATGCCGGCGCCGAGGGGCCGCTGATCCCCTTCGACGCGCCCGACACGCCCCGCACGCTGCGCCGTGCGGCCCAGGGCATCCGCCTCTTCGTGCGCCTGCACGCGCGCGACTGGGCGGGCATCCGCACGCTGGCCGCGTCGATGGCGCCGCCGCCCGCTCAGGCGTCGCCCGAGGTCGCAGCACCGGCCGTGCGAGCCAGCCTCGAGCTCGGCGATCTGGCCGGGGCGACCGCCTGGCTCGCCCGCATGCAGCTGGACGACGCAGGCCAGGCGGCAGCGGTGGATCAGGCCGCCGTGCCAGTTTTCTCACTTTTGGGAGCGATGGCCGATCTGGACGCCGCGTTCATACGCCTGGGGCCGCGCGCGATGCCCGAACACTTCCGCGCCTACTGGCGCGGCCGCTGCCGTGCCGCCCAGGGCGACCTCGCGGGCGCGCGGGCGGACCTCGCGGCGGCGCTCGCCGCTTTGCCGGCGAACCTGGGCGAGGCGCGCCGGCGCGTCGCCGACGCGCTCGCGGCCCTCGACGGGCCGTT
>JAKFEW010000083.1:0-30513 GCA_036675505.1 Candidatus Sericytochromatia bacterium
GCGGGCGTGGGCGCCGCGGAGGTGGCGGGCGCGGGCGAGGCCGCGGCGGCCTGGCCGGCCGCGGCACCGATCAGCGTGGCGAGGCTGCGCTCGCCCTTGAGGTCGGCCCCCAGCACCAGCTCGGCCGAGCCGTCGGGCCAGAAGTTCGTCTCGAGCAGCTTCGCGCCCTTCACGAAGTCGTTGAGGCGGCTGCGCAGCGCGTCGTCGATCACCGCGAGGTCCTTGATGCGCGAGTTGGTGTCGACGCGCACGAGCTCGAGCGCCGCGGCCAGCCGGCGGTAGGCGTCGGCGCGCGCGGCGCGGGCCGAGAGCGTGCGGCGATAAGACATAGCGCCGCGGTCGCCGGGGGTGCCGACGCCGCTCACGCTCATGCGCCCGGCCGACCAGTTGATCCGCGCGCCGCCCTCGAGCTCCTCGACCAGCTCGACGGGTGCTGCGGCGGTGGAATGGCTGGTGGGCACCGGCGAGGGCTTCTTGGCCGGCGCCGGCGAGGGGGCGGCCATGGCGGGTGCCACGAGCGAGGCGACCAGCGCGCAGGCGGCGAGCGCATGCAGGGGCAGGAAAGACGCGCGCGGGGCGGACATGGCGGACCTCCGGGATGTCGGGCGACGAAACGATACGTCTTTATACCACAACACGCGTTCCCTGGCGGCGCTTGGCGCCGCGGGGACGGTTGCCGGGATGGGGACGGTTGCCGGTATAATGGCCCGACCAATCAGACCTGAGGAGGTTCCCTTCATGCCGCAAGTGCTCGACAAGCTCGCCTCGCTGGGCATCACCCTGCCCGAGGCCCCCAAGGCCGTCGCCAACTACCTGCCCGCCGTGATCGCGGGCGACACCGTGATCGTCTCCGGCCAGCTGCCGCTCAAGGAGGGCCAGCTGACCTGTTCCGGCAAGCTCGGCGCGGACGTCTCGATCGAGGACGGCTACGCCGCCGCCCGCCAGTGCGCGATCAACGCGCTGGCCGCCCTCAACGGCGTGATCGGCGGCGACTGGGACCGCGTGGCCCAGGTCGTGCGCCTCGGCGGCTTCGTGGCCAGCGCGAACGGCTTCACGGACCAGCCGAAGGTGGTGAACGGCGCTTCGGACTTCATGGTCGAGGTGTTCGGCGAGAAGGGCCGCCACGCCCGCGCCGCCGTCGGCGTCGCGGAGCTGCCCCTGGGCGCGGCGGTCGAGGTCGAGTTCACGTTCTTGTTGAAGAAGTAGCCTGAAAAGAGAGCCTCTCCCGAGCGGGAGAGGCTCTCTTTTCAGCGCTTACTTCGTCGACGGCGACGGCGAAGGCGAAGCCGAGGGGGACGGCGACGGGCCAGGCGCCGTGCTGGCCGCCGCCACCGGCGCCAGCGCCGTGGTGGGCTGCGCCGGCTCCGCCACGAGCCCCGCGCCATCGTTCGCGCCCGCCTGCATCGCGTCGCCCGCCTCCGTCACCGGCGCGGCCTTGGGCGCGGCGGCGCCCGCCGAGGTGGCGGCGCCCACGGGCGGGGTGTCCGGCTGGGGCAGCAGCGTGCCGCTCACCGGCGGGGTGTCCGGCTGAGGTAGCAGCGCGCCCACCGGCGGGGTGTCCGGCTGCGGCAAGAGCCCGCCGCCCGCGGGGGCGGCCGAGGCCTTGAGGCCGGCCTTCACGGTCAGCTCGGGCGGGCTCGCCACGGGCGGCTGCGGCTGGACGATGCAGGCGGCGAGCAACAAGCTGGCGAGTGGGAGCGCGAGCCGGAGAGCGGGGCGCATAGCGGTTCCTCGTGACAGGGGCGAGCCTAACATGCCCGCCGATTTCCTCACCCTAACGAATGACGGCTGCCGCGTCTCACCGGTTCCCCGCCCGCGCGCGCCGCTCAGTGCATGCGCGCCGCGACCGGCAGCCGGGCCACGATCGCGGCCTCGAGGTCGGCGAGCTCGGCGAGCCGCGCGCGGATCGTCTCGCGCGGCGCGTAGTTCGCGGCCAGGTTCACGAAGGTCGTGTGGTGGCGCGACTCGGTGGTCGAGAGGTCCTTGTAGAGCGCCCGCAGCGCGGGGTCCGGCAGGTGCTCGGCGAGCAGGAAGAAGCGCTCGGCGCTGCGCGCCTCGATCAGGCTGCTGATCAGCAGGCGGTCGATCAGCCCCTCGTCGCCATGCTTGCGCGCGAGCGGCATCAGCGCGGCCACGTAGGGATCCTTGTCCATCGGGCCGAGCGCCACGCCGCGGGCCTTGAGCACCTTCCAGAGCAGCTCGAAGTGCTCGAGCTCCTCCTTCGCGAGCGCGAGCATCGCGGGCACCAGCACCTCGTCGTCCGGGCAACGCGCGATCAGGCTCATGGCCGACGCGGCGGCCTTCTTCTCGCAGTACGCGTGGTCGGCGAGCAGGGCGTCGACGTCGGCGAGCACGACGTCGAGCCAGCGCTGTTCGGTTTCGGACTTCAGGCAGAACATGGGCCCATGTTACCACCCGGGACCCCCCGGGCCTCAAGCCGACCGGCGCCCGCGCCGATGAACAGCCTGGTGCGGCGTGAGCTCGCTCGCCCGGGTGGAGTGCCTGCGAGCGGGGTATAGAGCGAGCATGGAGGATCGATTCGCGTGAGGCGGTACGCCCTACCGATCATGCTGTTCGTCGGGCTCACGGCCTGCGCCTTGCCCGCGCCGCCGGCCCGGCCGCCGCTGGCTGCCTCGCTGACGCTCGGCCGCGTCGCGGGCGGCGCCGCCACGACCACCACGGTCACGGGCGCCCGCGCGGCGGTGGCGCTGCCTGACCTGCCGCTCGCCCCCAACGACAACGCCGGCAAGTCCGATCGGGCGACCGTCGACGCCCAGATCGCGGCCACCCAGGGCGCGCGCGTGAAGGAGCTGCCGGCCGCCGCGACGATCGCCAGCGCCACCGTCAGCCTGGGCGCGGCCACGGGCGAGCTCGGCGCCTTCGGCAGCGGCCTCGGCGGCCCGACCGAGGTCGGGCTGGGTGCCGCGTCGCCAGCCCAGCGGGCGGCCCAGCTGCGCACCTACCCCACGATCGTCGCCGAGTCGCCGGTGCTCGCGGCCGCGGGCGCGGGCGCCTACCGGCTCAACGCGCTGCCCGACGACGTCGACCTGCGCGACGAGCTGCCGGCCGTGCGCAACCAGCGCGCGCGCGCGATCGGCCTCTTCTTCGCGGTCGCCGCCGCCGCGGATCACCTCTACGCCGGCGATCCGATCATGCCGATCAAGCATGCGTCGCCGCAGTTCATGGCCTGGCTGTACCAGGTGCGCCTCGTCGGCCAGACCGCGCCCAAGGCGCTCTGGGACGAGGCCGGCGCGTCGCTCGACCTCTTCCACCTCGCGTTGCGCGCCGACGGGCATTACGAGAAGCCCGCCGTGGCCGCCGAGCAGGGCTACGTGGCCGAGGAAGACTGCCCCTACCCCGCGCTGTTCTTCGCCGGCGCGCCGAGCGGCGGCGCGAGCGCGGCCGAGATGGCCCGCAAGTACCTGGGCGAAGCGTTGCACGCCCGGCTCGACGCCGGCGAGCGCGTGACCACCCAGGGCGTCGACCTCAAGCCGGTCGCCTCCGACCTCGAGAGCCTGCGCACCGTGCTCGCCTCGGACCGCAGCGTGGTGATCTCGCTGCCGGTCCACCCGGCCGGCTGGAGCCCCGTGGCGCCGGATTGGCGCATCGCCGAGCTTTCGGCCGAGGCGATCAAGCAGGTGGGCTACCAGGCCGTGCTGCTCGTCGGCTACGCGATCGACCCGGCCGCGCCGGGCGGCGGCTGGTTCCTCCTGCGCAACAGCTGGGGCGAGCGCTGGGGCGATCGCGGCCACGCGTGGCTCTCGTTCCAGTACGTGCGCGACTTCGGCTTCGCGGCCTTCGCGCCCGAGCGCTACGACCGGCCGTTCGTCGCCACGATTCAGCTCGCGCCGTCCGACGGCCAGGTGGTCTCGACCCTGCCGGTGGCGCCCAAGCCCACGCCGCGGCCGACCGTCGTGCGCACGCCCGCGCCGAAGGTGGCCGTCTCGCCTCGTCCGACGCCCGTGCCAGCGGCGACGCCGACGCCCAAGCTCGCCACGCCGACGCCGAAGCCGGCCACGCCGAGGCCGAGCCCCTCGCCCAGCCCGAGCGCCACCGCCAGCCCCGCCGCGACGGCCACGCCCGAGCCCACGCCGACGCCCGAGCCGACCGCGTCGCCCGAGCCCACGCCGACGCCCGAGCCCACCGCGACGCCCGAGCCCACCGCGTCGCCGGCCCAGCATGGCGACGTAAACGAGGGCCGCGATCCCGACGACGACGGCTGAGCGGGCTCAGCTCACTCGGCGTCGAGCAGCCAGAGCGGCAGCGGCTTGATCGGTTGGCCTCCGTCGAGCTCTTCCAGCTTGCGCTGGATCGGGTTCCAGCTCGGCATCGGCAGGTTCTCGACGCCGTCCGCCTCGAGCGTGCGGATCCAGTCCGGGCCGCGCTGGTGACACATGAGGATCGAGGCCTTGTCGTTGACGGTGGCGGAGAAGTAGCCGAAGGCCCTGCAGATCGCGGGCCGATCGGTGTAGACGCCGCAGCGGCCATCGATCAGCATCGGGCAGGGCGATGGCGTGTCGGCGTGCAGCGCCGGATCGGCGCGCTCGCCGGCCGTCCAGGCGGCGGCCAGGCCCTCGAGGTTGGCGCGGTGCGGCGCGTAGACCTCGCGGTTGTGAGCGTAGAGCGCGGCGCGCGTGCCGGGCGGCAGCGCCGCGATGCCGCGGCGCACCACCGCCCATTCGGCGGCGCTGACGCGGAAGAGCTGGTTGGTGCAGCAGTCCGAGCAGCCACCCGCGCAGGGGATGCGCGGATAGGCCTGATCGACGGCGAAGCAGAGGTAGTCGATCAGCCAGTACAGATCGGCGCGATCGTCGGTCTCGCCCAGGTTCGTGGAGCGCGCGAAGGCCGGCGCCAGATCGCGGATGGTCGCCTGCAGGAGGGCGGCGCCGGCGGGTGTAGACGGCTTGGCAGGGGTTGGCTCGGACATCCCCGACATCATGGCGGCGTCAAGGTACCCGGTCAAGCAGCGGCCGAGCCTCTCGCGGGCGGGTATAAGCCTCTCGGCGCCCGCCTGCTGGAGAAATTCGCTTGCCCACCAAGGAGCTCTGGTTCCTGCCGAAGAGCGGCCCCGGACGGCATTACCTGATCGACTACGAGCCTGTCGAGGTCGAGAACGCGGGCAAGGCCCTGGCCGTTCGCATGTACCGCAAGTTCGCGGCGGGCGAGATCTCGGCCCTGCCGGTCCATTCGATCGTGCTCGCCTTCAGCACCCTGACGGTCGGCCAGCTCTCGCGCACCTACGGCGCGGCCGCCTCCGATCTCGACGCCTTTCTGCTCAAGACCGCCGAGCGCGCGGCCTCGTGCCTGGATATGCGCCTGCCGCCGCCGCTCGAGCCGGAGGTCCCGCAGGGCTTCGTGGTGTGGCTCACGGCCGGCGACTACGCGAGCGAGCGCACCTTGACCCAGACGCTGGTCCAGGCGCTCGGCTGATCGGCCGGGTGGGTCGCCCGCGTGAGCGCGATCACGGTTTGTTAAATCGGCTGCCGGTTCTTTAAAGAACCGGCACTTTTGTTAAAGCCATTTTAAATCACCTTCAAATCTTGGTTCGAACCGTTGTTGGCGGGTTTTTCGTTTGCTATTGTTGACCCGTGGTTAAGGATTCCTTAACCACGCAGCCCCGCCCCCCGATGGAGCCCGACCCCCCGATGCTCAAGCGCCTGGTCCTCGTGACCCTCGCAGCTTTGAACCTCGCCGCGGTGACCGGTTGTGGTCGCGCCCCGTTGACGGCGGCCGGCTTCGCGGCTCCGCGGGCGGCCCACACGGCGACGATCTTCGCGGGCGGCCAGGTCCGCAAGGGCGGCTTCGACCTCGACCGCGCCCGCCAGCAGCAGCGCACCGCCAACCCGAAGGCGCTGCCGCCCGTCCAGGGCCTGCTGCCGGCCAAAGTGGACCTGCGCGCCAACTGCTCGCCGATCGCCGACCAGGGCGAGCTCGGCTCCTGCACCGCCTTCGCCGTCGGCAACGGCGCCCGCGAGTACATCGCCCGCGTGCGCGGCGAGAAGGCCGTCCCGCTCTCGCCGCTCTTCCTGTACTACGAGACCCGCAAGCTGCGGAACACCGTCGAGCAGGACTCGGGCGCGACCATCACCGACACCATGAAGGCGATCGCCAACGCCGGCATCGCCCCCGAGGCCGCCTGGCCCTACGAGGTCGGCGTCTTCACCCAGAAGCCCCCGCAGGCCGCCTACAAGGCCGCCCAGCCCTGGAAGCTCACCACGGGCCAGCAGCTCGCCGGCCTCGAGGACATCAAGAAGGTCGTCGCGCGCAAGCAGCCGGTCGTCCTCGGCATGGTCATGTACAAGAGCTTCCGCGACGTCGGCCCCGACGGCATGCTGCCGATGCCGCAGAACGGCGACATCATGATCAGCGGCCACGCCGTCACGGTGGTGGGCTACGACAACAAGAAGAAGGCGCTGATCGTCCGCAACTCGATGGGCACCGCCTGGGGCGACAAGGGCTACTTCTACATGCCCTACGCCTACGTCACGCCCGAGAACGTGATGGACATCTGGACCGCCTCGTAAGCGGCCCCTGTAACGAGTTTTCCGTCCACCACCTCTGAACGCGACAAGAAGCGCCTCCCGCAAGGGGGGCGCCTCTTGGCTTCAGGGCGACCCGGCGGCGCGCCTAGCGGCCGATCAGCTGCAGCTCGCCGAGGATCCGGATGAGCGTCTCGGGGCGGGCGCCCTGGCCGGCCGAGCGCAGGTGGTTCAGCACGGTGGCGCGGTCGCCCGCGTCGAGCTCGTCGCGGCCGTTCGCCAGGCGGTCGGCCTGGGCCTTGAGGCCGAGCAGCACCTCGCGGTCCTGGTTCAGGTCCGCGATGATCAGCTGGAGCTTCGTCTGGGACTCGCCGCCGCTGCCGATCCGGAGTTCGTGCTCGTGGTCGCGGATGTTGCTCTCGAGCTGGCTGATGCCCTTCACGAGGTCGCGGGTGGCCTGCGCGAGGCCGCGGTCGGTGGGCGTGGCGCGGCCGGCGTTGCGGACCACGTCCTCGGCCTGGACGATCAGGTCGTTCAGGGTGGGGGTCGTGTAACCGCCCTCGGCCACCTTACAGGCGAGCTCGGCGAGCCGCACGCGGTCCGCGTCGCTGGCGGCCGGGTTCATGGCCAGCCGGCCGGTCAGGCGGGCCACGGCGCCGAGCTTCTCGGCGTCGCGGGCCAGGTCGGCCAGGTGGGCCTCGATCTGGACGCGCCGCTCGCCGCGGGCGCTCTGCGCCTCCTCGGTGAGCTGGGCCTGCGACTGCTGGACCTTTCCGTGAACCGCCGGGACCGCTCCTTTAACTCCGCGAAGGTTGTATTAAGATCCTGCTTGGAGCATGTTGGATTTCACCTGGATCTGGCGAGATTTAACAGATTCCTAACACTGCCTCACACGTCTTTAATGGCGTTAATGCGAACCCGATCGGGTATGAGGCGGCCATGAGCCCTGAATCTGGCCCGAGCCCTGAATCCCGCCTGCCGAACTCCCGCGCGACGATCCTGGCCGCGGGCTTCAAGGGCCTGCACACGGTCGAGGCGATCCACTCAGGCCAGTTCGCGTCGATCGGCGACGTGCCGGGGATCTACGGGGTCTTCCGGCTCAGCGATCCGCACCCGCGCTTCTCGCTGAAGAGCGCGGCCGCGCGCTGGAAGGGCCAGGACCCCACGATCGGCGTGCCGGCCCTGCAGGCCGCCTGGCTGAACGAGGCCGCGCTGCTCTACGTCGACAAGGGCGCGTCGCTGCGCACGCGCGTGCGCCAGCTCGTGGAGTTCGGGCACGGCAAGCAGGTGGCCCACTGGGGGGGCCGGGCGCTCTGGCAGCTCTCGGACGCCGACGACCTGGTGGTGGGCTGGCGCCCGGCGGAGAACCCGAAGGCGGCGGAGGCGGAGCTGCTCGCGGATTTCGCGGCTGTGTACGGCACGCGACCCTGGGCGAACGCGCTGGACAAGGCGTAGCGCGCGGGAGCGCCTCAGCCCGCGCGGCCTACTCCAGCGGGAAGATGCCGATCGCGTTGCTGACCAGCCGCTCCTGGCCCGCCGACAGGCGGTTCACAGGCTTGTCGCCGATCACCATGACCGTCGAGCCGCCGCCGTCGAGGTTGATCGCCTGCACGCAGCCCAGCTCGATCATCATGCGCGCGAGCTCGACGAGCGTGCAGCCCACCGAGTGCTTGGGCACGCGGCCGTCGACCGTGACCATGAGCGTGACGCCCGAGGGGGTGTAGCCGATCGCCGTGCGCGGCGCGCGGCCCGAGGCGATGTGGCTGCCGAAGCCTTCCTGCTTGGCCGTGACGTGCACCTTGCCGTTCTCGACGATCGTGGGGCCGCCGCCCACGGCGTAGCGCACGCCCTCCCAGACGCCCGAGAGCTGGGTGTAGACCAGCGCCCGGCTGCCCGGCTGCAACGACTCCATCACGCGCTTGAAGGCCTTGCCGTTGGCCGAGACCACGTAGCCGCCCTTGGGGATCGGCAGGTTGCCGTTGCTCGCCTCGATCACGGTGCCGCGCGCGTCGATCGCCGCCTCGTAGCGATAGGGGTTGATCTGCGTCGTGGTGGCCTTGCCGAAGTGGGCCGTGTAGAGCGTGATCTGGTTGGGCTTGGCGCGGCGGTTCACGCCCGCGATCGCCATCTCGCGGCCGTCCTCGAGCAGCACGGCCGCGCGCACGCGCGCGTCGTCGATGAAGGGCGTGCCGTCGTAGCGGATGCCGAAGACCGAGCGGTTGTGCAGGCCCGAGCTCACGATCTGGCCGTCCTGCACGAGCAGGCCGGCCGGCTCGTTGTTCACGAAGTTGAAGAAGGAGCCGTTGATCGCGGCCACCGCGCCGAAGTTCTTCGCGATCTGGCTGACGCGCGCGCGAGAGAAGCCGCCGCCAGGCTTCTGGGCGAGCAGGCTCTTGATCGCGACGAAGCGCGGGTCGGCGCGCAGCACGTGCGCGACCATCGGGCCGGCTTTGGTCTGCCGCTTGAGGTACAGGTGCGACACGCCGGTGCCGAGCTGCCGGACCGCATGCGAAAGCGTGCCCTGGGCGGCGGCCTGGGAGGCCGGGAACGCGCCGAGGGCGAGGCTGAGACCGAGGGTGAAAGCAGCGAAGTGGCGCATGGGCACGGGGGGAAAGGCTCGCGAAGCGGGCCTGGACCTTATCTATACCCATGATGCGCCGGCCTGGCAAGCGGGGCTATGATCGCCAACACACGTTATGTTTCAGCCAGGCGATCCTTAAATGATAATTACTCGGACCTTAAACGATCCTTAGGGAAATTTTCGCAGCCTGCCGGCGATAAGAAGCTCGTCCCCGCCCCGAGGTCGCCATGCCGTCCATCCGTCCCGCCGCCACCCTTCCCGCCACCGGTGGCTCCGACGCCCAGCAAGGCGCAGCGCTGTTGATGCGGGTCTTCGACCAGGCGCGCACCGAGAAGCGCTTCGACGACGAGCGCACGCTGCCGCCGGACGGCCTGCTGCACCGCGACGAGTTCCCGTCCGCGCGCTTCGGCGCGATCGACCGCCTCGAGAAGTCCGACGGCGCGATCAACGAGGCCGAGCTCACGGCCGCGCTGGCCAGGCTCACGGCGGCCGACCAGCGGCTCGTGATCGAGGAGGCGCGGGCCTCGACCGCCAGGCTCACGGCCAAGGGCGGGGCCTTCATGAAGGCGTTCGCGGGCTTCGCCCTGGGCGGCGTCGGCATCGTGGCCGGCCTGCTGGCCGGCGGCCCGGTCGGCCTGGGGGTGCTGGCGCTCGGCGGCGCGAGCTTGCTCTTCGGCTTCGGCAGCGCGATCGCGACGATCATCGGCGCGGGCAAGGAAGGCAAGCGCCTCTTCGACGCCGTCGACGCGGCCCTCGGCCGCGCCGCGCTCTAGGCCTGCGGGTCGCCCGCGGGTTCCCCCGAATTGACAGCGCACCGCGAGCCGCCTACGCTGTGGGCGGCTTTCCGCTGTTCCGGAGGACGTCGATGCGCACGCTGCTGGGCCTGGTGCTGATCCTGGGGGTCGGCTGCGGCGTGGCCGCCTGCGACCGCCAGGACGCGAAGCCCTATCCCCACGCGATCCTGACGCCCGAGCCTGCCCGCGAGGTGCCGGCCGTCGCGCTGGTGACGGGCGACGGCAAGCCCGCGCCGCGCGATCTCCTCACCGGCCACTGGACCTGGCTCTACTTCGGCTTCGCCAACTGCCCGGACGTCTGCCCGCTGGCGCTCGAGTACGCGGCCAGGGAGCACGCCAAGCTCAGGCACAAAGACCGGGTGAAGGTCGTCTTCGTCTCGGTGGACCCGGCGCGCGACCGCTCGCCCAAGCTCGCGCGCTTCGTGTCCTTCTACGACCCGGCCTTCGTGGGCGTGACCGGCGAGCGCGCCGCGATCGACCAGCTCGCCAAGGCCGTGGGCGCGACCTACGTGATCGACCCGCCCGCGAAGCCGGGCGGAGACTACACAGTCAGCCACACCAACCTGGTCTTCGTCCTCGACCCTACCGGCAAGTGGGTCGCGAGTTACGTCCCCGGCGCCACGCCGGGCGCGATGACCGCGGACTTCGACCGCCTCACCCAGGAGAAACATTGATGTCTCGTACGACCCGCTTCGCCGCCCTGCTCGCCATGGCCGGCACGCTCATGGCCGCCCCGGCGCTCGCCGTCACAGGCCCGGCCTGGACGATGGTGCGGACCGAGGACGCCTGGGTGCGCGAGGCGCCCCCGAGCGCTGCCGCGATGGCCGGCTACATGATCGTCGTGAACCCGTCGAAGGAGACGCTCACGCTCGTCGGCGCGACCAGCCCGCAGTTCGGTGAGGTGCAGATGCACGAGATCGTGACCGAGCAGGGCATGACCCGCATGCAGGAGGTGAAGCAGCTCGTGGTGCCGCCGAAGGGCCGGCTCGCCTTCGCGCCGGGCAGCACCCACCTGATGTTGATGGCGCCGAAGCAGCCGCTCAAGGCGGGCGACCCCGTCGAGATCGTGCTGCGCTGGTCGCCCAAGGGCAAGACCACCGTGAAGACCAGCGTGCGGCCGCGCAACGCGCCGGCGGCCTCGCCGGCCGCCGGGGGGCACGACCACCACTAGCCGATCAGGCGGCTAGCGGTAGTTGATGAATTGCAGGTCCAGGTCGATGTCCGCGCCCTTGAGCTTGGCGATGATCACCTGCAGGTCGTCGCGGTTCTTGCCCACCACGCGGATCTGATCGTCCTGGATCTGCGCGTTGACCTTGAGCTTGGTCTCCTTGATGAGGTTGATCACCTTCTTGGCGTGCTCCTTGTCGATGCCCTGCTTGAGGGTGACGACCTGGCGCACGTTGCCGCCGAGCGCCGACTCGATCTTGCCGTAGTCGAGGCTCTTGAGCGAGATCTCGCGCTTCACGAGCTTCGACTCGACGACGTCGACGAGGTTCTTGAGCTTCATCTCGTCGGGCGCCTTGAGCGTGATCGACTCCTTCTCGAGCGTGATCTCGGAGCCCGAGCCCTTCAGGTCGAAGCGCTGCTCGATCTCCTTCTGGGCCTGGTTGATGGCGTTGGTGGCTTCTTGCATATCCACCTTGCTGACGATATCGAAAGACGCTTCTTTGGACATAGGACCGGGCCTCCTCTGACGACGGTGCGGCATCCCGGGACGGGACGCCGCACATTATAGCGAATGTAGCGAATCGAGCGAGGGTCGGCCGCGCGATCGGGGGTCAGGCCGAGCGCGGCAGCTTGCCGCCGGCCGCCAGCGCTTGCAGCACCCCGGCCTCCATCTGCGCAGCGCGGCAGGCCCAGGCGTTGCCGCGGGCGATCGCCACGCGGGCGGCCACGCGCGCCGGCTCGACGTCCGCGAGCGCCGCGCGGCAGGCCGCGGCGAAGCCGCCCGGGCCGTCGCCCGCGTGCACCACGCCCTGGAACTCGCGCAGGTCCGCGAAGGGCGTGAGCGCGACCGGCAGGCCGGCCGCCAGGTACTCGTTGAGCTTGAGCGGGTAGATCGCGCGCGTCTGGGCGCTGTGCACGAAGGGGATCAGCCCGACGTCGCAGCCTTTCAGGAACGCCGGCAGCTCGCCGCGCTGCAGCAGGCCGCACAGGCGCACGTTGGGGCGCCTGGCGAGCCGCTCGGCGGCCTCGCGCCGCGAGGCCGCGACCGGACCCGCCAGCGCGAAGCGCCAGTCGGGGCGCACCTCGGCGAGCGCCTCGAGCAGCTCGAAATCGAAGCGTTCTTCCATGTGGCCCGCGAAGCCGAAGACCGGGCCGTCGCGGAAGCCGTCGAGGCAGGCGTGCGGCGTGAGCGCGGCGTCGCGGGCGCTCTCGAACAGCGCGACGTCGGCGCCGTTGGGCACGAAGTGGCAGCTCGGGTTGTAGGCCGCCTTGTCCTCGGCGAGCTGGCGGCTCGAGCAGAAGGTCAGGTGCGCGCGGGCGAGCAGCCGGCGCTCGATCTCGCCCGCGAAGCGCGAGGTGTCGGCCATCGCGGTGATCTCGTCGGTGCAGTGGTAGACCACGAGCTGCTCGTCGAGCGCGCCGATCAGGCTCTCGCTCGAGAGCACGTTGAACGAGATCCACAGGAGCGGGCGGGCCATTTCGAGCTTGCGGCAGGCCTCGCGCACGCCCGCCCGCAGCCGGCCCTGGTTGAAGGCGTAGGCCGCCTCGAAGAGCGTGCGATCGGTGAGCTTGCCCATCGGCACCACGGCGGGCGGCGTGTAGACCCAGAGGTTCGGCTCGATCGGGCGCGGGTTCTCGGCGAGGCCGGCCCAGGCGCCCAGCTTGCGGCGCATCGGCGCGCGCGCGAGGCCGCGCATGGCGGTCACGGGGTTGATCTGGTTGTCGACGAACAGCACGCGGTTGCGCAAGGCCAGCTCGCGCATGAGGTGGTGCCGGCTGGACGCGAAGGGGTGCTCCCAGTCCATGACCGAGACGCAGACGATGTCGAAGCCTTCGAGGCGTGCCACAGGGAGGCCCTCCGCTGGCGGGGTCGATCCAACCGGATGCTACCGAAGTGCGTCCCACGCTCGCTTGGTCAGGTCCGCCGAACGCTTTCGTGCATCTCGCCCAGCGGGCAGCGGCGGGCTGGCAAGCTGAGGGTGCCCCAGCCCACGCCACGACGCGCCTCCGGGGTGTGATGGATTCCTTTGGCAACCTCTCGCGGCTGGGGTATACTGCTCACGGACCGCCAGCCAGGCGGCACCGCAGCCCGTCCCCCCCCAGGAAGCCCTAACGCGCATGGCCAAACGAGTCCTGATCTGCGACGACGCAGGCTTCATGCGATCCTTGCTGAAGGACATCCTCACCTCCGAGGGGTTCGAGATCGCAGGCGAGGCCGTGGACGGTGCGATGGGCGTTCAGATGTACCGCGAGCTGCGGCCGGATATGGTCACGATGGACGTGAACATGCCGAAGCTCGACGGCCGCGACGCGCTCGAGGCGATCCTCAAGCACGACGCCTCGGCGCGCGTGATCATGGTGACCACGGCCGGCCAGGACGACATCATCAAGCGCACGCTGCTCGCCGGCGCGCGCGACTTCATCATCAAGCCCTTCAAGAAGCACCAGGTCGTGACCACGATCCGCCGGGTGGTCAAGGACAACGGCACGCCCCAGACCTTCATGGAAGAGCTGGTGGCCTGGCATGAGCTCGGCGAGATGCTGCTGCGCGCCGACCTGATCGTGCCGGAGGTGCTCGCCGCCGCGCGCGACCTCGTGAAGAAGGGCGAGGCGACCAACCTCTTCGAGGCGCTGAAAGACAGCGGCAGCGTGGACGAGCAGGACCTGAAAGATACGCTCGAGGCGGGCCACAAGGAGGTCTCGATGGCCTTCCTCATGATGAAGACCAAGGCTGTGAGCATGCAACAGCTGCGCACCGCGTTCGTCATGATGCGCAAGCAAGGCAAGAAGCTGGGCTTCACCCTGATGGACCTGGGCTTCGCGAGCAAGGACCAGGTGGCCGAGGCCTTGAAGCTCGTGCCGCCCAGCCGCTTCACCCAGGCGTTCTGATTCAGCCAGGCGTTCTGAGCGCCTCGCTCGCCTTCGCGACGAGCGGCAGCGCGAACCAGAAGACCGTGCGCTGACCCGGCTCCGAGCGCACGCCGACCTCGCCGCCGTGGGACTCCACGAGCGCCTTCACGATGTAGAGCCCGAGCCCGGTGCCGCCCGCGCGGCGCGTCGCGCCCATGTCGAGCTGGGTGAAGCGCTGGAAGAGCTTGGGGAGATCGGCCTCGGCGATGCCCTCGCCGTGGTCCTCGACCTCGCAGCGCAGCCGCTCGCCCTCGCGCACGACGCGCAGCGCGAGCGTGTCGCCTTCGGCGCCGAACTTGATCGCGTTGGAGACCAGGTTGGTCATCACCTGGCCGATGCGCTGGGCGTCGGCGAGCACCATCGGCAGGTTCGCCTCCGCCGTCACGCTCAGGCACTGGCCGCGGCGCTCGGCGAGGTGGGTCGTCGCGCCCGCGACGCGCCGCGCGACCTCCGCCAGGTCGGTCGGCGCCGGATCGAGCGTGAACTTGCCGGCCTGGATCCGGCTCATGTCGAGCAGGTCGTTGATCAGCGCGAGCAGCATGTCCGAGGCGTCGAGGATGCGGCGCGTGAAGCGGGCCTGGTCGTCGTTGAGCTCGCCAGCGAGCCCGTCCACGAGGATGCTGCCGAAGCCCATGATCGCGTTGATCGGCGTGCGCAGCTCGTGGCTGAGCACGGAGAGGAACTCGTCTTTCAAGCGGTCCAGCTCCTTGAGCTGGTCGATGTGCGCCTGCTGCAGCTGCTCATGCCGCACGCGCTCGGTCGCGTTCTGCGACATCAGCAACAGGCCATCGGCGGCGCCCCGCTCGTCGAAGACCGGCACGTAGACGAGGTCCCAATACGTCGTGCCGAGCTGCGGCTGCTCGATCGGCAAGCCGAGCGTGCGCTGCACCTGGCCGCTCGCGAGCACGCCGGTGAGGCGCGGGTTGGGGTTTTCCGCCTGCGGGAAGAGGTCGTAGTAGCTGTGCCCGCGGAATTCCGCGACGTCCCGGTCGGAAAACGAGGCGAAGACAGGGTTGACCCAGCGGAAGACCAGGTCGCGGTCGAGGTAGGCGATGCCGGTCGGCACGTGGTCGACGACGCGCTCGATGAAGGCCTTTTCGTGGGCGAGCGCCGCCGTGCGGCGCTCGACCTCGCCTTCGAGCTGCTCGTTCTGGTGTTGCAGCGCGTCGTGCAGCTGCAGCAGCTGGTCTTGCTGGGCCACGAGCTCCTCGGTCTGGGCCGAGAGCTCTTCGGTCAGCGACTGGAGCTCCTCCTGCGCCGCGACGGCCTCCTCGCGCTCGGACTCCGCGCGCGTGGCGCGCTCGACGGTGGCCGCGCGGATGCGGTCGTAGATGTCGAGGGCGGCTTGCTGCTGGGCGACGTACAGGTCGCGCAGCTGGCGCGTGATCGCGTTCGCCTCGCGGCGGTCCTCCACGAGCCTGTCCACCAGGTCGAGCATGGCGCGCTCCTGGGCGTGGTAGACCAGCACCAGGTCGGCCGACTGGACCGCCTCGCGCGAAATCCCCGGCAGCTCATCGGCCTCCCACTTCCTGAGCGCCTCGGCCGCGACGACGAGCGTGCGGCCCGCGGCCAGGTCGGTCAGGAAGGTGCGCATCCCTTCGAGCTGCATCGCCTGCAGCTCCGCCTCTGTGAGATGCGCCACCACGCTCATCAGCGGGATGTCGAACGCGCGGCAGTACGCGAGGTAGGTGGTCGCGAGCTCCTCGAGGTGGGTGTCGAGCAGGCGGGCGGCGAAGGCGCGGAGCGCGTCGCCGATGGTGGCTGTGAGGGGCATGAAGGGGCCTGGTGAGCAACGGGTGTCCGTGGGGAGTATACCCGCACGGCCGGGGGTCGGTCGAACGGGCGGCTCAGTAGATCTGGCCGCCCGTGTGCACCCGCCCTGCGGGGATCTCGCGGCACTCGACGAAGACGTTGTCGGCCGGCACGCCGAGGCCCTGGCCGACGGCCTCGGCGATCGCCCGCAGCGCGGCGCGAATCGCCGCGTCGGGCCGGCCTGCGCGCAGCGCGAGCGTGACCAGCGGCGCGACGTCCATCGCCTCGACCGAGGTGCGGATGCGGCCGCCCTCGAAGTAGTGGTGGTCGGCGATGCCGCGGAAGGTCACCCAGACCTTCGCGGGCGAGGTGCCGAGCGCGGCGGCGGCGGCGCGCGACGTGTCCGCGAGCAGGCCGTCGAGGTCGGCGGGGGCGCCGCCGATGGCTTCGATGCGGATGATGGGCATGGGGCTTCTCCTTGCGGCGCTATCATACCGCCGCGGGGTATGAACGGGCAGACCCTCGACCCGAGGAGGCGAGCATGACCACCGAGGCCGTCTACGTGGCGCTCGACGCGTCGGTCTTCGAGGCGCGCTTCCGCGCCTACCCGCCCGTGGCCGACGACCTCGAGGGGCTCGCGGCCTTCCTGGGCTCGGAGGCCGCGGCCGGTCGCTGGCTGCTGGCCTGGATCGCGCCGACCTGAGCAAGATCTCGCTCCGGCCGCCTATAACTGCTCTTAACCTCACCATCAGGAGCAGTTAATATGAAGGCCCTCGTCCGTGCCATGTTCGCCTTCGCCGTCGTCTCGACGGCCGGCTGCGGCCTGGCGGCCCCCGGGGCCCAGCGGGCGGCGGGCGCGCTCGGCGCCTCCGCCAAGGCAATCGGCCCCGGCATCGACGAGCTGTTCGCGAACCTCGTGGCGGGCAAGTCGCCGGGTGCCGCGGTGGTCGTGCTCAAGGGCGGCCGGGTCGTGCACCAGAAGGGCTACGGCACGGCGGACCTCGCGACCGGCCGGGCGGTCGGCCTCGACACCACCTTCGACCTCGGCCAGGCCTCGATGCCGGTCACGGCGATGGCCGTGATGGTGCTGGCGGAGCGCGGCGCCGTGTCCTACGACGCGCCCGCCGCGAAGTGGCTGCCCGAGCTCAAGGGCGCAGCCAAGGCCGTCACGGTGCGGCAGCTGTTGAACCACACGGCGGGCCTGCCCGACTACCGCCCGCTCTACGCCGACAAGGTCGCCCAGGGCGCCTGGCCGGCGAACTACGCGCCCACCTCCAAGGAGATCCTGGCGCTCGTCGGCGCCCAGCCCGGGCTCGACCTCACGCCCGGCGAGGACTTCGCCTCCTCGCCCTCGAACTACGTGGCCCTCGCGCAGCTCGTGGAGCGCGCCTCGGGCCAGCGCTTCGCGGCCTTCGTGAAGCAGCACGTCTTCAAGCCGCTCGGCATGACCCAGGCCCGCGTCGCCGACGAGGCCGCCAAGCCCGACCCGAAGCGCGCCGCGAGCTACGTCTTCCGCGACGGCAGGTACGAGGCCTTCGCGCGCGGCCCGCTCGACGGCGTGTACGGCGACGGCGGCGTGCAGGTCTCCGCGCGCGACCTCGCGCGCTGGGCGCGCGCCTACGCGCCTGGCACGTTGGTGGGCGCCGAGGCGGTCAAGCAGGCCACCACGCCGCCGGAGCTGACCGCGGGCGGCCGCTCGAACTACGGCTTCGGGCTGCTCGTGAAGAACTCGACCGCGGGCGACCCGATGATGATGCATGCGGGCCAGACGGCGGGCTTCCGCACGGCGCTGCTGATGCGGCCGGAGAAGGGCTTCATGGCGGTGGTGCTGTCAAACACGAAGGACACCGCGGCGCTGGCGCTGGCGGACGAGATCATGATCCAGGTGGTGAAGTAGCGGGGCTACTTCCCCTCGGCCGGCAGCGGCTCGGTGGCCACCCGCCAGGCCGACGCAGGTCCCCGGGACCACGAGCACGAAGGTGCCGATGGTGATGAGCACCTTGGCCGCGGTGGGCGCCTTCCAGCGGCGCCAGCCGAGCGCGAGGGCCACGGTGGCGACGGCGGGGAGCACGATGGCCATGATGGCCATGAAGCTGAGGGCGTCGATTCGCATGGGGTGGGCTCGGCGTCCCTCGAATTTCCGCCGGCCTTCGTGGCCGGCTCGACGGGCCCAGGGCGGGCCCGATCCCACTATAGCACCATGGCGGCGGGCGTCGACCCGGGCGCGGGACCCACGGCCGACGACCAGGCCGAAACGTCGATGGACCTCGGTTGGATAGCTTCGTAACGCGCCGCCGATCGACCGCAGGCGCGTAGTAGCGGGCGCGACGACTGCCTGATTTATTCATACGAGGATAAGGCCAGAGAAAGGAACGTTTAAACCGTATGGGTGCCGGGCGTGGCGGCCGATGAGGTGAGCAGGGAGGCGCGCCGCAGCCGGCGCCCCCCGAACGAGTCCCCTGACCGAATCGAGGACCCCCATGCCCATCGCGCCCCGCACCCTCGTCCCCTCGCCGCTCCGCGCCTTCAAGGCCCGCGAGCCGGTCAACGCTTCCAAGGGGCCGGCGAAGACCGAGCCGAAGGCCGAGCCGAAGGCGGAGAAGACCGCCCAGGAGAAGTACTACGAGTACCGCCACAAGAAGGAGGTCGCCGAGGACGTGGTCGAGATCCTCGACCTGCTGATCCTCACCGGCAAGGGCGCCTCCAAGGGGTCCTCCAGGTCGCCCTGGGGCGGCTAGGCAACGCCCCTCGCGCTCCCTGGGAGGCCCCCATGACGTCCAGCATCCTCCATCGGTTCCGGCAGCTCCGCGCCTGGTCCGGCGTGCGCTTCGAGGTCGTCCACGGCGGCCGCCGCATGGCGGAGATCCGGGCGTTGCGCGCACGCACGTACGAGGCCTGCATGCCCTACATGCTCGCGGCGCACGGCGTGGCCGACGCGTACGACGCGCGGGCGATCCACGTCCTGGCCTTCCGGGGCGATCGCCTCGTCGGCGCGCTCCGGCTCGTGCCCTCGCCGGGGATCGAGACGGCCGAATACTTCCCGGGCTGGGCCGCCCACGTGGACGATCGGCCCATGCTGGAGCTCGGCCGCTTCGTGGTCGACCCGGCTGAGCAACACGCCGGCATCGGCACCCGCCTCGTGGCGGAGGCGATCCGCTGGGCGTCGCCACGCACGGAGTATCACGGCCTGGTCGCGTTCGCGCGCGAGTCGATGGCGCGTCGCTTCTTCCGGATGGGGATGCGGGTCGTCGAACGCCGCGAGGCCATCGAAGGCAAGAGCCCGGAACCTTACTACTTGCTCATGGGCACCCGGCGCGACCGCGCCCGCTTCTTCCGCCACATGGTCGGCCTGAGCCGATTCGGGCGTTGACGACAGAAAGGACCACCCGATGACCACCCTCGCGGACCCCACCACCCTCGCCCCCCGTGACGCCGAGCGCCTCGCGGCCCTCGACGCCGCCTGCGAGAAGGTCTGGGAGCAGATCATGGCCACCGCGTTCTACCAGCGCCTGACGGACGGCACGCTGGACCTCGCGATCCTGCGCCGCTTCCTGCTCGAGACGTACCACTACGTCCGGCACAACGCGAAGAACCAGGCCGCCGTGGTGCTGCGGGCGTCGGATGACCAGAGCGGCTACATCCACTACTGCCTCAAGCACGCCATGGAGGAAAACGGGCACGAGCGGATGTGCCTGAACGACCTCGCGAGCCTCGGCTTCCCGGTCGAGACCGTCGACCGCTTCCGCCCGTTGCCGGCCACCGCGACCTTCGTCGCCTTCCTCTACCACTGGGCGCAGACCGGCAACCCGGTCGCGCGGCTCGGCTACAGCTACTTCGCCGAAGGCGCGCACACGTACCTCGGCCCGGCGATCGCCCGCGCCAAGGCGCACTACGGGCTGACGGACAACCAGCTCACGTTCTTCGTCAGCCACGGCTTGATCGACGAGAAGCACTTCGCCGAGGTGCGCGAGGCCGTGGTCCGCCACTGCCGAACCGACCAGGACTGGGACGACGTCCTGTACATGATCGAGGTGACCGGCGGCCAGACGGCCCACATGCTCGCCGAAGTCGTGAACCATCCCCTCGAAGCGGCATGACCCGCCGCGGAACCCGAACCCCCACGCGCGCGGTCGAGCTCTGGCGCATCGGCGTCCTGATCGCGCCGGCGCTCGTCCTCGGCCCCGCCGGCCGGATCGTCGGCGGTCTCGCCGGCCGGGCGTGGACCTTCGCGGGGACCCTGCCGACGGGCCGGTTACCATCCATGCCCAGGCCGCCGGCCTGGTAGCATGGGGTACGGCGGCCGGGCGGAAGCCGAAGAGTGACGAGGAACCGTTGAGACCAGCCATCACCGCGATCTTGTTGGCCGTGGCGCTCGCCGCCTGCGACCGCGCGGGCCCGCCAGCCGCCGTCAAGGCGACGAAGGCCCCGACGGCGCGCAAGCCGCTCGGCTCGACGGCGCCCGAGCCCGACGCTTCGCCGACGGCGAGCGCGCCGACGGGCCCGGACGTGCTGAGGCGGCCGGCCGGCCCCGGCATCGAGCTGGAGGGCACGATCGCGCTCGATGCGCGGTACGCGCTCGGCACCGGTGGCGTCTTCATTTCCGACCAGGGCGGCGGCCTGATCGCCGGGCGGGGTGGGGCCTTCATTTCCGACCAGGGCGGCGGCCTGATCGCGAACGCCGGCGCCAACCTGATCGACCGCAGCGGTGCGGGCATCCTCAGCCACCATGGCGCGGGCCTGACCACCAAGGTCAAGTTCATCTCGGACCAGGGCGGCGGCTTGATCGCGGAGCCTGGTGGCGGCTACCGCCTGGCCGGCCTCGCGGGCGTCTTCGACGCCGCGCGGCCGGGCCGGGGCCTGCTGGCGGCGGAAGGCGCGCGGCATGAGGCGAGGCCCGTCGGCGGCATGGCGGTCGGCGTGATCTCGCTCCTCGACGGGGCCTACCTACCGCTCGGCGTGGACGCGGCCGGCGAGGCGGTCCACTTCGTCTACGCCGACGCCGAAGGCCGGTTCAAGGTCTACGTGCCGCCCCGCCTCGCGAAATCGGCGCTGGTGGTCAGCTGCGTGCCGGGAACCGACGACCCGCGCCTCGCGGTCGACCTGGTGGCGAGCATCCGGCCCCGCGCGGACCTCATGGTGGACGACGGCACGACGGTCGTCACCGGCTACCTGCGCCGGGCCGTCACCTCGCGCATGGTGGAGAGCCTCGACCCCGATCCCTGCAAGCCGCCGCTCACGGTGCCGGACGACAACTCGTCGTCGGCGGCCTTCGCGATCGTCGTGGACACCTACCGCGACGTCTTCGACGCCGCGTACCTCGCGCTGCCGCGCCCGTCGCGGATGCGGGTGCTGGCGCGCTTCGCCGAGGTCGCGATCGCGGGAACGGATTTCGACGAGGTCGACATCATGCCGCGCTTCGGAAAGCATTCGACGGCCCGCGGCCGCGCGCTGCCGGCGCTCACCCGGATCCTCCGCGACATGGAGGCCGCCGCGGCCACCCGTCTCGAGGCGAAGCCGACGTTCTTCGACGACCAGCCCTACCTCGTGGCCGCCAACCAGGCCCGCGGCAGCGGCCCCCCGTTCGTGATCCGGAAGCCGTCGGATCTCACGGAGCTGATGGTCGCGACGTACTTCACTACCCACGACCTCGAGACCCTCGCGGGCGTCGCGCCCGTGCTCGCGGATCTCGGCCTGCCGCCGACCTACGAGGATGACGTGAAGGCGGCGGGCGGCTCGCTCTTCTTCGCGCTGGTGCCCAGCCTCGTGGGCGAGGAGCCCGAGGCGAGGATGCGCCAGGCGCTGCGGGCGGCGATCGCGGACGAGGCCCTGGCCCCGCCGAAGCCCGCACCCACCTGCGTGCCTCGGACCGAGTAGGCCCGGGCCCGCTGGGAGCGGGAGATATTGGCCTCGTTCCGGGAGCGCGGCGACCTGGCCACCCGCACCGGCATGACGGGCGAGAGCGAGCTGGCCGGCCTCGGCCGCGCCTTCGACTGCATGGCCACGGAGCTCCAGGGCCACGCCCAGGCGTTGGAGCGGCAGATCGGGCTCGCGCGGGCGGCGGCATGACGCCCGCGGAGCGTGAGGGCTAGCGCTCCAGCACTTAAGGAGAGCCGCCTTGCTTCTTACTAACAAAAGGGCGGGATCTCGCTCGAATCGCTATTGGACGAACCTGGGACCTGATGCGTTGGCTCGCCGGCCAGGACCTCAAGCGTCTCGACCTTGCTCTCGAGGAAGGCTTCGTACGTGCTTGCGGCCTCGAGTTGCACCTGGTTCTGGGCCCTGCAACAGGGCGTTGGCGCGCCGCTCGAACTCCGGCGACGGCTGCTCGTCGAGGCCCCAGCCGAACGCGAGGCATGCAAGCAAGATGAGCGTGTGGTTGACATCCTCTACTGCACGGACGTCGCGAACCACGGCATCTGGAAGTGGAGCGAGCCGGTACAGCCTTGACCTCCACGTCTCGACGCGCAGGGGGCCACGGACCCCCACTTCGCCGAACCTGGACGGCCAGGTCGTGCGCTGAGCCGAGCGCCAGCGAGGAAACTTTCAGGCGGCCTCCCGCGTCTACCCGGCAGGCATCGCTTGCGGGAGGACGCCATGCAGAAAACCACCTGGCTGATATTCAGCATGCTCGCCGCCGCCTCGGCCGCCTGCGGGACCTCTTTCGTCCCTGCCTTCCCGGCCCTCGCGCCCATGCCCGCCGATCCGGACGCCTTGCGCTACATCGTGCTGGGCACGCCCCCGGCGGACGCCGCGCGCGCGATGGAGGCCCAGGCCACGGGCTGGGTGACCGGGCGGGTCTCGGCCACATCGGCGCCAGTGCGGACGGGGTTCGACCTGAGCGCCGTGGAGACGGCTGCGGGCGTGCGGGGGAGCCTGACGATCACCTTCGCGACGGACCCGCCGCTCACCCGCCGGCTGGTCATCGACAACCGGGACCGCGTGACCCACTGGGAGGTCGAGGCGAAGCAGCCGAACCTGGACCGCCAGATCACGCTGTACGGCGGAGACAGCGGCCCGATTTACTTCTTCGTGAACCTCGTGGACGGCGTGGACCCGGGCGAGCCTGACTATTTCGCCTACCTCGAGCCCGACACCGGCGTCAGCGCCGAGGGCGTGCTCGGGGCGCCGGACGGCGCCGGCAGCGTGCACGTCCGCGCGCCCTACGCCGTCCCCGATGGGCGCTGATCACCCCTGTCCGCGGCCGCGCGCTACATCGGCGCGACCTACGTCCAGCACAGCCCGCAGGCCGGCGACCTCGTGGAGCACTGGGACGTGATGCAGGACGTGCGCTAATATGAAGCATCGTCCCGGCGCATGCCGTTTCCAAAGGTCGGTCCGCGCGTGCCTGTCCCCCTCCGTTCGAGAGATTGGCCCCTCAGGCGGCTGCTGGCGGTGTTGTTCGCCGCCGTCGTCGTCTTCTCCATGCTTCCCGTGGCGGTCTTCGATGCGCTGAACACGGCGGCCATCCTCAAGGAGCGGGGCCAGGAGCGGGAGTTCCAGGTGGCGCGCCGGACGGCGGATCACATCGACGACTACCTGGACGATCTGGCGAGCTGGGGGCGCGACTTCTCGCATCGGCCAGCGATCCGCACCTGGCTGGAGGCCGGGGACTATGCCGATCCGGCCCTGCGGGCCCGCTGGGAGCGGGAGATATTGGCCTCGTTCCGGCGGCGCGAGCGCCTGACCGGGACGTTTGTCGCGACGCCGGCGGGCGCTGTCGTCCTGCGCGACGGGCGCACGCCTTTCCCCGCGCCGCTCGCCGACTGGCCGCTCTTCCGCCATGCCGCCGCGGGCCACGGGACCATCTCGGACGTCTACGCCACGCCGGGCGAGGCGGCGCGCCACCTGGCCCTGCTCGTGCCGATCACGAACCCGGCGCACGGGCGCGTCGTGGCCGTCGTCGGCATGGTCGCGCCGCTGGATCACTTGCGGAGCCTCGTCGCGCAGGACGCAGGCGCCGTCGGGGACGGCAGCTTCGCGATCCTGGCCGACGAGCGCTTCGCCCCGCTGGTGCACGGTCTCGCGCCCCAGCTCGAGGGCGCGCCCTATCCCGATCCGGGGCCGGCGCGGACGATCGCCTCGCTGCGAGCCGACCCGGCAGCGAGCCCCTTCACCTACCATACCCTGCCCACGCTGGGCGAACGGGGCTACGGGGCCATGGCGCTGCTGAAATCCAAGCCCTGGGTCTACTACGTCGTCGCGCCCGAGTCGTACTTCCTGGCCCCGATCTGGCGCCAGCTGGCGCAGAACGCGGTCGTGCTGCTGGCCATGCTGCTGCTCGCGGTCGGCCTGTCGATCGCGCTGGCGCGCTGGTTCGGCCGGCCGATCGCCCGCCTGCACGCGGCCGCGGCCGCCTGGGAGCGCGGCGACCTGGCCACCCGCACCGGCATGACGGGCGAGAACGAGTTGGCCGGGCTCGGCCGGGCCTTCGACCGCATGGCCGCCGAGCTCCAGGGCCACGCCCAGGCGCTGGAGCGGCAGATCCAGGCGCGCACGGCCGAGCTCTCCCAGGCGAACGCGGCCCTACGCGCGAGCTACGCGCAACTCCAGGCGCTCGACCGCCTCAAGGACGATTTCGTCAACGCGGTGTCGCACGACCTCCGCACGCCGCTCACCTCGATCATGGGCTACGCCGAGTTCCTCGAGGATGAGTTCGGCGGTCCGCTGTCGCCCGGGCAGGCCGAGTACGTGCGGCAGATCCAGCTGGCTTCGCATCGGCTCGAGGGCTTGGTGAACGACCTGCTCGACTTCGCCCGGTTGGAGGCCGGGACGTTCCAGCTCAAGCTGGAGCCCGCAGAGCTCGGGCCCAAGGTCCGCGAGATCGCCGAGAGTCTCCGGCCGCAGGTCGAGGCCGCCCACCTCGCGCTCGAGTTGGAGTTGCCCGACTGGCCGGTGCGCCTGCCGATGGACGCCCAGCGCATCGGCCAGGTGTTGACCAACCTGATCCACAACGCCACCAAGTTCACGCCGGCGGGCGGACACATCCGCGTGGCGCTGCGCCTCGAAGGCGACCACGTCGTTTGCGAGATCCGCGACACGGGCATCGGCATCGCCCCCGAGGACGTGCCCAAGCTGTTCCAGCGCTTCAGCCAGCTCTCGGGCGGCAAGGAGAAGGGCGGCACCGGGCTGGGGCTGAACATCAGCAAGGCGATCATCGAGGCGCACGGCGGGGCGATCGGCGTGCGGAGCGCGCCGAACCAGGGCAGCACGTTTTGGTTCTCGCTGCCGCTCGGGCTCGCGCGGGCGGCGGCCTGACGCCCGCGGCGCGTGAGGGCTAGCGCTCGATCGGGAGCTGCTCGGCCTCCGAGGTCGGATCGATACCCGGGGTAGTTGTACGGCGATGCGCCGTCTGCGCCGGGGGCCGCGGCGGTCCAGCGCAGAATGCGCTCGGGCCCTCTAGCATCAGACAAAGCCGCCCGAAACTCCGAAAAGCTGATAGTTACAGGAACGAGCGGATCAGCGATCCATAGGGAGATTTTCGGCCTCCTTCCCGCGGGTTGCGGCTTCAGCCTATCCCAGCGGCGTACGAGCGTGGCACGCACTTGCTTATCGCCGCCACCCAGGGGAATAGCGCTTGTGCGCTCCGGCCGTCAGAACTGCGGCGTCACGGTCAGCGGATAGGCCGCGGCGATGCCGTTCGGCCCCGCGCCCGTCGCGATGGTCTTCTCGATCGCGAAGTCCCGCAAGCTCACGGCCGTGACGGTCGAGTCCTCCTCGTTCGTGATGAGCAACGACCGCCCGTTCACCGCGAAGCCCAACCCATGGGCCCAGCGGCCGACGCGCAGCGTGCCCTTCACGGCCATCGAGGCCGCGTCGATCACCGAGACCGTGTTCGTGACCTGGTTGGCGCTGAACAGCCAGCGCCCGTCCGGGCTCACGGCCACCTGGCCGGGTAGGCCCTCGACCTGGACGCGGCCCACAACGCGTTGCGTCCGGGCGTCGATCTTCACGACCCGGCCGTCGCGCAGCGCCGTCACGGCCACGAAGCGGTTCCGGCCGTCCGCGGCCGGAACCACGGGGGCCTGGCCCACCGGGATGCGCTTGTGGACCCGCAGCTTCCCGAGGTCGAGCACCGTCACGTCGTTGGTGAGCTGGCCGGGCACGTAGACCCAGCGGCTGTCAGGGGTGATCGTGAGGCCGTGCGGGAGGTCGCCCACGGGCAGCGTGGCGAGCTTCGCGAAGGTGCCGTAGTCGTGGATGGTCACGTCGTTGGAGTTCGCGTTCGTGACGAGCAGCCGGTCGTTGTTCGGCGTCACGAACACGTGCATCGGATTCTTGCCGGCCTTGAAGCGGCCGATCAGCGAGCCGTCGTCGCATGAGAAGGCCAGCACCTCCTCGGTGCCGGTGTCGGTCACGAAGACGCGCGCGCCCTCGGTGCTGAGGGTGACGTTATGCGGGTTGGCGAAGCCGGCGATGGTCGCGACCTCCTTGCCGAGCGCGACGTCGATGCCGCTCAGCGAGCGGCCGACCTCGTTGGCGGTCCAGACCAGGCCCCTTCGGAAGCGGCCGCTCCGCGTGAAGGTCGCGGGCGGTGGGGCGCCGCGCGGAAGACCGGCCAGGAAGGCCTGGACCTCGCGCGCCTCCTCGTCGTCGAGGCCCGCGCCGTAGGCCCGCATCTTCGCGATCGTGCGGGCCCACTTCTCCGGGCCGTCGATCTCCCGGACGAAGACGCGATCGAGCGAGTGGCAGGCGCTGCATCGCTCCCGGAGTAAGCGCGCGCCGGGCGCGTCACCGGCCGCGAGCGCTGCCCGAGTTGGATCGACGGCCGCGGGCCGGCAGAAGGCGTCGAGGGTACTCGGGGCCGGTGAGGGGGTCGCCGCCGTGGGGCTGCCGCCTGCCGCCAATAGGACCAGCGCCGCGCCCGAGATCCGGGCGAACGACCGGCCCACGTGGCGCGAGATCACTACTTCGTCCAGCCCTTGGCCGCGGCCTGCTGGAGGCAGTACCTGCCAAGGCGATCGCCGAGCTTGAGGCCGTCGTCGTTGTCCTTGCGGAAGTGGATACCGCCCCACAGCCGGCTCATGGCCGCCTCGCGGGCCTGGGCCTCGAACTGCCTGGCCTGGCCGGGGAAGTATTGGCCGAGGATCCGCGCGGCGGCCATCGAGGCCGTCGCGTGGCCCGAGGGCCACGACGGGTGCGGCGGGGTCGGCACGACGGTCTGGAGCGGCTTGCCCGCCGGGGCGTACATGAACGGTCGAGGCACGCGGTTGGCGTACTTCGTGTCCCAGCACGCGATGAAGGCGTCCGCGAGCGTAAGGTGCAGCACGTTCAGCATCCGCGCGGTGTGCGGGGTGTCCATCTGCTGGTTGGCGATCGCCTTGCGGGCGATGTCCGACCACATGATGCCCATCGAGTCCGGCTTCATCGGCTTGCGGCCGGTCGCCACGGCACGCCGGGCGATGTCGTTCCACAAGATTGCGGGCACGTCGAAGTTCCAGTAGATGGCGCGCTCGATCTGGTGCGGGGTGAGCTTGGCGTGGACCTGCTCCACCTCCTTGTAGCCCGCGGCGAAGGCGACATCCTTGATGGTGGGCTTCGCGTCGTAGGTCAGGCGGAACTGCCGGCCGTTCTTGAGCAGCCAGGTGTTCCAGTTGCCGGCACCGGACTCCATCGGCTCGGGCACCCACCACTTGCCCGGGAGCTTCGCGAGCGGCGGGTTCGGTATCTCGGCGCCGTCGAGCATGCGCTTCGCGAGGACCTCCTTGGCGACTGCTTCACCGATCTTGAAGCCCGCCTCGACGTCCGAACGGTGCGCGGCCCCGGCGGCGATGCGGGTCTCGCCGACCAGCTTCGCCTTGTTGAGGAACTGCTCTTTGTGATCGGGGAAGAGTTCGGCCATGGTGAGCGCGGCGGCCATCGAGATGGCGGCGTGCTCCGACGGGTAACTCGGGATGCCCGGCTCGCCCGCGACCGGCTTGAGGTAGGGGTTCTCCTGCACCGGGAGCGGCCGCTTGTACCGCGCCTTGGCCTTCCAGGCGACGACCGTGGCGTCGTACATGGCCGCATGGACGAGCGCGAGCGCCCGCGCGCCCTTGGGCGGGACGAGGCTCGCCGTGATGATCTCGGCGCGGACCTCCTCGCTCCAGCGCATGGGCGTGGGCGTGTCGTTCCAGTAGGCGATCGCCTTGACGTCCTCGGCCGTGCGGCGCTTCTGCCAGGCCATGATCTCGTCCATCTCCGCCTTGGCCGCCGCGGAGCGGAAGGCGGGCGGAAGCGGGGGCACGAGCGCGTCCACGTTGCCGATCACGGCCGGAGCCCAGCGGCCCGCCTCAGGCGAGACCGAGAGCGGCATCTCCAGGGCGATCGCCGTCGAGCCGGCTTCTGCGCGGGCGGCCGCCCGCACGGGCAGGGCCGCAACGCCGAGCAGGCTCGTCGCGACGAGCATGGGGAGGAGAGCGGAGAAGCGAGTCGTCACAGGCGTTTAGAACCTCGGCAGGGCTTGCGGACCATGGGTCTTCTACCCATGTGCCGCCCTTGGTGCCCTTAGTAAGCTCTAACGTTGACGATGTGCGCGAGTTGCCGGACGCTTCCACCCGAGCCGGTGATGGGTCTCGGCTCGGGCCTACGTGATCACTTCGGGCTCCGGCCGAGCCGGCCGCCTCGGACCGGTTAGGCTGGCACCCCGCGTCGCTCTCAGGGCTTCGGCGGACCGTACTCCATGGGCAACGATCCGTCCGCCTCCCAGCCCAGCGTGCCGCCCTGGACGTTGACCAGCTTCGTGAAGCCCTTCTCCGCGAGCGCCGTGGCCGCCTTCATGCTGCGGCTGCCCGAGCGGCAGATCAGCACCACCGGCTTGTCCTTCGCGAGCGAGCCGGCCCACTGGGGCAGCTCGGCGAGCGGGCGCGACGCGGCGCCCTTGGCGCGGCCCTCGGCGTACTCCTCGGGGGTGCGCACGTCGACGAACTGGGCGTCGGGCGCGGTGGCGAGGTACTTGGCGGCCTCGGCCGGGCTGGCCTGTTGGATCGGGGCGGCCTGGGCGGCCGGGCGCGCCATCGGCCTGGGCGCGGGCGAGGCCGCGAACGCCTTGCCGCAGCCGCCGAGGCCGAGGACGGTGGCGAGTAGAGCGACGCTGATGACGGGGTGCATGGGCGGGTTCCTCGCGCGCGGGGTGGGGGCCGGGTGAACATGATAACATGAATTTAACCTGGCCAGCAGGCGATCGGCGGATCTAGGTGTGGCAGAATTTCACCCTGCCGAGGGAACAAATCGCGAAAGCGCCGCGTCTCCGATGTGGTGGTGGCCACCCTGGTCCGCTCAGCAGGCCGGAATCCTCGCAGGAGGCCCGTATGCGTCCTAACCTTCCACGCCTACCATGGAGAAGCGCCGTTTTCGGCGCGCTTCTGGCGTGCGGGACGCCCGCTCTGCCCGCCTATGCGGCGTCGGAGCCGGTCGAAGTCCTGGCCGTGACGGCGAGCTCCACCGACGGCATGCTGATGGACGCGGTGGACGGCGACCCCACCACCGCCTGGCAGAACAAGCGCGAGGGCGAGAAAGACGCCTGGCTCGCCGTGCGCTTCGCGCAGGCCGCCAAGGTCAAGGGCGTGCGCCTGCACCTCGAGGCCCTGGGCCCCGAGGTGGGCGTCGACGTCGAGACCTCGACCGACGGCGAGAGCTACCAGGTCCAGCTCAAGGGCCACCACGCGGCCAAGGACGCGATGAGCGAGCTCAAGTTCAAGAAGCCCGTGAGCGCGCTCTACGTGCGCGTGCGCTTCACCTACACGGGCGCGAAGACCGCGCCGCGCTACAGGCTCAAGGAGTTCGAAGCCCTCTCGCCCTGAGGGCGCACAGGGCTCCGAACGCCACGCGCTACGGGTTCGCGAAGCGCGCCTCGAGCGCGCCGGTGAGCCGACCGAGGCGCTCGAGCAGCGCGAGCGCGTCGGCCGGCGGCTCGAGCACGCGGCGGTCGTCGAGGTAAAGCACGCCCCAGCGGGCCTCGCCATGCGCGATCGGCGCCGCGAAGACCGTCCGCAGGCCGAGCGCCGCGACGCTCGCATGGGCTGCGAAGGCCGCCTCGTCCTGGACGTCCACGAGGTGCAGCGGCTGGCCCTGGTCGTGCACCCAGCGGGCGAGGCCGTGGCTGAGGTCGGTCGCGGCCGACGGCCCGCCCAAGGCGTCGAACGCGGCTGTGACGGCGAGGTCGGCGCCGCGCAGGAAGAGCGCGCGGTCCGCGCCGGTGGCGGCGATCGCCGCCCGCGCGATCGCCGAGCGCCCGCTCGCGAGGTCGGCGACCGCCACCAGCTCGAGCGCCAGCGCGTCGAGGCCGCGGGCGACGGCGAGCGTCGTGCCGTCGCGGGCCGTCGCCTCCGCGCGGGCGACCAGCGCGCCCGCCAGCCGGCCGAGCGAGCTGGCGATCGCCAGCGCCTCGGGCCCGAGGCCGCCGCCCACGGCCTGGCCGTCCGCCAGCATCACGCCGCGCACCGGGCCGTCCGCCGCGACCAGCGGCACGCCCAGCGCCTGCCGCAGCGACAGCGCCTGGACGCTCGCGCGCGCGCCCAGGTCGTCTTCGCGCACGTCGGCCAGGTAGATCGGCTCGCCGCGCCATAGCACGCGGAAGGCCAGGCCCGCGCTGTAGGCGTCGTCCTCGCCGGGGGCCGCGCCGACGGCGAGCCGCCAGGTGGGCTCGAGCCCGTCGTAAAGCAGCAGGAAGCCCCGCTCCGCGCCCGCGAGCTCGACCAGCGCCTCGAGCGTGGCGGTCAGCTGGCCGGCCAGATCGGGCGCCGCGAGCGCGACCACCAGGTGCTCGGCCAGCCGGCGGGTCTGGCGACCCGCGCCGGCCGCCGCGAGGCGGGCCTCGAGCGCCGCGAGCCGCTCGCCCTCGGCCGGCCCGAGC
>JAKFEW010000116.1:0-6469 GCA_036675505.1 Candidatus Sericytochromatia bacterium
CAGGCGCGGTGGCCACGGCATCGGCGCCGGCGGTCGCGCCGGCCTGGGCCACGGGCTGGCCGGCGACGAGCCGCGCGTTGGCGGCGGAGACCGGGCGGAAGGTCACGCCGCCCAGCGGGCCGCGCGAGGCCGTGACGCCGCCGGGCGGCGGCTGGGTAGCGGGGGTCGGCACGCAGGCGGCCACGAAGGCCAGCAAGAGCGGCGCGGCGAAACGAATGCGGGACATGGGAGCCTCCTGGATTGGGCAGATGGGTCATGATCAGGTATAGCGCGCCGAATACGGAAACGCATCGAGCGCCAGCCCGGTCCGGCGGCGCTGTAAACCGCCGGTAGCCCGGACCCGATTCAGGCGCCCAGGATTGCATGGCGATCGGCGGCGCACATCCGCCTGAATTACCGAGCGGTGATCACGGGGTGGCCGGGGCGCGCCTGGCCCACGGGCACGGTTGCCTCGGCGCGCCGCTTGAGCGCCGCGAGCATCCGCTGGGTGGTGAGGTAGTCGACCACCCGCAGGAGCGGCAGCAGGGCTTTCGCCGCGCGCGGATGGAACGTCGCCCGGCTGCGGATCGTGAGGCGCGTGCGCCCGGCATCCAGGGGCTCGAGCACGAAGACCCAGCTGAACGTGCCGCCCACGTCGATGTGCGTGTGCCAGGACGGCGGGATCATGGTCGCCAGGTGCGTGTCGGAGAGCAGCGCGAGCACCCGCTCGGGCTCCGCGATCTCGACCTCGAAGTAGGCCGTGCCGGGCGGGCCGTCGGCCAGGATGTCGCCGGCCGCGATCCGCTGGTGCTCAGGCAAGATGCGGTCGGCGTCCCAGCCCGCGCGTCCGGCGCCCATCTGCGCGAGCCAGGGCCAGACGCGGCCCGGCACGGCGTCGATCACGGTGTCATGGGTGGTCTGGACCAGCGGGTCCGGCACCAGCTCGTCGCCGGGCAGCCGCCCGCGGCGCGACTCGGCGAACGCGACGGCGCGCTCCAGCCCGTAGGCGGCCAGCGGGATCGCCAGCGCCTTCAACCACCCCTGGTTCCAACCACCCATCGCGGGCCTCCTTCCGAGCGCGGCGCTCGTCCAAAGGCAGGATCGCACGAGGCGGCTGCGCATTCATCCACCTGATGTACCGAAATCCCTCGCCGAAATCGGCCGCCGTCGTCAGGCGATGTGATCGATCGCATACCAGGCAACCCCTTGCGGCGGCTCAGTCCGCGAGCTTCGAGAGCTCCGCCCGCATCGGCAGGCCGGCCCAGGCGTCGCGCAGCTCGTCGGTGGTCGTGGTGCTGGTGCCGAAGCGGCGCACCACGATGCTCGCCGCCACGTTCGCGATCACGATCGCCTCCTTGAAGTCGGCGCCCGCCGCCAGCGCGAGCGTCAGCGTGCCGACCACCGTGTCGCCGGCGCCGGTCACGTCGAAGACCTCCGAGCGGTTGAAGGCCGGGATCTCGGTCAGCGTGCCGTCGGCCTCGAAGAGCGCCATGCCCTTGCCGCCGCGCGTGATCAGCACGCTCTTCGAATGCGCCTCGGTCACGAGCTGGTGGCCCGCGCTGCGCAGGGTCGCGTCGTCGACGATGCGGTAGCCCACCACGGCCTCGGCCTCGGGCTGGTTGGGCGTGAGGATCCAGGCGCCCGGGAAGCGGCGCAGGTCGCCTTGCGAGTCGACCGTCACGATCTTGCCCGCGGCCTTGGCCAGCGCGAGCACCGCTTCGATCACGCGCGGCGTGCACACGCCGTTGCCGTAGTCCGAGAGCATGACGGCATCGTAGCTCGCCATCCTGGCCGCGATCTCGGCCAGCAGCTGGTCTTCGAGCGCGCTCGAGATAGCGCCGCGGTCTTCGCGGTCGACGCGCACGATCTGCTGCGTGACGGACTGCTGCGACGAGGCCGAGATGCGCGTCTTGGTGGTGGTCGGCCGGCTCGGGTCGGTGAGCGTGAGGGCGGTGCCCACGCCGCGGCGCGTGAGCTCGGCGCGCAGCTTGGGGGCCATCGGGTCGTCGCCGACCACGCCGGCCATGTCGACCTGGCCTGACAGGCTCGCGATGTTCGCGGCCGCGTTGGCCGCGCCGCCGGGATACACGCGGCTCTCGGCGTGGCTGAGGATCAGCACGGGCGCCTCGCGCGAGATGCGCGCGACCTCGCCGCGGACGTACTCGTCGGCGAAGAGATCGCCGACCACGAGCACGCGTGCGGTGGGGAACTTGGTGAGCAGGGCCTCGAATCGAGGGGTGGCGAGGTTGAACAGCATGGGACGGACTCCTGGCGGGGGTTCTCGCCTCTTATGTTACCCGGTTCCGGTCGGGTGAGAATGTGGTGTCTGCCACGCGCAGGCCTCCGATCCGCCTCCAGCGCGTCCAGGGTGCGGTCGGCGCCTCGCCTGATCGCTGCGAACAACGAAAATCAGCGGCGACTGTATACCAATCAGGTTGCGAATCGGCAACCATGACGCCAACGATGTAAGGAGGCGCCATGAGACTGGGCAGCGTCGTCACCGGGCTGGTTGTGGGGCTCGCGATCCTGGTTGCCATGCCGGCCATGGCCGCGGCGGCCGGCGCCGACGCCCCCGCCGGCGACGTCATCTTGCTGCCGGGCACTTCACCCGGGGCCGGCGCGTCCGGCGGCGGTGGTTACACCATGCGGTCTTCCGGCGGCCGGGTGGTCACAGGCGGCACCGCGGCCACCGGCGCACGGGCCCGCGGTCGCGGCGGCTCCCGGCGCGGCGGAGGCGGCGCGAGCAGCGCGTCGCTCGACGAGCTCGTGGGGATCGGCGCGCTGTCCACGAGCCAGGCGAATACCTTGCGCGCGCTGCTCGACCGCGCCTGGGCGGCCCAGGCGAGCGGCCGGCCCGAGGTCGCGTTTCGCGCGCGCAAGTCGTTCCGCTCGCTGGTCGACCGCTACGTGCGCGCGGGCTCGCTCTCGCTGGGCCATGCCCAGTACCTGCTCGAGTCGGTCTGACGCCGAGGGCGAGACCAGGTCCGGGTGAAACCCGGTTTTCGGCTGGCCGGCGCGGTGTTACGTTGAGCGCTGTCGACGAAGGAGCCCCCGATGCGCGTGCTGGTGGTCGAGGACGAGGCCCCGCTCGCCGCCGCCTTGCGTGACGCGCTGGGCGGCGGCGGCCACGCCGTGGACGTCGCGGCCGACGGCGAGGAAGCCGACACGTTGATCGATGGGATCCCTTACGACCTCGTGGTGCTCGACCTCGGCCTGCCGAAGCGCTCCGGGCTCGAGGTCTGCCGCCGGGCGCGCGCCCGCGGGGCGAACATGCCGATCCTCGTGCTGACCGCGCGCGACGCCACGGCCGACAAGGTCGCGGGCCTCGACGCCGGCGCCGACGACTACCTGGTGAAGCCGTTCGAACTGCCGGAGCTGCAGGCCCGGGTGCGGGCGCTGCTGCGCCGCCAGGGGCCCGCGCGCGATCCGCTGCTGCGCACCGCCGACCTCATCCTCGATCCGGCGACCGGGCGGGTGACCCGCGCGGGCCGGGACCTCACGCTGCCACGCAAGGAGCGCGCGCTGCTCGAGTACTTCCTGCGCCACCCTGGTCGGCTGCTCAGCCACGACGACATCCTCACGCACGTCTGGAGCGGCGAGGCGGAGCCTGCGAGCGACGTCGTGCGGGCCCACGTGAAGCTCCTGCGCAAGGCGATCGGCGACGATCGCGCGCCCCGGCTGATCCAGACGGTCTACGGCCTGGGGTACCGCCTCGCGGACCATGCTCGGGGCGCTTAGGCGGCGGCTGACCGCCTACCACCTCACGGTGCTGGCGGTGGTCGTCACGCTGTACGCGCTCGGCAGCTACGCCGTCACCCACCGGCTCCTGCTCGCGGCGATCGACGACGCGAGCCACCGGCTGCTGCAGCCGGCCGCCGCGGGCTTCGCCAGCTCGAGCGAGTCCTTCGAGGAGCTGAGCCACGAGTTCGACGAGTTCACCCTCGAGCCGGGGGAGCATGCGGCGGTGCTGTACGCCGACGGCCGCGTGCGCGCCTGGCGCGGCGAGGGCCCCGCGCCCGCGCGGATCGACCCGCGGCCGGGCGCGCGGACCGAAGGCGGCCTGCGCGCGCTGGTCGTCCCGCTGCCGCGCGGCGGGCACACCCAGGGCGCGCTCTACATCGCGCGCTCGCTCGCCGAGGAGCGCCGGGCGCTGGCGTCGCTCGCGGCGGCGTTGCTCGGCATGTTGCCGCTCTCGCTCCTCGCGGCCGGGCTCGCCGGGAGCTGGCTCGCCGGCCGTGCCTCGGCGCCGGTGGAGGCGGCGATCGCCCGCGAGCGCCAGTTCACGCGCGACGTATCGCACGAGCTGCGCACGCCGCTCGCGATGCTGGGCCTGCAGGTCGACCTCGCGCGCGAGGTGCCGGACGCCACGCCCGCCCTGGCGGCGCGGCTCGCGGCGGTGGGCGAGGCGACGCACCGGCTCGGCGAGCTCGTCGACGACCTGCTCGCGCTCACGCGCGGCGAGGCCGGCCCGAGCGAGCGCCCGCTCGGCTTCTCGCTGGCCGAGGTGGTGGAGGAGGAGGCCGCCGCGATCACCCCGCTCGCCGAGGCCCGCGGCATCGCGCTCGAGCTGGCCCTGGCCGACGGGCCCGCCCGCGCCGTGGGCGATCCGCCGGCGGTCGCGCGGGCCGTCCGCAACCTGCTTGACAACGCGATCCGGTACGCGCCCGCGGGCAGCCGGGTGGGCGTCCGGCTGGCGCGGCGGGACGGCGCCCACGTGATCGCGGTGACGAGCGCCGGGCCGCCGATCGCCGAGGCCGATCGCGCCCGGATCTTCGAGCGCTTCGGCCGCGCCGACGCGGGCCAGGCGGCGAACCCGGGCGGCACGGGCCTCGGCCTCGCGATCGCCCGCGCCGTCGCCAGGGCCCACGGCGGCACGCTCGTGCTGGCGCCGGCGGGGGGCGCGGGCAACACCTTCGAGCTGTGCTTGCCTGAGGCCGACGGCGCCGACTGGCGGCGCCCGGCCCGCTCGCCGCTTCCCGATTCCTTCACAATCGAGCGCTAGGATTGGAGCGTCCCCCCGAGAAAGGTACGCTCCCGATGTCGCTCGCCTCCCGTCCGCTCCTCCGTGCCGCGTGTGCGGCGCTCGTGGCCGCCGCGCTGTGGCCGGCCGCCCCCGCCCTCGCTTCGGCCGAGCCGGGCGCCGGCCCGCCGGACGTGCTCGCCGACCAGCCGCCCTTCGACGCCTCCGTCTTCGCCGTCCGCCACGCGCAGCTCGGCCTGCACCAGGGCTTCGCGCTCGCGACCCTGGGCGCCATGGCCGCGACCGGCGGGCTCGGCTACTGGTCCGCCGAGCTGAAAGGCCCCGGCGAACTGCGCGACCTCCACCTCGCGGCGGCGGGCCTCACGACCGGGCTCTACCTCACGGCCGGCACGCTCGCGATCACCGCGCCACCCAACCCGCTGCGCCGCTCGCCAGGCCCCTGGGACACCGTCGCGATCCACGAGAAGGCGGCCTGGCTGCACGCCTCCGGCATGGCCGCCACGGTGGGCCTGGGGCTCGCCACGGCCTTCGCCGGCCCGGACTACACGCCATACCACGGCCTCGCCGCCGCCGCCACGTTCGGTCTGATGGCGCTCTCGGCCGGGGTCATCGCCTTCGGAGAGTGAGCCTCGTGTACAAGTCCCTGCTTGCGGCCGTCGCCGCCGCTCTGTTCGCCGCGCCGGCCGGCCATGCGGCCCCGGCGCAGCTGCCCGACACCTTCGACTTCGGCAGCGCGAGCGCGGTGAGCTACCACCTCGTCCACGCGCTCCACCAGGTCACGGGGGTGTCGCACGCCCTGCGCGGGCGGGTGACCCTGGCGGGCGATCGCCTCGCCACGCCGATGACCCTGCGCCTGCCGCTCGTATCCTTCGAGAGCGGCAATGCCAACCGCGACGCCAACGCGGCCGCCACGCTGGACGTGGGCCGCTTCCCGGCGGCCGTCCTCGAGGTGCGGCGCTTCACCGAGACGTCCCGCACGGCCCTGCCGGGCGGCGCCTTCGCGATCGTCGGCGAGGCCGTGGGCCAGCTCGGCCTGCATGGCGTCATTCGCCCCGTCAGCGTGCCCCTGCGGGCGCGCGTCGCGCCCGAGGGCGTGACGGTGGACGCCACCTTCGAGGTCTCGCTCACCGCGTACCAGATCCCCCGGCCCTCGCTGCTCTTCAAGCCGGTCGACGACGTCGTGAAGGTGTCGGTCCATGGCGTGGCGGCCCCGGTGGCCCTCTAGCCCGCTCCTCGAGCCGCTCCCCGAACCTCGCCCCCGACCCCAGGAGGAATCCCCATGAGTCCCCGTCTTCGCCCCCTGGCCGTCCTGGTCGCCTGCAGCGCCCTCGCCGCCGTCGGCCTCGCCGCCTGCACGCCGAAGGGATCCGTCGCCACGCCCCCTGCCCCGAGCGCCGCGATCAAGCCCCCCGTGACGGCCACGTCCCCCGCGGCGGGCGGGGCCTCAGCCAGGCCCGTTGGCGCGCCGGCGGCGCCTGCCGGGGCCTCGGCGGCGCCCGCGGCCTCCCC
>JAKFEW010000024.1:0-6346 GCA_036675505.1 Candidatus Sericytochromatia bacterium
GCTCGACGCCCTCGAGGCCACGGCGCTCGCGCAGGTGTTCGGCGCCGCGCCGCCGCCGCGGCTCGCGCCCAAGGCCTGGCTCGGCGAGTCGCTCGGGGCCGCCGGGGCTTTCGGCGCGCTGGCCGCCACGCTGGCGCTCGGCGACGCACCCTGGCCGGGCGGCCTGGCGAGCCCCACCCACGTGCTCGTCGACGCCTTCGACCCGGACGGCCACCAGGCCGCCCTGGTGCTCACGCGCGCGTAGGCCCGCATCGCGGTCGGCGATGGTAGACTGACCCCCTGATCGGCTGATTCCCCCGAGGCGCGCACCGTATGTCTGAAGCCACGCCCATCGCCAGCGCCCAGGCCACGCCCGGGTGCGACCTGAGCGGCCAGATCGCGCTCGTGACCGGCGGCTCGCGCGGCATCGGGCGGGCGATCGCCCTCGAGCTCGCCCGCCGCGGCGCCGACGTCGCGCTCACCTACAAGGCCAGCGAGGCGGCCGCCGAGGAAGTGGCGGCCGCGATCCGCGCCATGGGCCGGCGCGCCCTGCCGCTGCGCGCCGACGTGGCGGACGCCGCGGCGGTGGACCAGGCCTTCGCCGCCGTCGAAGCCTCGCTCGGCGAGCTCGACGCGCTCGTGAACAACGCCGGCATCTCGCGCTCCAAGCTGATCATGCAGGCCCGCGAGGAGGACTTCCGCGAGCACCTCGAGACCAACCTGCTGGGCGCCTGGCTGTGCTGCAAGAAGGCGGCGATCCGCATGATGAAGCGCCGCCGGGGCCGCATCCTCAGCGTGAGCTCGGTGGCCGCCTTCCGGGGCCTGGCGGGCACCTCGGCCTACGCCGGCTCGAAGGCCGGGCTGATCGGCCTGACGCACGCGTTGGCCCGCGAGGTGGGCGGGTATGGGGTGACCGTCAACGCGATCGCCCCCGGCTTCGTCGAGACCGACATGATCAAGGACCTGCCCGCCAAGCTCCGTGCCGAGCTGATCGCGCAGATCCCCCTCGGCCGCTTCGGCGACCCCGAGGACGTGGCCCACGCTGCGGCGTTCCTCCTCTCGGAAGGCGCCCGCTACATCACCGGCCAGGTGCTCGTCGTCGACGGCGGCCTGTCCGGCTGAACGCCCCCCAAGCCCAAGGAGTAATTTGGATGACGGTTCTGGAGAAGGTGACGGCGGTTTTGGCCGAGGTGCTCGAGCGCGAGCCCGCGGAGATCGGGCCGGACGCCGAGCTGAGCGACGAGCTCGGCATGGACTCCGTGCTCGCGATCGACGTGACGACCGCCCTCGAGAAGCACTACAAGATCAAGGTGGCCGACGAGCAGATGGCGGAACTGACCAGCGCGCGGGCGATCGCCGCGATCGTCGCCGGGCTCGTCGCGGCGCAAGGGGCCTGAGCGTGGCCGGCCGGCTCACGGCGTGAAACGCGACGGTGCCTGGCGGCTGTACGGCTAGACCCCGGCGGCGCGGGCGGGTGGCGCGGTGTTATAATCCTTCGCTCGCCCCGTGAACGCGCTCGCGCCCTGAAAGGACCCCATGTCCCGCCGCCATTCGCCTGCCGTCGCCGCCACGCTCCTCGTCACGGCCTTCTTCGCCGCGGGCTGCCCGGGGAACTCCACCTCGCCGCCCACGCCCTCGACCAGGCCTGCGACCGGCAACGCCACCAAGGCCTCGCCCACGGCCACGCCGGCCGCGCTCGCCACGATCGGCAGCGGCGGCCGTGCGAGCACCCAGCCCACGGCCACGCCCGTCGCCGGCGGCCAGGCTTCGCCCGTGGCGAGCCCGACCGGCAGCCCCGCGGCCTCGACCGCGCCTGCCGCCTCGCCCAGCACGGCGGCCTCGACTGCGCCGACCACCACCACGCGGAGCCACTTCGCGGCCGACCTGCCGCTCACCAACAACACGGGCGCGGGCGGCGCGGCGATCGGCACGCTCGCGGCCGACGGCAAGTCGCTCATGATCGGCCTGTGGACCATCGGCGCCACCGGCGACCTCACCGAGGCCCAGCTGCGGCAGGGCGCCGAGGGCGTGACCGGCGGCATCGTGAAGACGCTGACCGTCGACGCCACGACCAGGCGCGGCGCGAGCGGCACCTGGGCGACCGCCGATTCGACCGAGCCCTTGACCACGAGCCAGCTCGCCGCGCTCGAGCGGGGCGAGATTTACGCCACCGTCCAGACGGCCACCAACCCGACCGGCGAGTCGCGCGGCAACCTCAAGCCGTTCAGCTGGGCGGGCGCCGCCGACCTGCGCCCGGTGCCGGGCACCACCAACGCGGCGGCCGCGGCGGGCGTGGCCTGGCTGACGCTGGCGGCCGACAAGAGCGCGACCCTCCGGGTCTACACAGCCGGCCTCACGGGCGACATCCAGGGCGCCCACGTCCACCAGGGCGGCCCGGGCGAGAGCGGCGGCATCGTGAAGACGCTCGCGATCGGCGCGGACAAGAAGACCGCGACCGGCACCTGGACTTTCGGCACGGGCGGCGAGTTTTTGACCGATGCGCTGATCGACGCGCTCAAGGTCGGCAAGCTGTACGTGGCGGTCCACACCACCCAGAACTCAGGCGGCGAGATTCGCGGCCAATTGCTCGCGCCCTGAACGCGAAAGCGGTTTCCGGAGCCGGGGCTGGTGGTAGGAAGCGGATATGCGTCGCTGCCTGCCCCCGGTCCTCACGCTCGTGCTCGCCCTGCAGGCCTGTGCGGGCCCGCTGGCGCCGGCGGCGCCGGGCACCGCGCGCAAGCCGATCCGCCCGGCCGCGACCAACGCCACGGCGAGCGCCAAACCTGCGCCGACCAACGCCGGCGCAGGCCAGCCCACAGCGCCTCCTGCGCTGGTCGCCGCGGGCGCCCAGCGCGTCGTCGCGCAGTCGGGCGACCTGGCCCTGCTCACCGGCAAGGTCAAGCTGCTCTCGGACCACGGCGCGGCCCTGATCAGCAACAACGGCGGCGGCATCATCGCGAACAACGGCGGCGGGGTCGTCGCGAACAATGGCGGCGGCCTGGTGGCCAACAACAGCGCCGGCTACCTCGCGAGGCCGCTGCGCCTGTTGCAAGGCGCGGCCGACGAGGCGACGCTCACCGACGCCACGGTGACGGTATTCGACGGCGCCGGCCGCCAGCTCGTCGATGCGCAGAACAAGCCGCTCGCGGCGATCAGCGACCAGACCGGCGGCTACAGGCTCCAGGCCACCTTGCCGGCCGAAAACCTGGTCCTGAAAGTCCGGCTCTGGAACGGCGGCGAGCTCTCGGCGATCCTGCCCAGGGGCGGCACCGGCCCGCGCGAGGTGGCGATCGACACGGCCGCCACGCTGGGTGCGAGCTACGTGCTCAGCCAGTTCGTCAAAGGCGACCAGGCCACCTTCGACAAGCTGCCGGCCAGCGAGGTCGATCGCCTGCGCCGCGACCTCGACGCCGCGCGCGGCCTGATCGGCCAGACGCCCGACTACAGCCCCGCGGCCCTGGTCAAGCTCACCGACGAGCTGCGCGCCAAGGCCCCCGCCGTCGACAAGACGCTCAGCGACATCAAGGCGCTGCTGCTCGGCCAGGCCAACCTCGGCGGCGGCCGCCAGGCGCTCGACGTGCCGCTCGGCGACCCGCGCTCGCTGCTGCGCCTGGCCGACGGCTCGCTGCTGGTCTCGGAGAGCGTCTTCGGCCGCATCCGTCGCATCGCGCCGGACGGCACGATCACCACCTGGCTCGACAGCATCCACGGCGAGAAGGTCAAGGCGACCTGGTTCCGCCTCTCGGACATGCGGCTCGCGGCCGACGGCTCGATTTACGCGGCGGACGGCGGCACCTTCCACCTGCGCAAGATCGCACAGGACGGCACGACCAGCGTCGTGTTCGGCAACGGCCAGCAGGACGGGGCGATCGGCGCGACGGCGCTCGAGACGGCCGTCTGCCCCTTCGGCTTCGCGCTCGCCGCCGACGGCACGCTCTACGTGGGCGAGAACTATCGGCCGGGCGGCAACCCGCCGCGCGTGATGGTGGTCGCCCCCGACGGCAAGATCACCAAGCTGCCGGCGGGCCCCGAGGAATGGCGAGGCCACGGCACGGTGAGCGTCGAGCTGGGGGCCGACGGCACCGTCTGGCTCCTGCTGCGCCGCAAGCCGCAATCGGACACCCTCTGGCGCCTCACGCCCGGTGCCACGAGCTGGAGCGTGGTCGCCGCCGACCTCGAGCTCGACAAGGAGGGCTTCATGCGCCTGGGGCCCGACGGCCAGCCGATCGTCAGCGAGAACGAGGCCGGGCGCATCACGCGCATCGGGTCGGACGGCACGAGGACCGTGCTCGCGGGCAAGGGCGGCCCGCCCGGCACGGCCGCGCTCGCCGCGCCGGCGGGCACGCTCCTCGAGGCGGACGGCGGCATGCTGATCGCGGATGGCGGCGCCAACGCCGTCTGGCGGCTCAAGGACGGCGTGCTCACTCGCCTCGCCGGCGCGCTCAAGAGCAACCAAGATGGCGCGAACGGCGCGCTCGCGATCAACGGGCCCGGCGGCGTCGGCTTCGACAGCCGCGGCCGCATGCTGATCGCCGAGGGCGGCAGCCACACGATCCGGCGCCTCGACGGCACCGCGCTCGAGACGATCGCGGGCGGCGCGCTCGGCTTCGCGGGCGACGGCGGCCCGGCCACGGCCGCGCAGTTCAGCACGCCCACCGGCCTCGACGTGCGCGGCGACGTCGTCTGGGTGCTCGACTCCGGCAACCGGCGGGTCCGCAAGATCGACGCGGCCGGCGTCATCACGAGCCCGGCCGGCCATTACGCCGACCAGGACGCGCTCGTCGCCGGCGTCCCGCTTCCGCCGGGCGAATACGCCCCCGTGCGCCCGATCGACCTCGCGATCGGGCCGGACGGCCTGCCGGCCTGGACCTCGATCGCGCGCCACCAGGTCCACCGCCTGCGGGCGGATGGCCAGGTCGAGTTGGTCGCGGGCTCGGGCGAAGCCAAGGGCGGCTACGGCGGCGACGGCGGCCCGCCCGGGGCCGCCCGCCTCGACGCCCCCCTCGGCCTCAACTGGGGCCCGGACGGCTCGCTCTACTTCGCGGACGCGGGGAACATGCGCATCCGCCGCGTGTCGCCGGACGGCAAGACGATCGAGACCTTCGCCGGCAAGGAGCGCGTGGAGACCATCCTGGGGCTCGCCGCCGACACGGGCGCGCCCACCACCCGCGCCGAGGCCTTGCTCGCGCTGCCCGGCGGCGTGTGCGTCGACGCAAAGGGCAACGTCTTCGTCGGCGAGCTCGGCACGGTCTCGATCCCGCTGCTCGCCAGCCTGACCAACGGCATGAAGGACCTGCCGGTCGACGCGCTGCCGAAGGTGACCGCGCGCGTCCGGAAGTTCGCCATCGACGGCACGGTCACCACGATCGCCGGCCCCGGCGGCAAGTTCTTCGCCGACTCGGCGGCCGGCGACGCGCTGATCATGCCGACCGGCCTCGCGATCGATCCGCAAGGCCGGCTCGTGATCGTGGACGGCGGCGCGAACCTGATCCGCTTCCTGCCGGCCGGCTCCTACTGACCGCATCCCTCCGCGCGGGGGTGGGGACGTGCTTGTTTGACGCCAGGCCGGGCGTGGTACGTGGCTGTCATGTCCAGCCGGCTTACGCTCCTCCTCGCCCTCGCAATCGCGGCCTCCGGCTGCGTGCCGGCGCCGGGCGCGCCCAGGCCCGGGGCCACGGCGTCGAAGAAGCCCAACGGGACCACGGCGGCGGGCAAGGACTCGCCGAACGCCCCCGCGTCGCAGCCCTCGGCGTCGCCCGGGCTCGCCCAAGCCGCCACGACGCCCCGGCTGCCCGAGGGGATGCTCACGCGCACCGTGGCGCAGACCGCCGAGACCAGCCAGCTCACCGGCAAGGTCAAGCTGATCTCGGACCACGGCGCCTCGCTGATCAGCAACAACGGCGGCGCCGTGATCACGAACAACGGCGCGGGCCTCGTCGCGAACAACGGCGGCGGCCTGATCGCGAACAACGGCGGCGGCCTCGTTTCCAAGGCCAAGTATGGGCTGCGCCAGTCCGCGGCCGAGGCGCCGGGCGAGGCGCTGCTCGTGGATGCCACGGTCTTCGTGCAGGACGCCGCCGGCCGCGCGCTGGTGGACGTTACCGGCAAGCCGCTCGCGGCCGTCTCGGACGGTCAAGGCGGCTATCGCCTCGAGGCCAGCCTGCCCGCCGAGAACCTGGTCTTGAAGGTCCGGCTCTGGAACGGCGGCGAGCTCTCGGCGATCCTGTCCCGGGGCGGCGCCGCGCCGCGCGAGGTGGCCATCGACACGGCCGCCACGCTGGGCGCGAGCTACGTGCTCAATCAGTTCGTCAAAGGCGACCAGGCCACCTTCGACAAGCTGCCGGCCAGCGAGGTCGAGCGCCTGCGC
>JAKFEW010000093.1:0-106751 GCA_036675505.1 Candidatus Sericytochromatia bacterium
CGGCTTCTTCAAGTACTTCAACTTCTTCGCCGACAACGCGCGGGCGCTGGCGCACCTGATCGGCTGGAACCTGCCGCTGCCGGTCTTGCAGGTGTTGTTGCCGATCGGGCTGAGCTTCCACGTGTTCCAGAGCCTGAGCTACACGATCGAGGTGTACAGGGGTAACCAGGCGCCGGAACGACACTTGGGCATCTACGCGCTCTACGTCATGTTCTGGCCCCAACTCGTCGCCGGGCCGATCGAACGGCCCCAGAACCTCCTCCACCAGTTCCACGCCGAACACCGCTTTGACTTCGAGCGGCTTGCGGACGGTATGCGCCTGATGGGCTGGGGCTTCTTCAAAAAGGTCGTCATCGCGGATCACGCCGCAAAGCTGATCGACCGCATCTTTGTCGCGCCGCAGGATCATGGCGGCCTGACCTTGATCGTGGCCGCCTCATTCTTCGCTTTCCAGATTTACTGCGATTTCAGCGGGTACTCGGACATCGCGCGAGGCGCAGCGCGCACAATGGGCATCGACCTGATGCTGAACTTCCGCCGGCCATACTTCTCGCGAAGCATCCAGGAGTTCTGGACGCGCTGGCACATCAGCCTGTCGACCTGGTTCCGTGACTACTTGTACATACCGATGGGCGGAAACCGCGTGAGCAAGGCGCGCTGGACCCTGAACCTGCTTGCCGTATTCCTGGTCAGCGGGCTTTGGCACGGTGCCAATTGGACCTACGTGGTATGGGGTGCTTTGCACGGCGCCTCGCTGGTGGCCGGCATCTGGACTCAAGGGTTGCGTGTGCGCCTCTACGCCGCGACCGGGCTCGGCCGCCACCCGGTCCTGCTCGCTGGCCTCCAAGGTCTTACGGTCTTCACATTCGTCACCTTCGCCTGGATCTTCTTCCGCGCGCCGTCGCTGGCGCACGCCGCGCACATGGTCACGCACCTGCACACGGGGCTCTGGGCGCACCTGACCACCGCCGAGGGCTTTGTGGCGGCGATCGAGCCATTCGAGGGCTCGCCCTCACGTTTCGGCTTTGCGCTGCTCACCATCGCTATCCTGCTGACGGGCGAGACGCTCGAGGCGCGCGGCGGCGTGATGGCCCGCGTCGCGACATGGCCCAAGCCCGCTCGCTGGGTGGCGTATCAGCTGGGGATCGCAGCCATCTTGCTATTCCTCGTCGCCGAGAGCCGCACCTTCATCTATTTCCAATTCTGAGCGAAATTGCCCGCCAGCCGGACCCAGGGGGCGCCCTTCAAAGCAAACGCCCATCTTCCTTCGCCGGGCTGTGCCACTTCTTGCCGAGCCGCCAGGCCAGCCAGACCACGCCGTAGATCGCGAAGAAGTTCAGGCTGCCCACCTGATCGATCACCCCGACCTCGCCCGGCTGGATCACGGCCTTCACACCCAGGAACGTGTTGATGAGCAAGAACGGGAAAGTCATGAGCAACAAGCCACCCCCGCCCCACGAGCGCGAGACGACCGTGCCGAGCAGCAGCAGGAGCGCGTAGTGGAGGCCGAGGTACGGCTTGAAGTTCGTCTCGTCGAGCGGTGGCGTGAAGACCAGGAGCGGCATGACCATCAGGATGATCCAGCAGACCATCACGGTGACGAACCGCGCCAGCAGCGCGAAGAAGTGGAGCGAGAGCATACCGGAGCGTTAGAGGCCGGCTAGGCCTCCTTCGCCTCCGCCACTTCTTCCTGGGCGTCCTCGTCGGCCTGGGCCTTCTTCTTGGTCACGTAGCTCGTGTTGCCGCATTCCTTGTCGCGGCACTTGAGGTACGTGCGGCCCGTCTTCATGCGCTTGAGCAGCATCACGTCGGTGTTGCACTTGGTGCAGATCTGGTCGGTGGGCAGATCCCAGGCCGTCCAGCTGCACTCGGGCCAGGTCTGGCAGCCGAAGAACGTCTTGCCCATGCGCGAGCGCTTCTCGATGATGTCGCCGACCTTGCAGCCGGGGCACTTGAGGCCGATCTTCTTGAAGTAAGGCTTCTTGCTCGTGCACTCCGGGTAGCCCGAGCAGGCCAGGAACTCGCCGAAGCGGCCGCTCTTGATCACGTACTCCTTGGTGCACACTTCGCAGAACTCGCCCGAGGGGATCGAGATGGCCTCCATCTCCTTGTTCGCCAGCTTGAGCGTCTCGTTGAAGGGCAGGTAGAACTTTTCGATCAGGTCCTGCCAGGCCTCGCCGCCGGCCTCGACGCCGTCCAGCTTGGCCTCCATGTCCGCCGTGAACTTCGTGTTCACGATGTCGGGGAAGTGTTTCACGAGCTGATCGTTGACCTGCAGGCCGAGCTCGGTGGGCTGGAGCGCGCGGCCTTCCTTGACCACGTAGCCGCGGTCCTGGATCGTCGCGATCGTGGGGGCGTAGGTCGACGGGCGGCCGATGCCCTCCGCTTCCATCGCCTTCACGAGCGAAGCTTCCGTGTAGCGCGGCGGGGGCTGGGTGAAGTGCTGCTTGGGCAGGACTTCCTTGAGCTTGAGCGCCTCGCCTTCCGTGAGTTCGGGCAGCTTCGAGGGCTTGGGCGCCTCGGGCTCGTTCTCGTCCTCGGAGAGCTCCTCGTAGACCTTCTGGTAGCCCGCGAAGAGCACCTTCGTGTCGCTCGCGCGCAGCACCGCGTCGCCGGCCTCGATGTCGATCGACAGCGTCGAGAGCAGCGCGTTCGACATCTGCGAGGACAAGAAGCGCTGCCAGATGAGGCTGTAGAGCTTGTGGAGATCTGCCTTGAGGACCTTCTTCATGGCCTCCGGCGTGCGGTAGGCGCTGCTCGGGCGGATGGCTTCGTGGGCGTCCTGCGCGCCCTTCTTCGACTTGTAGTTGCGCGCCTCGGTGGGCAGGTACTCCTTGCCCCACGTCTCGGTCACGAACACGACGGCTTCTTCCTGCGCCTCCTTGGCGACGCGGATCGAGTCCGTACGCATATAGGTGATCAGGCCGACGGGGCCTTCCTCACCGAGCTCGATGCCTTCGTACAGCTGCTGGGCCAACGTCATCGTGCGCTTGACGGTGAAGCCGAAGCGGCGCGAGGCCTCTTGCTGCAGCGTGGACGTGATGAAGGGCGGCGTGGGCTGGCGCTTGGACTCCTTGGTGGCGATCTTGGCGACCTTGTAGTCGGCCTTCTGGAGCGCCTCGACGATCGTGCCGGCGGTCTTGCCGTTGCCGATGTCGGCCTTCTTGCCCTTCCACTTGGAGAGCTCGGTCGTGAACGCCGTCTTGCCCTTGAGCAGCTCGACGCCGATCGTCCAGTACTCCTCCGGCTTGAAGGCGAGGACTTCCTTCTCGCGATCGCAGACGATGCGCACGGCCACCGACTGCACGCGGCCGGCCGAGAGGCCCCGCTTGACCTTCACCCACAGCAGCGGGGAGATCTTGTAGCCCACGAGGCGGTCGAGCACGCGGCGCGCCTGCTGGGCATCGACGCGCGGCTGGTCGATGTCGCGCGGCTTCTTGATCGCCCGCTGGATGGCCTCCTTGGTGATCTCGTTGAACTCGATGCGCTTCACCTTGGCGCCGGTCTCGTCCGTGGTCTCCTTCAGGATGCTCGCCAGGTGCCAGGCGATCGCCTCCCCCTCGCGGTCCGGGTCGGGCGCGAGGTAGATGGTCTTGGCCTTGGTGGCCGCCTCTTGAAGCTCCTTGACCTTGTCGATCTTGTCCGGCAGCACTTCGTACTTCGGGAGGAACTTCTTCTTGATGTCGATGCCGATGCCCTTCTTGGGCAGGTCGCGCACGTGCCCGGCCGACGCCTTCACCGTGAAGTCCTTGCCGAGGATCTTCTCGATGGTCTTCGCCTTGGCGGGCGACTCAACGATCACGAGGTTCTTGGCCATAGCCTGTTACTTCTCTTCCATATTCATGGGTATTCATGGATGCCAGCCCCCGGCAACCGGCGGGGGGGGCGAGATCTTAATACCACACCCCGTCAAGGGGGTGCATCACGCGAGCGAGCTAGGATCCGCTCGCCGCAGGGCCCTGAGGTTCACCGGGCGAGCTCTCGCCGGAGGCCAGCCGGCGGGCATCCGCCTGCAGGGCCTCCAACGCGCCCGGCCGCTCCGTGCGGTGCGCCGTGAACGCGATGAAGAGCACGGTTCCTACGGTGAAGAGGAAGCCGAGCAGGGGGCCGAGCAGGTTGCCTGGAAGTTGGTCCATCATGATCCCGCCATCATAACACGCGGATTGGGCGCAGCGGCCGGCCCCATCACGCGCAGCGCGGCCGGCGCGATCTCGATCAGGACCGGCGAGGTGCCCACCGGATCGCCGTCGAGCTGGTAAGGGAATGGGCGCGATGAAGAGAACTCGATCGAGACCGCCCGGAAGAACTCGACGTCGCTGACCGTGCGCAGGCGGCCGAGCAACGTGAGCGCCCCGTGGTAGAGCGCGCGGTACCAGCGGCCGGAGCGGATGACGCAGATGTCGAGCAGCCCGTCGCGCAGGTTGGCTTCGGGCGAGAACTTGAGCACGCCGCCCGCGTACAGCCCGGCGTTGCTCACCACCATGATGTAGATCAGCCGGCGCAGGCGCTTGGTGCGATCGCCGTAGTTCACCTGCAAGGTGGCCCGCACGGCCTTGTGCTGGATGTAGCTCTTGAAGGCCGCGACCCAGTAGGCGAGCGGGCCGGACCAGGCCTTGAGCTGCGGCAGGAGGTTCAGGATCGACTCCGCGTCGTAGCCGAGCCCGATCATGCTCGTGAAGTAGCGGCCGTTGGCCTTGCCGAGGTCGATCGTGCGCGGCTCGCCGGTGGCGATGGTGTCGATCGCCGCCATCGGGTCGAGCGGCACGCCGACCTCGCGGGCGAGGATGTTGATCGTGCCGGTGGGGATGATGCCGAGCGGCACCTCCTGGCCGGCGAGCGCCTGCACCACCTCGTTGATCGTGCCGTCGCCGCCCATCGCGACGACCATGGCGGCACCCTCCGCGAGCGCATGGCGGCAGGCTTCCGTACCGTCCCCGGCCTGGCGGGTGGCGAGGGTGCCGCACTGCCAGCCGTGGCGCTTGAAGCGCTCGCGCACCGCGGCCAGATCGACGTGCTTCTTGCCGAGCCCCGAGCCGGCCGTCGGGTTGTAGATGACGACGGCGAGTCGCACCGTCGGATCGCGGGTGTCTAATTCGATATGGAGCGGTACCAGGGCCGCTTCGGTCATCTCGGACTACCAGAACCCCTCGAAAGACCGAGGCTCGAAATCACTTCGGGTGGGGTGGGTGGGTGGGGCGGCTGGAAGAGCCTGAGTGCCCGTTCAGGGCGCTCAGGCCTGAAGGCGACTTCGCTCATTGCCCTTCTAAGCGAGCACGCCCGAAGCGGCCCGCTTGCGCTCGATGAGCGCCTTCACGCGGTCCGCGAGGTTCTCCGCCGTGAAGCCGAAGTGCTTCATCAGCGCGTCCGGCGTGCCGCTCTCGCCGTATTTGTCGTCCAGGCCGACGAAGTCGATCGGCACGGGGTGGTGCTTGGCTGCCGCCTGCGCCACCATCGCGCCGAGGCCGCCGGTGGTGAGGTGCTCCTCGGCCACGAGCAGGGCACCCGAGGCCTTGGCCGCGCGGGCGATCGCCGCCTCGTCGAGCGGCTTCACCGAGTAGCAGTCCAGCACGCCGACCGAGTAACCGGCCTCGGCCGCCAGATCGGCCGCCTGCAGCGCCTCGAACACCAGCAGGCCGTTCGCCACGATCGTGGCGTCCTTGCCCTCTTGCAGCAGCTTGGAGCCGCCGATCGGGAAGGCCTCGCCCTCGGCGTAGATCACCGGCGCCTTCGGCCGGCCGGTGCGCATGAAGACCGGGCCCTCGTGCGCGCCGATCGTGAAGGTGAGCGCGCGCGTGGCGACGCCGTCGGCTGGGATTAGCACCGCGAAGTGGGGCAGCGCGACGGCCAGCGCGACGTCCTCGACGGACATCTGCGAGGCGCCGTCCTCGCCGAGCGAGATGCCGCCATGCGAGCCGACGAACTTCGCGTTCGCGCGCGGGTTCGCGACGCCCATCCGCAGCTGATCGAAGGTCTTGCACATGAGGAACGAGGCGAACGAGCTCGCGAAGGGCACGAGCCCGCTGGTGGCGAGGCCCGCGGCCATGCTGACCATGTTCGCCTCGGCGATGCCGACGTTCAAGAAGCGGTCCGGGAACTTCTTCGCGAAGCCGTTGGTCTTGGTGGACTTGCTGAGGTCCGAGTCCAGGACCACCACGCGGCTGTCCCTGGCGCCGAGCTCCACCAGCGCCTCGCCGTAGGCGTCGCGCGTCGCCGCGCCCAACTTCCGCTCCCGAATCGCCATTTCTTCAGTCTCCTACCAGCTCAGTCGAATCCAACCCGTCCGTCGCCGCCGCCAGCGGCTAGGTCGAAGGGGTCAGCTCCTTCTCCAGCTCCTCGCACGCCGCCTTGATCTGCTCGGCGCTGGGCGCCGTACCATGCCACTCGAGGTTGTCCTCCATGAAGGACACGCCGCGGCCCTTGGTGGTGCGGGCCAGGATGACGGTGGGCTTGCCCTTTGTCTTCGACGCCTCGGCGAATGCGCCGAGGATCTGCCGGAAGTCGTGGCCGTCGACGTCGACGACGTGCCAGCGGAACGCGCGCCACTTGTCGGCGAGCGGCTCGAGCGGCAGGATGTGGTCCGTGGTGTCGTCGAGCTGCTGGCGGTTCACGTCGACGATCGCGACCAGGTTGTCGACGCCCTTGGCGCCGGCGTACATCGCGGCTTCCCAGACCTGGCCTTCATCGAGCTCGCCGTCGCCGGTGAGCACGTAAACGCGGGCGCCCGAGCCGGTGATGCGCGCGCCCTCGGCCATGCCGACGCCGATCGAGAGGCCCTGGCCCAGCGAGCCCGTCGAGGCCTCGACGCCCGCGAGCTTGCCGAGCTCGGGGTGGCCCTGGAGCGGCGAGCCGAGCTGGCGCAGCGTGCCGAAGAGGTCCTTGCTGAAATAACCCAGCTCGCCGAGCACGGCGTAGAGCGCCGGGCAGCCGTGGCCCTTGCTGAGGATGAAGCGATCGCGCTTGTCCCAGGTGGGGTTCTTCGGGTCGTGCTTGAGGACGTTGTAATACAGCGTCGTGATGATGTCGATCGCCGAAAGCGAGCCGCCCGGGTGTCCGGACTTCGCCTGGCCGATCATCGTGATGACGTCCTTGCGCAGCGTCCAGGCGATCTGGCGCAGCTCGTCGGGGGAATCCACGCGGGGGGCGGTCTGGCTCATGAAGCTCCTCGGCGCCTGCGCCGCAGGCGGTGGCTCGGGAAGACGCGCCATGGTACCAGGCGGCCGTCATCCCCACAACCTTTCCCACGGCACCCTTCCCCTCTCGCCCGGCGGGGGGAGAGGGGATGGGTGCTGATGCGCTAGCAGTGCTCGCCGTTGCCCTGGAACGCCGAGATCACCGCGCCTTGCGGGTCCTGCACGATCGACATAGCACCGATCCCGGGGATGTCGATGCGGCGCTCGAACACCTTGCCGCCGGCCTTCTCCACGGCCACGTTGGCCGCCTCGAGGTCGGCGACCGCGACGTAGGTCAGCCAGGCGGTGGGCATGCCCTCGGGCGCCGTCGACAGGCTCGCGACCTGGTTGCCGTCGGGACGCTTGAACACGAAGACGCCCGCCTCATCGGGACCGAAGGCTTCGGTGGTCCAGCCGTAGACGGTGTTGTAGAACGCCTTCGCGCCGGCCACGTCGCTCGTCGTGAGCGAATCCCAGCAGAAGGCGCCGAGGCCGGGCATCTCGTCGCCGCTCTCCATGCCGTCGTACTTGAAGGGCGCCGTCACGCCGCCCTGGGGGTCGGCGATCACCGCGAAGCGGCCGACCGTCTCGATGGTCATCGGCTGCACGTAGACCCGCCCGCCCGCGGCCTCGGCGCGCTTCACGGCCGCGTCGACGTCGTCGACCGACACGTAGCCCGACCAGTGCGGGGGCGCCGGCTGGCCCTCGGGCAGCGCCATGATGCCGCCGACGAACTTGCCGTCCGGCGTGCCGATCTCGGTGTACGCAGGCGCGCCTTCCAGCGTGCCGGCCTTGAACGTCCAGCCGAACGCGTCGCCGTAGAACTTCTTCGCGGCTTCGACGTCGCTGGTCATGAGCTCGCGCCACACGAACTTGCCGAGGATCTGAGTAACCGTCGTGGTCATGAGGCCTCCTGGGGCTGAAAATCTTGACATAACGACGCTGAAGCGCCGCCTTGGGGATCGTACGGGTCGCCAGCCGGCCGGTCAAGCGTTCGGATCTGGGAACCAGGCCATGGCCAAAACGTCGACGGGCGCGTCGTCGATCACCAGCTCCGCGCGGAAACGGCCTTCCTCGATGAAGCCGCGCGCCTGGTAGAGGGCGATCGCCGCCAGGTTGTCGGCCCGCACGCGCAGCTTGATCTTGGTCACCACCGCCGAGGCCCGCGCCCAGGCCAACAGCGCGTCGAGCAGCCGCGAGCCGATGCCGCGGCCCCAGTGCGACCGCCGCACCACGAGGCCGAATTCGCCGGTGTGCGCCGTGCGCCGCCGCGCGCCGCCGTGGAAGTCGATCGAGCCGATCAGCTCGGTGCCGTCCCAGGCGGTCAGGAAGAGGGCGTTGGGCCGGCCGTCGACGTGGGCGAGGTAGCGCCGCTCGGTCTCGACGGCGATCGCGAACTCGCCGGGCTCGCGGGTCATGAAGGTGGACTCGCCGTCGGTGTGCTTGATGAAGGCGATCACCGCCTCGGCGTCGGCGGGGATCACGCGGCGGATGAGGATCGGGGCGCCTGTGCGATCGGCGAAGACGAAACTCCCCGCGCCGAGAAGAGGGGAAGGGTGGTCATTCATGGCCATGCCGCTCCGCCATCAGGCCCTCATAAATCCGCTCCGTCTCCCGCGCCACCCAATCCCAGCTCACCGCGGCCGCCGCCCGCCGCGCGGCGGCGCCCATCGCGGTCCGCCGGGCCGGGTCGCCCAGCACCTCGTCCAGCGCGGCGGCGAAGGCCGTCGCATCGTCCGGGTCCTCCACCACCATCCCGCTGTCCCCCGCCACGATCACCTCCGACGCCCCCGCCGCGCGCGTCGTCACCACCGGCAGCCCGGCCGCCATCGCCTCGGTCACCACCATCCCGAAAGGCTCGTAGCGCGTCGGGAAGACGAACGCGTCGGCGGCCGCGAAGTAGGGCCGCACGTCCTTCTGGAAGCCCACGAACACCACCCGGTCCGCCACGCCGGCGCGCGCCGCATGGGCACGGAAGGCCTCGATCTCGCCCCGGCCGACCACCACGAGGCGCGCCCCCGGCGTCTTCATCAGGCCGAGCGCGTGGATCGCGACGCCGAGCCCCTTGCGGTAGAAGTCGCCGATGAAGAGCAGCGCCGGCGCGCCCTCGGGCAGCCCGAGCTCGGCCCTGGCCGGCGCGCGCAGCGGGTCCAGCACGCCCGCCGCGAACTCCGCGGGCTCGACCCCGTTATGGACGACGGCCACCTCCGCTGCCGGCACGCCGTACCAGCGCGCGAGCTCGTCGCGCACGCGCGCCGACACCGCGATCACGCGCTTGCCGGGGCGGGGCGCGAAGGCCGGCGCCTCGAAGAGATCCGCGATGCGCCAGTACAGCCGGTGGTAGAGCCGCCGCAGCGGGCTGCCCACCAGCAAGGGCGGTGCCCCCTCGGCCCGCGCGCGCCGGTCGGCGGCCTCGAGCGCGGCCAGCTCCGCACCCCAGGCGCGCTGCACGAACTGGGCCGTGACCACGTCGCGGCGCGCGCAGCAGCCGCCGATGGTGTGCACCACGTCGAAAGGCTCCCGGCCGATGGCACGGGTGGCGCGCAGCCAGAAGACCACCAGCCGGATCAGGTTGACGCCCTCGGGCGCCGGCACGCGGCGGAAGGTCGTCCCCGGCACGGCCTGGTACAGGTCCGCGAAGACATGGACGTCGTGGCGCGGCGCGAGCCGCCGCGCCAGCTCCAGCATGTACCGCCCATGGCCGCTCTCCCGGATCACCTCCGAGCAGACCAGCGCGATCTTCACCGAGCAAGCCCCACGGTCATCCGAGCTCCATCGTCATCAAATTTCGAGCTCCACGGCGCTCAAAAACCGAGCTCCGCGATCTCCCGCCCGCTCCGCTTCGTCTCCATGTGGCGACCGGACGCATAAGCCGCCCAGCGCCTGAAATCGAGCAGCCATTCGCCGAACAGGTATGCCAGCTGCTGCGCCGGCGGCACGCGCCAGCCGTACGTCACGGCCTCGCCGAGCACGCGCTGCAGGCGCTTCGCCTGCCAGGCCAGCAGGCCGACCCAGGCCAGCGCGAGCGAGACCGGCGCGCCGACCAACGGCGCGAGCCCGATCAGCACGAGCGCCGCCTTCAGCAGCGCGCGGCGCCGCACGCCACCGATCGCGCCGGCCCAGGCGCCCGGATGCTGGCGCTGCATATAAGGCATCCAGCGCCAGTACCCGGCGGCCCGCCAGGCGCTGCGTGCGCTGCCCGCGCGCGGCGGGTGCTCCACGCGCACCGCCTCGGACCAGCCGATCGGCCCGAACCTGTCGCGCAAACGGATCGCCAGGTCCTCGTCCTCGAAGTAGGGCGCGCCGAACGTCTCGTCGAAGCCGCCCACCGCCACGAGCTTGTCCTTGCGCACCGCGAAGTTGGCGGTGGCGACGCCGTGGGCCTGATCGATGTGGATCGAATGGACGAACGGGTCGATCGCCGGCACGCTCGAGCGCGTGGGCCCGTGCACGGCGTAGGTGGCCGGATCGGCGAGGGCCTCGGCGATCGCCTCGAGCCAGTCCTGCGCGGGCAGGCAGTCATCGTCGGTGAAGGCCACGATCGTGCCGCGCGCCTCCGCGATCCCGCGGTTGCGCGCGGTCGCGGGCCCTGCATTCTCCGCGCGCAAGAAGCGCACCGAGAACGGCAGGTCGCGCACCTGGACGCGCTCGGCGAGCGGCGGCGTCGAGCCGTCGTCGCAGATCAGCACCTCGAAGCGGTACGGCGGGTAGCTCTGCTCGGCCAGGGCGCCGAGCAGCGCCTCGAGGCCGGCCGGGCGCTCGAAGGCCGGCACGACGACGGAGACGAACGGGAAGGAATCCGAGCGAAGCGGGATCAAGCGTTTCTCTGCTCCCGGCGTTCCAGCTCCCACAGCTTCATGTTCTGCAGGAGCGGATAGAGGGCGGTGGCGAGGCAGAAGACCAGCCCCGGCACGCCGTCCTTATACCCCCGACAATTCCAGTAGCGGTAGCGGAAGTGCCTCAACGGCTCGAGCACGATCGCGCGCCACCCCGCCCGCTCACCGGCCGCGAAGCGCACGCGCGCCTCGTGATCGGTATAGGCGTTGGTCTTCGCGACGTAGGCCGCGATGGTGTCGTAGGCCAGGTGAACGAGCGGAGCGTCGACGTTCCCGGTGCTGCCCGCGATCCGCGGGTGGGCGTGCAGGCGCTCACCCTCGAAGGTCGCCGCGCCCTTCCGCACGAGCCGCAGCACGCGCGCGCCGGCCGCCGCATGGCGCGGCCAGAAGCCGAAGTACCACTCGCGCCGCGGCAGCCAGTACGCCGCGTGCGGCGGCTCGGTCGCGAGCAGCCGCGCGATCGCCGCCGCGCCCTCGGGCGTGAGGCGCTCGTCCGCGTCGATCAGCAAGACCCACTCGCCCGTGGCCTGGGCCAGGCCCACGTTCTTGTTGAGGTCGAAGTTCTCGCCCACGTGCGGGTGGACCAGCACCTGGTCGGTGTAACGGCGGGCGATCGCGACGGTGTCGTCGTCGCTCGCGTCGTCGACCACCACGATCTCGCTCACCAGGCGCGGCTCGGCCACCAGCGAGTCCAGGCAGCCCGCGAGGCGGGCCGCCTCGTTGCGCGTGATGACGACGGCGGTGAGCGCGGGCATGGCGACAGTCTAGCCCACCGCGGTCGGCGCTCGCTGTGTCGTCCGCGCACGCCAGGCGGCCCGGGCCACCGCCGCCGGCAGGCCCGCGCGCCAGCCCGGCTGCGGGCGCACGGCCAGGTAGATCGTGTTCCACACGGCCCCCAGCGCCATCAACGGCCCGAACGCCGCGCGCCGCCACCAGGGCAGCCGGCGGGCGAAGTAGCGCGCCCGGCTCGCGAAGAGCTCGAGCAGCATCCGCTCGCGCACCTGCGCGGTCGCCTGGCCGCCGTGGTGCACGACCTCGGCGGCCGGCACCAGGTGCACCTCCCAGCCCGCCGCGCGGAAGCGGTGGCACCAGTCCAGCTCCTCGGCGTACATGAAGTAACCCGGATCGAGCGGCCCGACCTCGCGCACGGCCGCCATGCGCACCAGCATCGCCGCGCCGAGCACCCAGTCCGTGGGGCCGGCCGTGCGGCGCGGCGCGAGCGCGAACAGGCGATCCCGCACCCGGGCGAGCGGCCGCGGCAGGAACAGCCACTCGGCGGCCGTCCCGAGCGGCGTGGGGAAGGCGAAAGACGCAGGCTGGGGGCTTTCATCAGGGTTCAAGAGCCCGGCGCCCGCGACCGCGGCGCGTGGATGGGCGTCGAGCCAGGCCTCGAGCTTCGCCAGGGCGCCCGGCCGCACCGCGGTGTCCGGGTTCAGCAGCCAGACGAACTCGGTCGCGACGTCGGCCAGGGCCAGGTTGTTGCCGCGCGCAAAGCCCAGGTTCTCGCCGCTCGCGATCCAGCGCGCCTGCGGGTACCGCGGCCCGAGCGCCGCCACCGTGCCGTCCGCGGACGCGTTGTCGACCACCACCACGCGCGCGGCCGGATCGTCGGCGAACACCGAGCGAAGGCAGGCGTCGAGCAGGTCGCGCGTGTTCCAGGAGACGATCACGGTGGTCGTGCGGGCGCCGGCCATGCGCGTATCCTACCCGGAAGCGGGGGTATAGCGCGTCATGTGTCGACCGGCCCCCTGATCCCGCCCTGCTGTCCCGCCTGCGGCGCGGCCCTCGCCGAGGGTGCGTCCGCGTGCGCCGTCTGCCAGGTGCCGCTGCCCGGCCTCGGCAAGGTCATGAAGCTCGACCCGAGCGCGGACCTGCACGCCGCGCTGGCATACGTGCCGCTCGGCGGCGTGGTCGAGCTCGCGGCGGGGACTTACCGCCTGGACCGCCCGCTCGAGATCCGCCATGGGCTCACGCTGCGCGGCGCCGGCCGCGACGCCACGCGGCTCGTCTCCTCGGCCGCCGGCCACGCCGTGCGCTATGCCGGCCGTGGCACGTTCGGCTTGCTCGGACTCACGGTCGAGCACGTGGGCAAGCTGTGGGCGCATGTGCTGGTGGTGACGGCGGGCGAGGTGGCGATCGTCGGCTGCCGCTTCCGCGACGCCTTCCGCGACACCGAACACCCCGACATGGGCGACGGCGTGCGCATCGCCGGCCGCGTGCGCGGTCGGATCGTGCGCTGCGAACTGCTCGACAACGGCGGCAACGGCCTCACGCTGCTTGAGGAGGCCTCGGTCGCGCTGATCGAAAACGTCGCGCGCGGCAACGGCCGCAGCGGCATCGCCTGGCTCGACGCGGCGGCTGGCGAGGCGCTCCAGAACCGCTGCGAGAGCAACGGCCGCGCCGGGATCGCCGTGAACGGCCGCGCGGCACCCCGCCTGGTCGCAAACACGCTCACGCTCAACGTCCGCCAGGGGCTGCTCTACGACGACGAAGCCGGCGGCGAAGCCCGCGAAAACCTGATCACGGCGAATCGATCGGGCATCCACATGCGCGACGCCGCGGCGCCCACGCTCGAGGCGAACACCGTGCGCGACCAGGCCGAGAGCGGCCTGATCTTCGAAGACCGCGCGGGCGGCGCGGCGCGCCGGAACGTCGTGACCGCGAACCGCGGCGAGGGCGTGCTGGTCCTGGACCGCGCGGCACCTGCGCTCGAGGGCAACAGCATCCGGCTCAACGGCCGCTCCGGCGTGGTCTGGCTCGGCGCGGCGGGCGGCCGCATGGCGGCCAGCCTCGTCGAGCAGAACGCCAACCACGGCATCGAGGTCCAGGACCAGGCCGCGCCCACGATCGAAGGCAACACCGTGCGCGAGAACCGCTGGCACGGCGCGGTCTGGTTCGAGGAGGCCGCGGGCCTGCTGTCCGGCAACCGGATCGAGCGCAACGGCGATTGCGGCATGGCGGCCTATGGCGACGCGCGGCCGCAGTTCACGAGCAACGTGATCGGCGGCAACGCGCGCCACGGCGTCGCGGCCTTCGAGCGATCGCAGGTGGCGATGCGCCGCAACACGGTGGTGGACAACGGCCGGCTCGCCACTTACGCGGACACCGGCGCGCGCGTCGAGGCGGCCGAGGGGACGGCCTCGCTCAAGGCGACGGCCGCGCTAAAGGCGCCGACCGCCGGCGGACCTCAGGCGCCGCCGGCCGGCGAGCCCCAGGCGCCGGTCCGCAAGGGCGAGACCTACCGCTTCGGGCCGGGCGTGGACCTGGCCGAGGTGGTGGCCGCCGCGCCGGCCGGCTCGACGATCGTGCTCGCGCCCGGCGAATACGAGCTGCCCTCGCCGCTCGCGATCCACGGCGACCTCGTGCTGCACGGCGCGGGCCGCGACCGCACGCGCCTGACCTGCAAGGCCGCGGCCGGGGTGCCGGTGCTGCTTCACGCCGGCCGCGGCACGCTGCGGCTCGCGAACTTGACGCTCGTGCGCGGCGGCGTGGCCCCGGGCCCGGTGGCGGTGGTGGCGGGCGGGGCGGCCGAGATCGTGTCGTGCCGCTTCCGCGGCGGCCGCAGCGCCGCCGGCGGCCACGCCGGCGACGGCCTGCGCTTCGAAGGCACCGCCCGCGGGGCCGTGCGCGGCTGCGAGGTGGTCCACAACGAGGGCGCCGGCCTCGCGGCCGTGGGCAGCGCGTCGCCGGACGTGTTCCATGTCGTCGCCGCCCGCAACGGCGGCGCCGGCCTGAGCTTCGACGCGCTCGCCACCGGCATCGCCGGCTGGAACCGGCTGGAGGAGAACCGCGGGCCGGGCATCGCGGTAAGTGGCGAGGCGGCCCCGCGGCTGAACCACAACAAGGTGCTCGCCAACCAGGGCCCGGGTATCGCCTACACGGGCGCCGCCGGGGGCGTGTGCCGCCATAACGACGTGGACGGCAACGTCGGCGGCGGCATCGTGGTCACGGGCACGGCGGCGCCGGTGCTGGAGGGGAATCGCGAGTGACGAACCGGATCTGCGAGTGCCACGATGGCGCTTGAACCAAGCGCAATCGCCTGTTAAACTATAATAGCTGTAAATTCTGTAACGAATGGAGGTGCGACATGAGCCTCGGCAAGCCGATCCTCCCGGCCGAGAAGGAATCGAGCCTCCCGGCCAGTAAGGCCTACTACACGACGGGTGAAGTAGCGCGCCTTTTCGGCGTCACCCCCAAAACGGTCGTGAATTGGTGCGACAGCAAGCGGCTCCCGTGCATCACGACGCCGGCGGGACATCGCCGAATTCCCGTTTCGGCCTTCGCGGGCGGACGCGAATTCGATGCGCGTGTGGCGGAGTATGAGGCGATGGTGACGGCGATGCTGGGCGGAGCGCCGCCGCCTTCGGGCGACGAGATCGCTGCGCAAGTCCGGACTCGTCGCAAGGGCTGAAACCGCCGTTCGAACGCCTGTTGGTGGACATGCGCCTGGTCGCGTATCGATTACGCCCGATTTTGGTGAGAAGGCATGTCCATTCGGATTCTCTTCGACACGACGGTCCTCTGCGGTGCCACGCTCAACCCCTTCGGCGTCGACATGAAGCTTTTACAAATGGCGCGAGAACTTGCACCCGAAGCGCGGATCGAGCCAATTATCACGCAGCAAGTCGTCGCGGAGTGGGAAAAGAATTGCCGGCTGGGCTTCAAGCGGAGCGGCGGGCCGCCGTTCGTGGTGCCAGAATCCGTCATGGACCGCTTTGCCGAGCTTCTGACGCCGCTGCTCTCGCCCGAGATGATCGCGACTGTGGCCCTCGGGCGTTTCGAGGCACCGCTATACCCTGTTCGTCGCCATTCGAGACTGGACGTCATCCAACTCCCGATCAAAGGCATGAAGCCACAAAAGAGCCAGATGGCGGGGTCCGGCACCTTTGCACTGACGGATATCTTCGATTTCCACGTGGTGGATGCAGCGCTACTCTACGAGTGCGCTTACATCTGTACTTACAACCAGCGTGATCTCCCGGATGGCCTCAAGATCGGCGACAAATTGGAAGTCATCCGTCCTGAACGCCTCCACCGGAGGCTCAATCAATGACTCCCATTCAAGTCTCCCCTGGCGAGGATCTCGCCGCCGTCATCGCAGCCGCCCCGCCCGGCGCCGTCGTCGTGCTCGCCGCCGGCAACCACCCGCTCAGCGCCACGCTCGTCGTCACAAGCTCACTCACCCTGCGTGGCGCCGGCCGCGACCGCTGCCGCGTGGTCTCCCGCGCCCTGGGCCTGGGCATCCACGTCGCCGGCGCACATTTCTTCATGGCCGAAGACCTGGCCTTCGAGCACGACGGCCCCGGCTGGGGCCACGTCATGCAGATCGAAGACGCCGAGATCACGCTCCGCGGCTGCCGCTTCCGTGACCACCTGCGCCGCGAGCCGCCGCCCGACGTGGGCGACGGGCTGCGCGTGGGCGGTGCGGCGCGCGGGCTGATCAGCCGCTGCGAGTTCGTCGACAACGGCCACCACGGCCTCGTGTTGCTCGGCAAGAGCGACGTACGCGTGGCGGACTGCGAGCTGCGCGACAACCGCGACGCCGGGCTCGCGCTGCGCGACCGGGCGCGAGGCACGATCGAGCGCTGCCGGGTCGATCGCAACGGCGTCGGCGTGCTGGTCGCGCAGGACGCGGCCCCGCGGATGTTCGACGTCGCCGCCCGCGCGAACGCCCGCGACGGCTTCGTCTGGAGCGACCATGCCTCGGGCCGGGCGGCCGGCTGCGTCGCCGAGGACAACCGCGACGGCTTCATGCTCGGCGACCAGGCCAGGCCGACGCTCACGGCGGCGATCGCCACCCGCAACCGCGAATGCGGCCTGCGCCTCACGGACCGCGCCGCGCCGATCATCCTCGGCGCGCGCGTCCGCGACAACGCAGGCCCCGGCGTGCTCGTCACCGGCCGCGCCGCCCCGGCGCTGCGCGCGGCCATGGTCGCGCGCAACGGCCGCGCCGGCCTCGCCTACCTGGACGACGCCGCCGGCGAGGCCACGCGCTGCGAAATCACGGAGCACGCCCAGCACGGCATCGCGGTGCACCAGCGCGCGCGGCCGGCCTTGCGACACAACGTCAGCCGCGCCAATGGCTGGGCCGGCCTGGCCTACCTCGACGAGAGCACCGGCGAGGCAGAGGGCAACCTGCTCGAGCGCAACCACGCCGATGGCGTCGCGGTCCAGGATCAGGCGTCACCGCGGCTACGCGGGAACCTGGCGCGCTGCAACGGCGGGCACGGCTTCACCTTCGCGGCGGGCAGCGGGGCCCACGCCGAGGGCAACGGGGCCGAGGAGAACGGCGCCGGCGCATTCGTCGTCGCGCCGCCACCGCGGTTCCGCAAGACCGCCGTCGTGTTGATGGGCAACGTGGAAGGGCCGATCGATCTGGCTGCAGGCACCGCCAAGGATGAGCCCTCTCGCCACCTCATCACCCCCGACCGCGATCTCCGCGAGTTGATCCAGGGCGCCGAGCCCGGCGCCCTGCTCGAGCTCGCGCCCGGCGAGTTCGAGCTCTCGCTCGGCGCCATTCGGCGCAGCGATCTCGTGATCCGCGGCGCAGGCCGCGACCGCACCACGATCCAGACGGGCTCGGGCGACCACCTGCTCCGCTTCGAAGGCCCCGGCCAGCTCCTGATCGACGGGGTGACGCTCGAGCGCCGAGGCTACTGGGGGCCGATTCTGGTCGTGGCGGGCGGCGAGGTGGAGGTCGTGGACTGCGACATCCGGGGCGGGAAGCGGCAGCACCAGGTGGACGAGGGCGGTGACGGCGTGCGCGTCGAGGGCCCGCGGCGCTTGGTGCTGCGCGGGACGCGGGTGACGGCGAACGGGGGTTGGGGCGTGCTGGCGGCCGACGCGGGGGCGCGGGTCACGTTGGATGGGAGTGATTTGGCGGGGAATGGCGCGGGGGCGTGCTGGCTGCCAGCTTCGCCGCCGGGCTGAAACAGTCCCGTCTCTTCTTCAAACTGTACTCGTTCGGGCCCTCCGCGAATGACGCTATGGGCTGAGGTCAAAGAGTCGGCCATGCCCGTCCGCCCCTTTCTTCTTCTGGACCTTGGGACGGTCGGTACTTGGCGGCTTGCTGGAGTTGGTGGAGATACGCCGCAGCGGGACTTCCAACACCTGGACCCGCTCCTCCAGCCGAGCTTTCTCGCCCTCCAGGGAGGTGGCCCGGGCGGCCAGGCGAATGTTGTTCGAAGGCGCTGCGGGTACAAACGTCTCCCAAATCCATTCGGGCACAAACACCATCCGCGAATGATTCACCATATCAGCATGCTATCTCACCGCAGTCGCGATCCAGACAATAAAGCAACCGACCAGGAGTTGGCCCGTGACCGGTTACGTATCAAGTCAGCAGCATATTCCTGGCTCGAACAAACGCCGATATCAGCTCTTCATTACTTAGGACCAAATCTGCGCTAAGGGCGTCAAAGAATATGGTAGTGACAAATTCGTCAGGCTGAGGATTCTCTTTGTCTGGGTCGGGGTTTGCAACGCGAGCCCACATGTCCTCACCGAAAAATATCTCGACGGCTACCTCCCACTTGTCGTCTCTAATCGCATCTACAAATTGAAATGATAACATTGCCACTTACCACCTACCGGGCGGGACATGGCCGACAAACTTAGGATCCGCAAGCCCTACGAACTTACCCACTATGAGGTTGCTGACATGCCAGCAATGCCATTGCCGGCGTCACGGGGATTCCTCTTGCAAGAAATCTGGCATCGAACACCGGGCACCCTCACTTCTGAAACTCGGCGCAAAATCGCGCCTTGAAGGGTCTTACCCATGCTTGCCAACCTAATAGCCGAATTCGCCGGAGTCTCACCGATGTAACTGTTCGATTTCTGAACCTCGCTCTACCTGGACAGGGAGACGGGCGAGATGCTGTAACTCGGGCGGTACCGGGCCTACCTCTTGACAAACAACCTGTATGTTGTATGCCGTTATTTTGACGGAAAGGAATTGATCAAATTGCTCAAGTCCGATGGATAGGTGCTCCTCCGCATCGCGGGTAGCCACCACATCATGGAGAAGGTCGGTAAGATCGTGGTTGTCCCGGTCCACGGCAAGCGTGAGTTACCCACGGGCACGGCTCACGCCATTCTCAAGGAGGCTGGCCTAAAATGAAGGTCGCTTTCCCTCTCAGATTCACCCCCGAGGCAGGCCAACCGGGCATTTACAACGTCCAAGGCATTGGCCCGTTGTCGGGCGTCATCACCTACGGCGGGTCGATCGACGAGGCTACGGCAAACGCCCGTGAGGCTCTTTCTGGCTATCCGGCCGCTTTGCTCGATGTCGGCCAGGCGATCCCGCGGCCTGGCGAGGCGGACGGTAAGGACATCTTATGGATCGCGCCTCTGGCCGAGGTTGTCACGCCTATCCTGTTGCGCTGGCTCCGAGAAGACCAGGGCGTTACCCAGGCGGAGCTGGTGGCCCGACTGGGCGTCTCGCAACAGGCTGTGCAGAAAATCGAGCGCCCCAATGGTAACCCTTCTCTTAAGACGCGTGCCAAAGTTGCGAGGGCCCTCGGGCGCGAGATTGAGATAGCGATGTAGGCCAGTCGCTATAGCCCTGACCGCAGCGCGTGGAGCTACGCGAATCGCAGGTGACGGCGAACGACGGCTGGGGCGATCCGACAACCGCAACAACCCGCAGGTTGGTGTCCACTGGGCCAATCACCTCATCTAAACACACCAGCACGAGCTCGATCGACCTGGCCGTGGCGGCGATGGCGAGAACGAAACACAGAATTAATCTTTGACTAATATTCCATTGATGCAGGTCTGTTGCTCGGCTGCTACATTGTGGTCCTCGAATTCACCCCGACTTCAGATCGGCAATTACCATAGCTACGCAGCGTCATTATCAGCTCATACTCACCGTGGCTCTGGTGACCCTCGCCTCCTGCGCGCCGTTTCCGGGCACAGGCTCTCGCCCGGTGGTGACAGGCGGCTCGGTCCGGCTGACGGCGGAGGCCACAGGGCTGGCCCTGGCTTTCAGCGGACCGGCATTCCATTTGCAGAACCTCCGGCAGGCCGGCATCACGTCGCTCTCGGTCACCGTCGAGGGACCGTCGCTGATCGTCCCGGTTTCGGTGCCGGTGGCGGTAGAAACCTTGGAGTTGCCGGGCCCGCATGCCCGCTTTCCGTCCTTGCCGCCCGGGCGCTTCGTGATCACTGCCGAGGCGTTCACTGCTGGCTGTGAAGTGCGGTATCGCGCGACCGGCGACGCGCTGATAGCAGCCGATAGCCTCGCCACGATCGCGCTCGACCTCGCTCCGCTCGCCAGCGCCGAAGCGCCGCGCGGCGCCTGCCCGCAGCCATCGGTCGCCCCGACGGCCACGCCGACCCCAGCGCCCAGCGCGACACCTACAGCAACACCGACGCCCACCCCAACTCCGACGCCCACCCCGCCTGCGACCGGAACGGTGCTGGCTACCCTTCCCGTAGGCATGCAGCCGTGGGCTGTGGCGGTCGGCGCAGACGGCGTCGTCTGGGTGAGCAACGCCGGCACAGGCACCGTGAGCCGGCTCGCCCCGGGCGAGCCCACCGCCACGTTTGCTGTCGGCGCCGCGCCGCGCGGCCTGGCCGTCGACGCCCAGGGCACGGTTTGGGTGGCAGTCTCGGGCATCGATGCCGTCGTGCGGCTGGCGCCGGACGGGCAAGAGCTCGGCCGAACCAAGGTGGACAAGGCGCCCTGGGACGTGGCGATCGATCCGCAGGGTCGTGCCTGGGTCGTGCATGAGAACAAGAAGACCCTCTACGTCCTGGCCGCGGACGGCCACTTCGTCGCCAGCCATCGGGTCGAGAAGGAGCCGCTCAGCCTCGCGATCGGATCCACCGGCACGGTCTGGGTGACGAGTGCCAAGCGCGACCTGTTGCAACGCCTCGGCGCGGATGGCGAGCTGCTTGGCGAGACTCGAGTGGTCGACGAGCCGGTGGACTTGGCGATGGGCCCCGAGGGGCACGCCTGGGTCGTGGCGCGCGGCCAGGGACAGGTCATCGAGGTCGATGCCGGTGGCACCGTGCGCAGCGTGCGCGGCGTCGGCACCTCGCCGAGCGCCGTCGTAGTGGATGCGCAGCGCCGCGTCTGGGTGGCGAACGAGGGCGACGGCACCGTGACGGTGCACGGACCGCAGGGCACGGCGACGTACACGGTCGGAGGCCAGCCCTCGGGACTGGCGCTCGACCCGTCGGGCGACGTCTGGGTGACGGATTTCGAGGGCGGCGTCGTGAGGCGCCTGGCCCGCTGAACATGGAAGGACCGCCGGGCTCGCCCGGCGGATGTGGAGGAGAAAGTTCCTTGAGAAACAAGCAACGTCTGTTTTTGATCGGCGGCATCCTTTCCGGCGTCGTGGCGCTGGGCTGTCAGGCGCCGCCCATGATGCCCCCTTCGCAACCGCGCACCGTGGTGTATGGCGGCGGCGTGAGGTTCGACGCTGACGCCGACATGGCGCTGGTGTTCGAACGCGACTGCAACGACAAGGGCGGCTACGGCCTCAAGCAGGTTTCAGGCGGTTCGCTCGATCCCCGCATCAAGAACTTCCACGTGCGGGTCTCGGGCCCGAACCTGATCAAGGCGCTCGAGTTCGACATGGGGCTCGACCAGTTCGGTACTGGGTGCGCAGCGACGTCGGCGTTCTATGGCGTGCCGGACGGCACTTACACCGTCGAGTTCCAGGCGGTGGACCAGGATGGCGGCACGGTCGCCTTCGCCAAGGATACCGTCACGATCGATGCTGGCCAGACCCTGGTGAAGACCGTGCAGTGCGACTTCAACACTGGCAAGCTCGCCGTCCAGATCAACTGCTGTAACAGCCCGGCACCTTCGCCCGCTCCGTCGGCATCCGCGACTCCTACGCCCACTCCAACGCCGACGGCGTCGGCCGATCCGTGCTCCACGGTCGTGTCGTATTGGAATGGCGGCTATGGGGTCGTCGACATCGGGGTTGGGACTGATGGCACGATCTACGGAGCGGGGCAGTGGATTACACGACTCACGCCGGACGGCGTGTATGTCGACAACCTCAACGGTGATGCAGCGAGCTCTATTGCCGTCGACGCGTCCGGCGACATCTGGTATACGACGGGCGACGGCGCCGGCTGGATTGTAAAGAAGGTCAACAGCGCGGGTGTCGAGTACTTCTCCGTCAACATCGGGCCAATTGCCGCTGCGGACCCCAAGCTGACGATCGATCAGAACGGTAACGTATGGGCATACTACGCCAACAGCCTCGACCCATACCGTCTCGTCAAGATTTCCCCGGCCGGCGCGATCCTCAATTCGACGACGATGGGCGTCGGGCGGCCATTGCCCTATGCGATCGAAGTGGACCCGAGCGGCAACGCGTGGGTGACTTTTCAAGATGGGTGGATCGAGAAGTACGACCCGTCCGGCAACCTGTTCAATTCGTTTGATTCCGGCGGAAACTGGCCGCAAGACCTGACTTTTGATGCGCAGGGCAACGCGTGGGTGGTGACGCAGCAAAATAATACAGTGTCCAAGTGGGCTCCAGACAACACGCTGCTCGGCACGTTCCCTGTCGGAAACAGCCCGCAGAGTGTAATCATTGATCTCAACGGCAACGTCTGGGTCAGCAATACGGGCGGGCCGCCCGCAACGAAGAAGCTCGCCCCGGATGGAACGGAGCTCGAAAGCCTTCCCTGCGTGGGAGGCTATGATATGTCCCTCGATGCCAATGGCAACATCCTCGTGCCGACCGGGGGAGGGAACTACATCCATCGGATCACGCCGTAACCTGCCTTCCCGATCTGGAGCGCGATCCTTTCCACGAAGGCGTGGAGAGGGTCGCGTCCAGCTTGGCGCGCTCAGGTGTTTGCCTGGCCTACGACCAAGTGATCACGACCTTCCCCCGATTCTTCCGATCATGCAACATCCGATGCGCCTCCCCCGCCTGCTCCGGCGGAAACGACGCATCCACGTGCGGCCGCAGCTGCCCCTTCGCCCACATCCCCATCAACGCCCGCAGGTGCGAGCCGTACAGTTCCGGCGCCGCCTGCGCCAGCGTGTTCATGTTCACCCCCAACACGCCCTTGTTGTCGTTCATCAGCTTCACCGGCGCGAACCGCGGCATGCGCAGGTACTCCAGCGCCGCGCGCAGGATGTCGCGGCGCTCGCCGCCCACCATCGACGACACGCCGAAGCACAGCAGCCGGCCACCGGGCGCGAGCAGGCGGTAGGCTTCGTCGAGCCCGTGGCCGCCCTCCGAATCGAGCCAGAGATCGACGCCGCGCCCGCCCGTGAGGCGCTTCACCGCCGGACCCACCGGCTCGTCGCGGCCGATCAGGTCGATCACGCCGCGCTCGCGCAGGAACGCGTGCTTGGACTCCGACGCCACGCCGATCAGGCGCGCGCCGGCCGCTGCGACCAGGTCCGCCACGGCCAGGCCCACCCCGCCCGCGGCGGCCTGCACGAAGACGGTCTCGCCGGGCTTGAGCGCGCCCATGTGGTGGAGCAGGTGGTAGGCGGTGCCGTAATTCACCGGGATCGCGGCGCCCTCCTCGAAGGTGGCGCCGGCAGGCAGCGGGATCACGCCCGAGGCGGGCGCGAGCACCATTTCGGCATAGCCACCGAACATCACGGGCGCGAGCACGCGGGTGCCGGGCGCGGGGCCCTCGACGCCGGGGCCGAGCGCTTCCACCACGCCGGCGATCTCGTAGCCCACCACGCTGGGCGGCGGCGGGGCGTCCGGGTAGAGTCCCATCCGGGCCATCAGGTCGGCGAAGTTGATGCCCGAGGCGCGCACGCGCACGGCGATTTCGCCGGGCCCGGGCGTGGGCGTGGGGCGCTCCTGCACCTGCAGGACCTCCGGGCCGCCGTGGCGGGTGATGACGACTGCGCGCATATCTAAGCCTCCTTCAATGGCCGGGCCCGGCCCCGCAAGGCGGTCGCCAGCACGGTGGCGGCGCCTTTGAGTTCATGGCTGGCGGTCACCGCGTCGTCGCGGCGTGCCAGGAAGCGGAACAGGGCGAGCAGGGCGTTCTGCAGCGCGGCCAGCGCCAACAACGCGCGGGCGAGCCACGCCGCCCCCACCCCCTGGTGGAGCCGCAAGAAGCGAAACGTGCTCGCGAAGCGGTGCGCCAGCATCTCGTACGGCACGCGCGCCGCGGCCCGGCCGCCGAGGTGGGTCACCTCGGCCGTCGGCAGCCAGTGGACCTCCCAGCCCGCGGCCTTCGCCCGCCAGCACCAGTCCATCTCCTCGCCGTACATGAAGTAGCCCTCGTCGAGCGGCCCGATCGCGGCCACGACCTGCCGCCTGATCAGGAAGGCCGCGCCCATCACCGTGTCCACGGCCCTGGGCGCCAGCGGGTCGAAGGTGTACAGCCGGCGCGGCTCGCGCTGGGCGCGCGGCTGCAGCGCCCGCGGGAAACGCGCGAACTCGAAGTACACGTCGGCCGGCGTCACGAAGGGGGTGGCCGAGAGCTGAAAAGAGCCGTCGCCGTAGACCAGCCGCGGGGCCACGATGCCGACCCGGGGCGCCTCGTCCAGGTAGGCCACCAGGCGCTCGAGCTGCCCCGGTGCCACCAGCGTGTCCGGGTTGAGCAGCAGCAGCAGCTCGCCGCGTGCCTCGGCGATGCCCAGATTGTTGCCGCCCGCGAAGCCCAGGTTGCGCGGCGCGCGCACCAGCCGGTACGCCGGGAACTCGGCCGCCATGGCGTCCGCGCTGCCGTCGCGCGAGGCGTTGTCGACCACGATCACCTCGTGCGGCACGGCGATCAACGCCGCCCGCAGCGAGCCGAGGCACGCGAGCAGGTCCTCGCGGGTGTTCCAGTTCACGATCAGGATCGAGAGCCGCGGCGCCATCGCCGCTAGCTTACCCCGCGGCGGGTCCGCCAGGCGAGGTACGCGGCGTCGATGCGCTCGCGCTCGATCGCGTACGCCGCCCCCGCCCAGACCAGCCCAGCGCCCGCGAGCACGGCGAGCAGCTCCACCACCGAGCCAATCCGCGGCGCGAGCCACCAGGCGGCGGCACCCAGCGGCAGGGCGATCGCGAGCCCAGGCGCGGCCACGCGCGGGAACGAGAGCGATTCCTCGCGGCGCAGCGAGAACCAGAGCACCGTGGCCTGCGCCAACGTGCCGCAGGCCGCGCCCACAGCCACGCCCATGAAGCCCATGATCGGCGCCAGCGCGAGCGCCAGCCCCCACTCGAGCACGATGCAGCCGAGCAACATCCGCAGGCCCACGGCCACGCGGCCGGTCGCGCTCATGTACCAGATCAGCGGCGCGACCACGGCGTAACCCGCCGTGCGCAACGCGAAGAAGGCCAGCGCCGGCAACGCCTCGCGCCAGGCCTCGCCGTAGACGAAAGCCACGATCGGATCGCCGAGCGCCGGCAGCAACGCGAGGATCGGCAAGATGCCGATCATCAGGAACCGCAGGCTCTCGCCCAGCAGCCGCGTACGCGCCGCCGGCTCGTCCTGCAGGCGCGCGAAGGCCGGGAAGCCCACACGCATGTAGATCGCGAGCCCCTGCCCCGCGAACATCGCCGGCATGCCCGCGCCCCAGTTGAGCAGGCCGACCGCGCGCGGGCCGAAGATCGGGCCGGCCACGAAAGTCACGACGTTCTCGCGCACCAGCGTGGCGAGGTTCACGCCTTGAAACCAGGCGCCCTTGGCGAGGTGGCTGCGGAGGAGGGCGCGGTCGAAGGCGAGGCCGAAGGGCCAGGGCGAGGCGATCGTGATCAACACCATGCGCAGCGACACGGACGCGAGCGAGGCCCAGATGAAGCTCCAGGCGCCGAAGCCCGACCAGGCCAGCCAGATCGCGAGCCCCTTGTCGACAAACAGCACGACCACGTCGAGCATCGCGACCACGCCGAAGCGCATGCGCCGCTCGATCAACATCGTCGGCACACAGCCCACCACGCCGAGCACCATCTGGATCGACATCCAGCGCAACATCGCGGCGCCGTCGGCCGGCAGCTTGAAGAGCGGCGCGATCCAGGGCGCCGCGAGCATGGTCAGGGCCGCCAGCGTGCCGAACACGCCCAGGTAAGCCGTGAAGACCGAGCGCATCTCATGCGGCGTCGGCTCTTCCTTCTGCTGGATCAGCACGGACATCATGCCGAGCTCGAACAGCCCGCCGATGCCGATCACGAGCACGCTGATGGTGGCGTAGGCGCCGAAATCGTTGGGCGTGAGCAGGCGCGCCAACGCGACGCTGGCGAGGAAAGACAGCGGGGTGACGACAACGAAGCGCGCCAGCATCGTGGCGACGCCGCGGCCCACCTGGGCCGTCACCGTGGGGGCGCTGGACATGCGACGAGTATACCCGGAGGCGGTGCTATGATGGGCCCATGAGTGAACTTCGCGCACGCGTCATCGGGGCCGGCCTCGCCGGCAGTGAAGCAGCCTGGCAGCTCGCCCGGCGCGGCATCGCCGTGGATCTCTACGAGATGCGCGGCGTGAAGCCCACCAAGGTCCACCACACGGCGGACTTCGCGGAGCTGGTCTGCTCGAACTCGCTCGGCTCCAATGGCCTGACTGGCGCGTCCGGCCTGCTCAAGGAAGAGATGCGCGTCCTCGGCTCCGTCGTGATCGCAAGCGCCGACGTCCATGCGGTGCCCGCCGGCGGCGCGCTGGCGGTGGATCGCGAGGGGTTCGCCCGCGCGATCACCCAGCGCGTCAGCGAGCACCCGCTCATCACCGTGCACCGCGAGGAGGTCACCCACCTCGCCGACGACGTGCCCACGATCGTCGCGACCGGCCCGCTCACCTCGGATGCGCTCTCCGCCCAGCTCCAGGCGCTGGCCGGCCGCGAATACCTCTTCTTCCACGATGCCGCCGCGCCGATCCTCACGCTCGAGTCGCTCGACATGAGCAAGATCTTCCGCGCCGGCCGAATGGGCCTCGCGAAGAAGGGGCAGCCGCGCCCGGAGCCGAGCGAAGAGGTGCCGGGCGACTACCTCAACTGCCCGATGAACAAGGAGGAATACGAGGCCTTCTGGAACGCGCTCGTCGCGGGCGAGAACGCGACGCTCCACAACCCCGAGGACCATGTGTTCTTCGAGAGTTGCCTGCCCGTGGAGGTGATCGCCCGGCGCGGCATCGACACGCTGCGCTACGGGCCGATGAAGCCGGTCGGCCTGCGCGACCCGCGCACCGGCCGTTGGCCCTGGGCCGTCGTGCAGTTGCGCCAGGACAACGCCGTCGCGACGCTCTACAACATGGTGGGCTTCCAGACCCAGCTCAAGTGGGGCGAGCAGACGCGCATCTTCCGCATGATCCCGGGCATGGAAAACGCCGAGTTCGTGCGTCTGGGCGTGATGCACCGCAACACCTACCTGAACAGCCCACACCTGCTCCTGCCCACGCTCCAATGGAAGGGCCGACCGCACCTCTTCATGGCCGGCCAGATGATCGGCGTGGAGGGCTACAGCGACTCCGCCGCGATGGGCGCGCTCGCGGGCATCAACCTGGCCCGCGTGTTGAAGGGCCTGGCGCCCCTCGAGCTGCCGCGCGACACGATGCTCGGCGCGCTCAGCCACTACATCGCCGAGGCCTCCGAGAAACACTTCCAGCCGATGAACGCGAATTGGGGCATCATCCCGCCGCTGCAGGCCGAGATCCGCGACAAGAAGCTCCGCCGCGAGATGATGTCCGCCCGGGCGCTCGCGAGCTTCGAGGGCTTCATGACCGCCGCGGATGAGCCGATCGAGGCGCGTCCCGTGCCGGTTCCGCCGGTCGGCGCGTTCGAGCAACTGCCGCAATAGCCAATCTGCGGCAAGCGAACTCGTGATCGGGCCCCTTTTCAGGGGCCCTTCCGTTCGCTAACATAAGCGGAAACCCACACGCGACCAGGAGTTCCGGCGTTATGTCAACCTTCGGCTTTTACCATATCAAGCGTTCGTCCGGCTGGATCGAGGTCATCTGCGGCAGCATGTTCAGCGGCAAGACCGAGGAGCTGATCCGCCGCGTGAAGCGCGCGCAGATCGCGAAGCAGAAGGTGCAGGTCTTCAAGCCGGTGGTCGACACCCGCTACGCGCCGGAGCTGATCAATTCGCACAGCGGCGGCCAGCTCGAGGCGGTGCGCGTGCGCAACGCGCGCGAGGTGCTCGCCCTGGTCGCCGAGGACACAGCCCTGGTGGCGCTCGACGAGGTGCAGTTCTTCGACCCGGACATCGTCGACGCGTGCCAGATGCTCGCGGACGCGGGCAAGCGCGTGCTGTGCACCGGCCTCGACCAGGACTTCCGCGCCGAGCCTTTCAGCTTCATGCCGCGCCTCATGGCGATCGCCGAGAACGTCGAGAAGCTGCAGGCCATCTGCGTCTGCTGCGGCGCCCCCGGCACGCGCACCCAGCGCCTGATCGACGGCCGGCCGGCCCACTACGAAGACCCGATCATCATGATCGGCGCCGCCGAGGCCTACGAGCCGCGCTGCCGGGCCTGCCACGTGCTCGTCGGACGCCCCGTCGCGATCCAGCCCGAGGCGCCGGCCGCTGATGGGACGGCGGGCGTGACCTTGCCCAGCTTCCGAGGCGCTTGAGCAAGCAGGAAAGCAGCGGTTTACGAACAGTTGTGAAGTCTTGTTGCATTCAGTATAATGACGGGCCAATTGACAGGTAGCTGACATGGCGGCCGGGGCCGTCCAGCCGCCGCAGCTGGGGGTACACGTGACCGAGGATCGGACAACCGGCGCAGGCGAAAGCACCGCGCGGCTGCGAGACGCCTGGCGGCTCACGTGTCCTCACGTGGCCCAGGACGCCCTTGAGGCGCTCTCGCCGCTCGCGCACGCCATCCTCGCCAACCCGGTCCGCAAGGGCACCGGCCCGCTCACCGCCAACGACGACGATCGCCTGGCGGCCGCCCAGTGGACGCGCGCTGCGCAGGAAGTGGACCTGACGCTCGGCGAGACCATCGCCCTGATCGGGGCCTTGCGCCACCTGCCTTCCGAGATCGCGCCCGCGGACGAGCGCGGCGGTCGCGCGCTCGACCGGCTGGCCGCAGCCGTCGCCGACGCCTGGGTCGCCGCCGAACGCCACAGGCTCAACGAGACCAACGACCACCTGCGCGAGGTGGACCGCCTGCGCGCGGACTTCATCTCCACGCTCTCGCACGAGCTGCGCACGCCGCTCACGGCGATCGCCGGCTCCTGCGAGCTGCTGCTCGAAGACTTCGCCGACGAGCTCGGCGAGCTCGCGAAGGATTACATCCGCCTGATCGACCGCTCCACCGTGCTCGTGCGGCAGCTGATCGACGACGTGCTCGACTACACCAAGCTCGAGGCCGGCGAGATCAAGCTCTACGCCGAGCAGATCAACATAGAAGAGCTCGCGCGCGACTCGGTCGCGATGCTGACGGTCCTGCTCGAGAAGAAGACGCTCGACATCCGCTTCGACCTGCCGCCGGACCTCCCCGAGGCCTGGGGCGATCCGGTGCGCGTGAAGCAGGTCTTGCTCAACCTGCTCTCCAACGCGATCAAGTTCACCGCCGAGGGCGGCCTGATCCGGGTGGAAGGCCGCGTCCAGCCCGATGGGCGGGCGCTGGCCGTCAGCGTGATCGATACAGGCACCGGCATCTCGGAAGACGACCTCTACCAGGTCTTCGAGCGCTTCAAGCAGGTGGGCGAGGGCTCGCGCAAGCGCGGCACCGGCCTCGGCCTGCCGATCACGAAACGCCTGGTCGAGTTGCACGGTGGCCAGATCACGCTGATCAGCGAGCTGGGGAAAGGCTCGAACTTCACGTTCAGCCTGCCTATCGCGGCGATCTGAAAACTTTTTTCGGACCCACCCTCAAGAAAATTTCTTTTCTGCCGGGGGTCGTTCGGCCCTAAAGTCGAAGTTTTTTCGATCCGATACTTGGTCCCACGTTTCAGGGCCTTGCTCGTGTGGTAAATCACGAATAGGCGGTCAAGCGCCTGCAGCGAACGGTAAGGACACTGTTTGCAGCGCCGGAGGAGAAGGATCTCCCCCGGTCACGTCGTGTGATTCAAGGAGGAATACCCCATGCGCATCAACCAGAACATCCCCGCCCTCAACACGCAGAACAACTTGAAGCGGGTCGACAACAACCTCAGCTCGGCGCTGGAAAAGCTGTCGAGCGGTCTGCGCATCAACCGCGCCTCGGACGACGCGGGCGGCCTGGCCGTCTCGGAAGCCCTGCGCGCTCAGGTGCGTGGCCTCGCGATGGCCGAGAAGAACACCCAGGATGGCATCGCCGTCGTCAACACGGCCGAGTCGGTGCTCGACACGGTGCACGAGATGCTGCAGCGCGCCCGCGAGCTCGCGGTTCAGTCGTCGAACGGCACGATCTCCGCCTCGCAGCGTGCCGTCATGCAGCTCGAAGTCGATCAGATCGAAGCCGAAATCACCCGCCTCGGCACCGCCACCGAGTTCAACGGCATCACGGTCTTCGCCGCTGCGGGTCAGGTCATTCAGGTCGGTCCTGACGACCAGGCCGAGCACCGGATCACCTTGACCACCGATACTCTTTTGTCCACCGCGGTCGGCACCGCCGACATTGACATCACCGCGACTGACATCGGGACCACCGCCGCCCTGGCACAGGCCGCCATCACCACCTACGACCAGGCGATCGACAGCCTCTCGCAGCAGCGCGCGACGCTGGGCGCGCAGGCGAACCGCCTGGAGTACACGGTCGCGACCTTGCAGTCGACCCGCGAGAACATCGCGGCCGCGGAGAGCCGCATCCGTGACGTCGACATGGCCGAGGAAATGACCAACCTCACCCGCAACCAGATCCTCCTCCAGTCCTCCACCGCCATGGTCGCCCAGGCCAACGTCCGCCCGCAGACCATCCTCTCGCTCCTCAGCTAACAGCCACGAGTCAGGCAACAAACGCACCAACGTCCCAGCCGGTCCCGGCAGGGGCTCCCCGCGGGCTGCCGCGGAACCGTGGAGGATAAGGACATCCTCCGGTCCCCCCACACAAGGAGGTTTCCCCCATGCGTATCAACCAGAACATCCCGGCGCTCAACACGCAGAACAACTTGAAGCGTGTCGATATGAACCTGAGCTCGGCGCTGGAAAAGCTGTCGAGCGGCTTGCGCATCAACCGTGCTTCGGACGACGCGGGCGGCCTCGCCGTCTCGGAAGCCCTGCGCGCCCAGGTGCGTGGCCTCGCGATGGCCGAGAAGAACACCCAGGATGGCATCGCCGTCGTCAACACGGCCGAGTCGGTGCTCGACACCGTCCACGAGATGCTGCAGCGCGCCCGCGAGCTCGCGGTCCAGTCGTCGAACGGTACGCTCACCACCTCGCAGCGCGACGTGATGCAGCTCGAAGTCGACCAGATCGAAGCTGAAATCACCCGCCTCGGCACCGCCACCGAGTTCAACGGCATCACGGTCTTCGCCGCTGCGGGTCAGGTCATTCAGGTCGGGTCCGACGACCAGGCCACCCATCGGATCACCCTGACCACCGATACGTTGGCGCCCGGCGCGATCGGCACCGCCAACGTCAGCATCACCGCCGCCGACATCGGAACCAATGCCGCCACGTCGCAGGCTGCGATCACCATCTACGACAACGCGATCGACAGCCTCTCGCAGCAGCGCGCGACGCTGGGCGCGCAGGCGAACCGCCTGGAGTACACGGTCGCGACCTTGCAGTCGACCCGCGAGAACATCGCGGCCGCCGAGAGCCGCATCCGTGACGTCGACATGGCCGAGGAAATGACCAACCTCACCCGCAACCAGATCCTCCTCCAGTCCTCCACCGCCATGGTCGCCCAGGCCAACGCCCGCCCACAGGCCGTCCTGGCGCTACTCCGGTAAGGCAACGCGCTCAGGCGTGGCGGAAAAGGATTTCCGCCACGCCAGGCTTTGCCCGGAGGTAGCCCATGCGGATCAACCAGAACATCCCCGCGCTCAACACGCAGAACAACTTGAAGCGGGTCGACAGCAACCTCAGCGCGTCGCTGGAGAAGCTGTCGAGCGGCCTGCGCATCAACCGCGCCTCGGACGACGCCGGCGGACTCGCCGTCTCGGAAGCCCTGCGCGCCCAGGTGCGCGGCCTCGCGATGGCCGAGAAAAGCGCCCAGGACGGCCTCGCGCTGATCAACACAGCGGAAGCCGTCCAGGATTCGGTGCACGAAATGCTCCAACGCGCCCGCGAAATCGCCGTCTATGCGTCGAACGGCTTTTTCACCGCCGGGCAGCGCAACGACTTGTCCATAGAGATCACTGAGATTATCGCCGAGGTCACCCGCCTCGGCACCGCCACCGAGTTCAACGGCATCACGGTCTTCGCCGCCGCGGGCCAGATCATCCAGGTCGGTCCCGACAACCAGGCCGACCACCAGATCACCTTGACGACCGGCACGTTGGCTGCCAACTCGGTGGGCACCGCCGCCATCGACATCAACGGGAGTGACCTCACCTCGGCAGCCAACGCGCGGGCGACGATCGATCTTTTCGACCAGGCGATCGACAGCCTCTCGCAGTCGCGTGCGACGCTGGGTGCGCAGGCGAACCGGCTGGAGTACACGATCACCACGCTGCAATCCACCCGCGAGAACATCGCGGCCGCCGAGAGCCGCATCCGCGACGTGGACATGGCAGAGGAGATGACCAACCTCACCCGCAACCAGATCCTCCTCCAGTCCTCCACCGCCATGGTCGCCCAGGCCAACGTCCGCCCGCAGACCATCCTGGCGTTGCTCCGCTAGATCAAAAAAATATTCAATCCCGGAAATCCGCCACCCGAGCCACGGGCGGCGGATTTTGTCATGAATTGTCCGCCATTGCCTCCTTGACGCCCCTCAAGTTGTCCGCTGGTGTGTCGAAATTCCGGATGTGGCAGCGGACAGGATGTTCGCCGGAAAAGAGGCGACGGTCACGCCTCGATACGGAGCGTCAAGGAGGATCCCATGCGGGTCAATACCAACGTCAACGCGATGAACACGCACAAGAACATGTCGCGCGTCGATCACGCCCTCGGCAAATCGCTCGAGAAGCTGTCGAGCGGCCTGCGTGTCAACCGCGCGTCGGATGATCCCGGCGGCCTTGCGATCTCCGAGGCGCTGCGCACCCAGGTGCGCGGGCTCGCCCAGGCTGAAAAGAACTCCCAGGACGGTATCGGCCTCCTGAACACGGCCGAAGGCGCGCTCAACGAGCTCCACGCGATGCTCCAGCGCATGCGCGAGCTCGCCGTCCAGGCGGCCAACGGCACGTTGACGCCGAACGACCGCGCCGCCATGAACGTCGAGTTCAACGAGCTCGGCCTCGAGATTGACCGGATCCCGCAGAACGTCAAGTTCAACTCAATCACGCTCTTCACGAACGTGGCCCCCGGCACGACGTTCACGCTCCAGGTCGGCGCCAACAACCTCGAAATCCTCGAGGTGCTCACCCCGCCGGTCGACTCCACCACGCTGCTGGGCGTGTTGGCAACGCCGCAGCCGGGCCCAGCGACCGCCTATATCGATCTCCAGGCCAACGCCCAGAACATGATCGTGCAGATGGACACGGCAATCAATGCGATCTCGCAGGCCCGAGCGACAATTGGCGCCCAGACCAACCGCCTCGAATACACGATCCAGAACCTCCAGACCACCCGCGAGAACATGGCCGCCGCCGAGAGCCGCATCCGCGACACCGATATGGCGATGGAGATGTCGACGCTCACCAAGCAACAGATCCTGATGCAGTCTTCCACCGCGATGCTGGCACAGGCCAACGCCCAGCCGCAGTCGATTCTCTCGCTCTTCCAGTAACGCTCGCCTCACGTCAGCCGCCACCGACCCCCTCCCCACGGAGGGGGCTTCGCGTTAGGCTAGTGGCATGACTGACAGCTCCGTTCCAGCCGGCGGGCCCGAAGACGTAACCGTGACCGCCGCCCTCGCCATGTTGGAGGCGGGGCGATATGAGGAGGCCGAGACTGCCTTGCGCACCCTGGCCGCGGCGGCGCCGGCCAGAGACGCCGGGCCGCGCAGCCTGATGGGGCGGCTATTGCTGCAACGGGGCGCCTGGGCCGACGCGCTCCCCTGGCTCGAACAGGCGCGCCATGCAGCGCCCGCGGATGATGAGATCGCCTTCGAACTCGGCTGGTGCCTGTTCAAGCTCGACCGGCCCGCCGAGGCTGCCGCGGTCCTTGAGCCGATCCAGGCGCGGCCTGACGCGGCCCTGTTGCTCGGCAGGGCGTGGCTCGAGGCCGGCCGCGCGGCCGAGGCCCTCGCGCCTCTCGAGGCCTGCGGGTTACCGGCCGCGGAACTCCCGGCGGGCTGGTGCCATTACGTCGCAGGTCGGCCCGCGGCGGCGGCGGCCTGTTGGGAGCGCTGGATGCGCGCCGGCGCGGCGGACTGGGGAACCAAGGACGCCCTCGCGACGTTTCTGTTCCTGCTCGGCGGTGGGCCGCGCCCCTCGGGCCGTCCCGAACGGCCGGCCGAGCCTCTACGGGACATGGACCTCTGGTTCCGATTGCTCGTCCGGTATGGGCGATGGGACGATGTCGAGGCAGCCATTGCGCGTGGTCCCGCCCTGGATCAGACGATCTGGCGCGATTTGCGGTCGCGCTGGGCCACGACCCTGAAGAAAGCCGGGCGGCCCGCCGAAGCGAGCCGCCTGTTGGACGACGAGGCTTGATTCAGGGAGTGATGATCGTGACGGACCGCTCGGTCGAGTTCGCGACCAGGACACGCCCGGTGCGGTCCAGCGAGATGCCATGTGGCCGCCCACCCGTCGCAACTGTCGCGAGCGTCGCACCGGTGGGCGATAGCTTCGTCGCCGTATTGGCCAGGTTGTTGCTGACCCAGATGTTGCCCTGGCGGTCCGCGACGATTCCGAGCGGGCCGTCTCCCACTCCGTAGGGCCCCTGGATCGCGCCGGCCGGCGTGATCTTCTTGACCTGATCGACGAAGTTCAGGGCGACCCAGACGTTATCCGACGCATCAACCGTGATGCCCCACGGACTCGTGCCCGAGCCCAACGAGAAAGTCTGGAGCCTCGTGCCGTCGAAGCCGGACAGCTTGGTGATCGTACCCAAGGCGCCCGCCACCCAGACGTCGCCGTTGGAATCGAAGGCCAGGTCCTTCGGCTGCCCGACAGTGGGATAAGTGCCGATCGGCGCGCCGGTCGGCGACAGTTTGGTGACCGACGTCCCCGCTGAGTTCGGGGTCCAGATGTTTCCGCTCGCGTCGATCCGCACACGTGACGGTGCAGCGCCCACGGCATGCGTGCTCATGACCGACCCCGTTGCCGACAGATGGACGACCATCTCCTCCTCGATCGCGGCGACCCACATCGAATTGTCGGCCGCGATCGCGATGCCGCGAAGGAACTTGCCGACCTCGAGGTGCGTGCCGGACGGCAGCGCCAGCTGGCCCGTGGGCGTCAGCTCGCTGACGCTGGTGCCGCTATAGTTGGCCGTGAAGATGTAGTTGTCGGCGTTGGCGGCCACGTCCATCGGATCGTTGTCCGTGGCCTCCGTCGTGATCCGCGTGGGCACTGTCGTGGCCGACGGTGCGGGCGTCGGCGTAGCCTGCGGCGAGAACACCGGGGCAGGCGTGGGGGTCGGCACCGGCGACGGGCTCGGCGTCGATGTCGGAATGAGCGTCGGGGCCGGCGTCGGCGTGGCTACCGGCGTCGCCGTCGGCGTCGGCGTCGGCGTCGGCGTCGGCGTCGGCGTCGGCGCCGGCGTGGGGCAGCTCGTCGTGCCTGCATTCGTGATGCGGTTGATCGAGCCCGCCTGCTTGAAGCTGTCGCACCAGACCGTGCCGTTGATGGTGCAGCCGTTGCCCGTCATCTGGAACTCGCCGTTGGGCGTGATGAACGAGCCGAAGTAGACGTTGCGAGCGCCGGTCGAGTGGATGGCCTTCGCACCGTAGCCGGTCGCATAGGCCAACACGCCGCCCGCGTAGGCCTTCAAGTTGTGATAGGTTCCTGAAATCTGGACGGACGAACCGATCAGCGTGACGTTGCCGGAAGCGCCGTTGTTTGGCAGCGAGATCTTGCCGGTCGAGTAGTAGACACCCGGCCGAATCGCGTTGCCTTTCAGCCAGACGGGAACTCTTCGGAGGTCCACGTCACCGTTGAACCGGTAGACCGGGCCCGTCGCGAGCAATTGCTCGACCGTCATCGCGGTCCATGGACCCTGGGCGACTTCGTGCACCTTTTGGCCGGCGATGTAGTTCGAGCGGCCCGAGATGGACACGTCGTCGAGGTAGTGCGCGTCGCCGGTGATGACCTCACGGTTGCCGGCCATCTTGATGCCGTCGTTCGTCCAGACGTTGCCGTCGATCGTGTTCCGCGTGCCGGTCATCGTGAAGAGCGCGTTCGGGTTCCGGGCGATGACCGTGTAGGGCGGCGGCGCGCACGGGTCGGCCGTGCCGTTCCCGTTGCCTTGATTGCCGGAATTCCCGTTGCCCTGGCCTCCCGCCTTGGCGGCGAGGAGGTCATAGCTCGGCCCATCGGCCGAGGCCGCGCCGGTCGTGGGCGCGGCGGCCGGGACGAAAGGCTGGCAGCCACCGGTGCCGACGATCGCGACCAACAGCGTGCTGTTGATCAGTCTGGCTCGTTGCTGCGACATAGCGGTGATCCCTCCCCAAACGCTGGTGCGACACGGTACCCCTCCGGTTCGCACTCAGGTGAACGTCACCATACGGCTTATGAACACCTGATTGTGAATATACCCTAGCTTCCAAGCTTGGAACGCTTACTCAGGGATTTCGTAACAATCGCGAAACAGTTATGCAAGATATGCCGTGGCGACACAGCGGCGTCCCAACTGCACCACAACCACGCAACGTGCTCCCTGCGCCGCTTATCGTTGCGTGACGGCCGTCACCGACGTCGGTGTTTCGTTAATGATCGGACAAGCGCCAGATCGCGCGCGAAGCCGCGCTGCTGGACATTTTGCGGCGATCACGCTGTAATCCCCTTCTGAGGGTGATCCGATCCAGGAGATCCGCATGTCCCGACAGCCGACCGTGTCCGCTTGCCTGATCGTCAAGAACGAAGCCGCGAACCTGCCTCGCTGCCTGGCGTCGCTACGCGGCCAGGTCGACGAGATCGTCGTGGTCGATACCGACTCGACCGACGAGACCGTGGCGATCGCCGAGCGCGCCGGCAGCGAGCCCGGGGCGCCACCCGTTCGGCTCGGCCATTACGCCTGGACCGACGACTTCGCCGCGGCCCGCAACGCCGCGCTCGCGCTCGCGACTTCGGACTGGGTGCTCGTGATCGACGCCGACGAGGAGCTCGTGGTGAAGGACGGCCCGCGCTGGCGCAAGGCACTCGGCGCGGAGGGGGTAGCGTACGGCCTGCGGCTCGTGAACGTCGGGCCGGCCGGCACCGTGGAATCCGAGGTCGCGGACGCGCTGCGCCTGTTCCCGCGCCGGCCCGAGATCCAGTTCGAAGGCCGCCTCCATGAGAGCGTCGAGCGCGCCCTCCACGCCGCCGGCCTGCGGATCCTGACCACCGCCGCCGCCGAGCTCCGGCACCACGGTTACCAGCCCGCGGCGATGCCCGCCAAGGCCGAGCGCAACCGGCGCCTGGCCGAGGCGGCGGCCGCCGAGCACCCCGACGATCCGCTGCCGTGGCTCTACACCGCGCAGTCCGCCTGGCTCGCCCGCGATGCCGACGGCGTGATCGCGGCCGTGGCGCGCGCGAGGGAGGCCCTCGCGGCGGGCGGGTCGCTGGCGGCCAGGCAGCGCGTCGGCATGGCGCTCGTGGAGGCCTGGGCCCGGCTCGCCCGCGGCGAGGGCGAGGCGGCGGACGCCATCTTCGCAGGAGCGCTCGCGGAGGCGCCGCATCACCCCGAGCTGCGCTACGAGCGTGGCCGCCGGCGGGTGGACGCCGGTGACGCGGCCGGCGCGATGGAGGACTTCCAGGCCTGCCTGCGGGCGCGCACCGCAAAGGACCGCGCCGGCGCGATGCGCACGGGCGTCACCGGGTACCTCGCCCATATGGAGCTCATCGGCATCCTGGCTGGCCAGGGCGAGATGGCCCGCGCGGCGAAGCACGCAGCAGCGGCGGCCGGTGACCCGGACTGCCCGTATGGCGAGGCGACCCGGCTGCGCGAGCTCGAGGGAAAGCTGCGGGCTTTGGGCCGCCAGGTGAAGGGCAAATGAGTATGGGCGATCGACTGGAGCGGGTCGCGCTGGGCATCGTGACGCAAGGCTCGCTCTCCAAGGGCGTGGAGATGCGGCTCCATGCCGGCACGTCGGTCGAAGACGTGCGCGTGGGCAAGTTCGTCGTGATCGAAGGGCGCCGCAACCGGTTCTTCTCGATGCTCACGGACGTCGCGCTCGGTGCGGCCGATCCCGCGATCTTGCTCGACCCGCCCGCGGGCGACTCGCTCCTCGGCGAGGCGATCGACGGCATCGGCACGTTCGGCACGGCCGCTGTGCAGCCGATGCTGATGCTCGCCCACGGCGAAGACGACGAGGCCGAGCTGCGGCCTGTGAAGACCGTACCCAGCCACTTCGCGCCGGTCTACGAGGCCACCGACGCGGATTTCGCCTCGGTCTTCGGCTCCGAAGACGATCCGCGGCGAGCGCGCTTCTTCATCGGCCGGCCGCTCGACATGGACACGCCCGTCTGCATCGACCTCGAGCGCTTCGTCGAGCGCAGCAACGGCATCTTCGGCAAGAGCGGCACGGGCAAGAGCTTCCTCACGCGGCTCGTGCTCTGCGGCGTGATCAAGCGCCAAGTCGCGGTCAACCTGATTTTCGACATGCACAACGAGTACGGCTGGGAAGCCCGATCGGAGAACCGCGGCCTGCCGCGCGTGAAGGGCCTCGGCCAGCTGTTCGGCTCGGACGTGGTGGTCTTCACGATCGACAAGGAGAGCACCTCCAGGCGCGGCATCAGCGGCGCCCACGACCTGCGCCTCGGCTACAACCACATCGAGATCGCGGACATCGAGCTGCTCGCCGGCGAGCTCAACCTGAACGAGGCGGCCGTGGAGAACGCGATGCTCCTGCGCGACGCGCTCGGCGACCGCTGGCTGGTGCGCTTCCTCGACATGCGCGCGGAGGACGTCGACGCGTTCTGCGAGCAGGGCCGAGGCCACCCGGGCGCCATGAAGGCGCTGCAGCGGAAGCTGATTCGCATCCAGAATCTCCCGTATGTCGAGCGCAACGTGGAACACGATACGATCGATGAGATCATGCGCTACCTCGAGGCCGGCAAGAACGTGATCATCGAGTTCGGCGCGCAGAACTCGCTGCTGTCCTACATGCTGGCCGCCAACGTGATCACGCGCCGGCTGCATGGGCGCTGGCAAAAGGGCATGGAAGAGTACCTGCGCGACCCGGCCAGGACGCCGCCGCGCAAGCTGATGATCACGATCGAGGAGGCCCACAAGTTCCTCGCGCCGGCGATCGCCCGCCAGACCATCTTCGGCACGATCGCCCGCGAGATGCGCAAGTACAACGTCACGCTGCTGATCGTCGACCAGCGGCCGAGCGGCATCGATACCGAGGTGCTCTCGCAGGTGGGCACGCGCATCACCGCCCTGCTGAACGACGACAAGGACATCGACGCCGTCTTCACAGGCGTCTCGGGCGGCCAGAACCTGCGCACGGTGCTCGCCCAGCTCGACCCCAAGCAGCAGGCCCTGGTGCTGGGCTACGCGGTGCCGATGCCGGTGGTGGTGCGCACGCGCGACTACGACGAGGCCTTCTACGCCGCCATGAGCGCGGGCCCCGGCCTGGCCGCCGTGGCGGCCCCGACCGAGAAGGCCCGGCGGGGCCGTGACCACCTCAAGCTGTGGGAAGACTGAGACGCAACGTCCCCGGCGCCAGCGGCAGCACCACCGCCGTCCCGTCGACCGCGACCTCCGCGCCTTCCCAGGTCGCGCCGGCGATCGCCAGCGGCAACACCAGGCGCACCTGCTGCGTCGGCCCGCGCCAGCCGCCGTGCAGCGCCGCCTGCACGATCTCCAGCCCGCCGTCGCGCTCGCGCCCGATCCAGCGCCAGTCCGAGTAGGCCCCGCAGTGGTAGCCGATCGTCTCGCCGTCGTCGTCGTACCAGGCCCCCTCGAAGTCCGCGCCCGGGTAGGCGCGCAGCGTAAGCTCCGGCATCGGCTCCCCGGTGTGCTGGATCACGGGCCCCAGCGGCAGCATGGCGCCCCCGCGCACGAAGAGCGGCAGGCGCGCGAGCGGCGCCTCGACGACCTGGAAGCCGGGGCCCACGAAGGCCTCGTCGCCGTCGAACGCATGCCAGACGCCCGGCGGAAACCAGACCATCCGGTGGGTCGCACCCGGCCGGCAGATCGGTGCCACCAGCAGGTCACGGCCGAACAGGTACTGGTCCGCGAGGGCGTGGCTCGCCGGATGGTCGCCATAGTCGAGCATCATCGGCCGCATCACCGGCAGGCCGTCCTCGGTCGCGGCGCGGAAACAGGTGTAGATGTAGGGCAGCAGGCGGTACCGCAGCTCGATCGCCGCCCGCACCAGCGCCTCGACCTGGATGCCGAACGCCCAGGGTTCCTGCGCGCGCGTGCCCAGCGCGCTGTGGTTGCGGAAGAACGGCGTGAGCGCGCCGGCCTGGGTCCAGCGCACCAGCAGCTCCGGCGTGCAATCGCCCGAGAAGCCGCCGACGTCCGGCCCCACGAACGGCACGCCCGACAGGCCGAGCCCCAGGCACATTGCGATGCCCTGCTCGAGGTGGGCCCAGATCGAGTGGTTGTCGCCCGTCCAGACCATCGCATGGCGCTGGATGCCAGCGAAGCCGGCCCGGCTGATCACGAACGCGCGCAGGTCGGGCGTCAGCGTGTCGAAGGCCGCCTGGGCCGCTTCGGCCATATGCAGGCCGTAGAGGTTGTGGGCGCGGCGGTGCGGGATCGGCGCGTCCGGCGGGCCGTGCGTCGCGTCGTCCGGCATCGTCTGCTCCGCCCGGGGCACGGCCGGGCCGCGGAAGACCGAGGGCTCGTTCATGTCGCACCAGATGCCCGCCACGCCGGCCTCGAAGAGCGCTGCGTGGTGCCGAGCCCAGGCGGCGCGCGTGTCGGCGCGCAGGAAGTCGGGGAAGACGCACTCACCGGGCCACACCTTGCCCACGAAGGGGCGGCCGTCGGCCAGCCGCACGTCCAGGCGGCGGCCGCGCACCTCGTCGTAGACCGCGTAGCCGGGATCGACCTTCACGCCGGGATCGACGATCGCCACCGTCCGGAAGCCCCGCGCCAGCAACCGCTCATGCAGGCCCTTGGGGTCGGGGAAACGCTCGGGGTGCCACGTGAACACGCGGTAGCCGTCCATGTAGTCGATGTCGAGGTGCACCGCGTCCGCCGGGATGCGCCGCCCGCGGAATTGTGCGGCCAGCGCCTCGACCTCGGCGCCCGAGGTGTAGCTCCAGCGCGACTGGTGGTAGCCGAGCGCCCAGCGCGGCGGCAGCGCGATCTTGCCGGTGAGCGCCGCGTAGCGCCGCAACACGTCGCGCAGCGAGGGCCCCGTGATCACCCACAGGCGCAGGCTCGCGCCGTCGGCCTGGAAGTGCCAGCCGTCCGGGTGGGCTGCCCCCAGATCGAAGGCGGTGCGCCCCGGATCGTCGAACAGCAGGCCGCAGAAGCGGCCGGCGTGCTGCGTGACGAGGAACGGGATCGCCTGGTAGAGGCGGTCGTCTGTCTCGACGTGCGGCCCTGTATTGTCGGTGGTCCACATCTCGTAGGTGCGGCCACGGCGGTCGAGGTAGCCGGGCTTCTCGCCCAGGCCGAAGAACGCGTCGCCCGCCTTCAAAGGGCCCGCCAAGACCAGCCGGCCGGCCTTCATCCCCACCATCACAGGCCCGAAGAGCGGCTCACCACCTGCCAGGCGCCACGCGAACGAGAGCGGATCGGTCTGCACGCGCATGCTGAGGCCTGGCACCGACACGCGCCAGCCGTCCAGCAGCTCGCGCACGTCGAAGCGCAACTCGCGGTCCTGCCCCTGGACCACGGCGGGCGTCGGCGGCGGCTTCGACTCGCCGGTCCATTCCAGCCGCATCACGCCTTCGGCCCAGGGCAGCGCCGAGAAGTAGTGGTCGCCACAGGCGAGATCGAAGCCGGTGGGGTGCGCGGCCGGGTGGCCGGTCGCCGTCATCGTCCGCAGACCCTTCATGGGGGAGTGGCCTCCTCGGCCGGCGCGCCCTCGGCGCTGGGGAAAGGCCGGATGTTGTCGATCAGGATCAGCGCGTCGGGCCCGAACACCGCGATGGACGCGCCCTGCAACCGCCTCGAGCCCCTGAGCAGATCGTGCCAGAAGCTCGTGCGCACCATCAGCTCCTCGATCCGGCCGTTCTGGAAGTTGAAGCGCAGGTCCGAAACCCGGCCGCTGCGCTCGCCCGCCGCGGTCAGGACCGGCAGGCCGAGCGGATAGCCGCTCGGCAACCCGGCGCCGGGCCACTCGGCCATGCCGCCGGCGTCGACGCGCGCGGGGGCGCCCTCGAGCATGATCGCGCCCGTGCCGAAGCTCGCCACCTGCGAGAGCGGAATCAACAGCGCAGGGCGGCCGTCGACCGGCTCGCTGAGGAGCAGGGCCACGACCGCCCGCTGGGCGGGATCGACGAGGAAGCGCTGGACGTGCCCGAGGCGCTCACCCGTCACCCGATCGATCACCGGAGCGTGCTGAAACTGGCTCAACCAGCGTCGCATGACCGGTACCGAAGAGCCGACTACTCTTCGTCGGCCTCTTCGTTGAGCTCTTCGAGGACCTTCACGACCTTCTGGAACTCGGCCTCGTCCTCGATCATTTCGAAACGGTCCTCTTCGAAACGCAGGACCAGCACCTCGTCCTGCTCGGGATCCTCGCTGTCCGCGGGGAGGAGCAGGGCGTATTCCTTGCCCTCGACTTCGATGATGTCGACCACCTGGAAGTCATGGTTCTTGCCTTCCTCGTCGACCAGGGTGACGATGTCTTCGGCGGTGTCCAATTCCTGATCCATGTTCCGTTCCTACTCCTCGCTACGCACGCGGTCTGCGGCTTCACGCGCCTCCCGGGCTTTCCTGTCCAGCCAGGTCTGCAAGATGAGGGCCGCGGCCTGTTGGTCGATGATCTCCTTGCGGCGCTTGGCCTTCACGTTGATGTCCATCATGGCCCGGGAGGCCACTCGGGTGGTGAGACGCTCGTCCACCAGGTCAACGGGAAGGGCGATCGCCGCCCGGAGGGACTCCACGAAGCGCGCCACATAACGAGCTTGCTCGCCGATGGACCCGTCCATGTTCCGGGGATAGCCTACCACAAGGCATGAAGCGTTGTATACGTCGATTAGGCCCCGTAGATCGGCCAGATCGGATTCCAGGCCGGCGCGGCGGATCGTGGTCACGGGCTGGGCCGTGATGCCCAAGGGATCGCTCACCGCGACCCCGATCGTCTTCGTCCCGACGTCCAACCCCAGCACGCGCTCCATGGTAGTCCTCCGGCGCGATCATAGCGCGCCGGCGGGGCCGCGGCCAGCGACCGATCAGCCCAGCAGCGCGAGCGCGGGCGCGGCGAGCGGATGGCCGGGAGCGAGATTCAGGCAGGTCTCCCACAAAATCCGGGCGTCGTCTGGCTGGCTGCCCTCCAGGGCACAGAAACCGATCCAATAGTAGAGGTCGGCGTCCTCGGGCGTTTCGTCGCGCGCCGCCAGCAGGAGGTGGAGCGCCACCTCGCGGAAACCGGCAAGCGCGAGCGCGATCGCCCAGCGTTTGCGCACCGCCTGCCAGCGCTTGGCACCGAGCGCCAGGCCCGCGGCGAGCGCTGTCTCGACGTCGTCGAACCGCTGGTCTTCGAGCAGCTGCGAGAACCAGCCATCCAGCGCCTCGAGGTCGGAAGCCGTTTCGTCGCCCGCGGCCGCGAGTGCTGCCATGCCGGCCGGGATCTCGCCAGCGCCCAGGCGCAGACGCCCGACGATCCGGAGCCCGGCCCGCGCCAGGCGTGCGACCTCGCCCGCGTTGATTTCCGAAAGGGGGAACGCGCGCGCGTCGGGGGTGAGACAGGCCGCGAAGGCGGCGGCGGCGCCGTCCATGTCCTGAGCTTTGAGGTGAGCCGAGGCGCGGACCAGCAACAGGTCCGGCGAATGGGGAAACCGCGCGAGGCCGCGTTCGGCGGCGGCGGCGGCCGAGGCGGCGTCGCCGGACCGGCCCGCGTCCTGGGTCTGGAGGATGAAGATGTGCGCCAAGTAGGCCTCGTCGGCGGCGCCCCGACTGGCGCCGAACAACGCGATCGCGCGCTCGAAGGCGGCTCGGCGCTCTTCCGCCTTGTCCGGCGTGAGCGAAAGACCCAGGACGTACCATGCGTGTGGGTCGTCGGGGCGGCTGACCACCAGCTTGCGGGCCAGTCGCTCGTTCCGCTCGGGCTTGGCGCGCGACGCGACGACGTCCGCCAGGTAGCCTTCGTGCCGGAGCGAAACTCCCGGTAGGGTCGCAGTCTCCACCTGTCCGTCGGCCGCGGCGCCGATCTGCTCGTGGAGCTCGCCGCGATACCGCATGCCGGGCCGCGCGCGCTCGAACAGGCGGAAGACCGGCGCACGCGTCTCGAATCCGTCGTCGGACAGGTTGCGCTGGAAGAAGCTGAAACCGGCGTATCGGCTCTGCGTGACTGCGGTGGCGAGCGCCGCCGGTGACTCCACTTCGAGTTCCTCGTCGCCATCGAGGATCAACGCCCAGGGCCGGGTGGCCGCTTCGAGCGAGGCGTTGCGGGCGGCCGAGAAGTCGTCGATCCACGGGAAATGGACCACCTTCGCGCCGAAGGCCGCGGCGATGGCCACCGTGTCGTCGGTCGAGCCCGTATCGACCACGACCATCTCGCCCACCCAAGGTGCCGCCGACGCCAGGCAGCGTCCCAGCCGCTCCGCCTCGTTCTTGACGATCATGCAAAGGCTGATGCGGTCTTTCGGGAAATCGGCCGGGACGGTCATAGCTGCTCCTTCTCGGTCTTCCATCGACCCAGGACGCGAGCGACTTGAGCGGCCCCCTCAACTTTTGACGCCAGCTTGCCGACCATGACGACGGCGGCCGCCCGGGTGGTGGACAGACTGAAATCCGGGGTGGATGATGATCGGTCGATAGGGGGCGTGAGCGAGCCATGAAAGTCGCGATTCTCGCGGGCGGGCTGGGCACCCGGCTCGCCGAAGAGACCGAAGTCCGGCCCAAGCCGATGGTCGAGATCGGCGGGCGGCCGCTCCTTTGGCACATCATGAAGCACTACGCCCACCACGGGCACCGGGAGTTCTGCCTGGCGCTGGGCTTCAAGGCCGAGATCATCAAGCGCTATTTCCTCGACTACCAGGCGTTGACCGGCAACATCACGCTCGACCTCGCGAGCGGCCACGTCGAGGTCTACGACCGCGCGCTCGAGGACTGGCGCATCCACCTCGTCGACACGGGTCAGCACACGCTGACGGGCGGGCGCCTGATGCGCCTCAGGCCCTGGCTCGAAGATGCGACGTTCATGCTGACCTACGGCGACGGCGTGGCCGATGTCCCGCTGGACGCGCTGCTGGCCTTCCACCGCGCGCACGGCCGGCTCGCCACGGTCACCGCCGTGCGCCCGCCGGCACGCTTCGGCGGCCTCGTCTTCGACGGCGACCTGGTCGCGGAGTTCACCGAGAAGCCCCAGATCGGCGAGGGCTGGATCAACGGCGGCTTCATGGTCTTCGAGCCCGGCATCTTCCGCTACCTCCACCATGACGAGACGCGCCTCGAGCAGGACGTCCTGGAGGTCCTGGCCGCCCAGGGTCAGCTCGCGGCTTACAAGCACGACGGCTTCTGGCAGTGCATGGACACGCTGCGCGACAAGCGCCTGCTCGAAAGCCTGTGGGAGCAGGACCAGGCGCCCTGGAAAGTTTACGCATGACCGACGCGCCGACATGCCGTTCGTGTGGCGCGGGGCCGCTGGCCCCCGTCCTGGACCTCGGGCGCACGCCGCTCGCGAACGCCCTGCTCACGGCCGAGGTGCTGACGCGCCCGGAGGCGACCTACCCGCTCGAGCTTTGCCTGTGCCCGGCCTGCGCGCTGCTGCAGCTCTCCGAGGCGGTGCCGCCCGAGATGCTCTTTGCGGACTATCCCTATTTCTCGTCGTATTCGGACACGATGACCCGCCACGCCGAGGCGCTCGCCACGAAACTCATGGCGGAGCGCCAGCTCGGGCCGAGCTCGCTGGTGGTTGAGCTCGCGAGCAACGACGGCTACCTGCTGCGCCACTACAAGGAGCGCGGCGTGCCCGTGCTCGGCGTCGAGCCGGCGGCAAACGTCGCGCGCGTCGCGGTGGAGCGCCACGGGATCCCGACCGTCACCGAGTTCTTCGGCCTGGCGCTCGCGGAGCGGCTCGCGGCCGAAGGCACGCGCGCGGACGTCTTACATGCGCACAACGTGCTCGCGCACGTGCCGGATCTGCCGGGCTTCGTGGCCGGCATGGCCCTCCTGTTGGCCCCGGAAGGCATCGCGGTGATCGAGATGCCCTACGCGAAAGATTTGATCGATCGCCTCGAGTTCGACACGATCTACCACGAGCACCTGTTCTACTTCACGCTGACGCCGCTCGTGAGCCTGTTCGAGCGCCACGGCCTGGTCGTCCGCGACGTCGAGCGGGTGGCGATCCATGGCGGCTCGCTCCGGCTGACCGTCGGCCGCGGCGGCACCACGGGCTCTGCCGTCACGGCTCTGCTCGCCACGGAGGAGGGCTGGGGCGTGCGCGCGCTGGCGTCCTACACCGACTTCCCGGCGCGCGTACATGCGCTCCAGCGGTCGCTCGCATCCCTGCTCACGCGCCTCAAGGCGGAAGGCAAGCGCATTGTGGCCTACGGCGCTTCGGCCAAGGGCGCCACGTTGCTCAACACGAGCGGGATCGGGGCCGAACTGCTGGACTACGTCGTGGATCGCAGCCCGATCAAGCAGGGACGCTACACGCCGGGCTCCCACTTGCTGATCCACGACCCTGCCTGGCTGCTCACCGACCAGCCCGATTACGCCCTCCTGCTCACCTGGAACTTCGCGGCCGAGATCCTGGCACAACAGGCCGTCTACCGCGAGCGAGGCGGCCGCTTCATCGTGCCGATCCCGGTGGTACGGATCTTATGACCTTCACCGAGACGCCGCTCGCCGGCGCCTGGCTCATCACGCCCCAACCCGCCACCGACGCCCGGGGGTTCTTCGCCCGCACCTACGACCGCGACGCCTTCCAGGCGCATGGCCTCGCGCTCGACGTCTCGGTGGCGGCGCTCTCCTACAACGAGGTCCGCGGCACGCTGCGCGGGCTGCACTTCCAGGCCGCGCCCTTCGGCGAGGCCAAGCTGGTTCGCTGCAGCGTCGGAGCGTTCATGGACGTGATCGTGGACTTACGACCCGACTCCGGAACCTTCGGGCGCTGGACCGCCGCCGAGCTCAGCGCGGCGAACCGCCTGATGCTCTACGTTCCGCCCGGCTTCGCGCACGGCTTCCAGACCCTCCTGGACGACACTGAGGTCGTCTACCAGCTCTCGGGCCGCCACTCGCCGCCGCATGCGCGCGGCTACCGCTACGACGATCCGGCCTTCCGCATCCCCTGGCCGCTGCCCGTCGCGCGGATCGGAGACCGGGACCTGGCCTGGCCCGCCTTCGAAGGGGTCGGGGCATGATCATCGTGGCGCCGACGGCCCGGGTGCACGCCCTGGCCGACATCGAGGCGTCCATGCGCGGCACGCGCATCGTGATCGAAGACGGCGCGATGATCGACGCCTTCGTGAAGATCAAGCCGGCCGGTGGCTCGGGCGACGTGCGGATCGGCAAGAACAGCTACGTCAACAGCGGGTGCGTGATCTACACAGGCCACGGCGTCAATATCGGTGAGGGCGTCTTGATTGCCGCGAACTGTACGCTCGCGCCCACGAACCATGCCTTCGCGCGCGCCGACGTGCCGATCCTGCAACAGGGCTTTCAGCCCAGCCGAGGTGGGATCGTGATCGAAGACGACGTCTGGATCGGCGCGAACTGCGTGCTGCTCGACGGCACCATCGTCCGGCGCGGCGCGGTGGTAGGGGCTGGATCCGTTGTGCGGGGCGAGCTCGAAGCATACAAAATCTACGCCGGTAGCCCCCTGCGGGTGGTCGGATGCCGGACCTGACGGCCGCGCGCTTCACGGTGATCGGTGCGCGCGGCTTCATTGGCGCGCCGCTCGTCGCGCGCCTGCGCGCGACGGGCCACGATGTCTTCGCGCCCAGGCGCGGCGATGCGGAACTCTTCACGCGCGAGCTCGGGCACGTGATCTACGCCGCCGGCGTGACGGCCAATTTCCGCTCGCGGCCGCTCGCGACGGCCGAAGCCCATGTCGGGCTGCCGGCCGAGCTGCTCGCGGGCGCTCAATTCGCTTCGTTCCTCTACCTCTCCTCGACGCGCGTGTATGCAGGCAGCGCCGATACCCGGGAGGAGGAACCGCTCCTCGTCGCCCCTGCGCACCCCGACGCGGCCTACGACCTGACCAAGCTCGCGGGCGAGGCGCTCTGTCACGCCGCCGGCCGGCCGAATGTCCGGGTCGTGCGCCTGTCGAACGTGGTGGGTCCCGGCTTGCGGTCGCCCAACTTCCTGGCCGCGCTGGCCGCCGAGGCCCGCGCGACCGGCCGCATCGTGCTGCGCTCGGCGGCGGACTCGGTCAAGGACTACGTGGCGCTAGACGACGTGCTCGACCTGCTCCCGCGCATTGCGACGAACGGCCGCGCGACGGTCTACAACGTCGCGAGCGGCGTCCAGACGGCCCACCTGGTGGTGGCCGGCCAGATCGCCTCCGCGCTCGGCGCGGCGGTCGAGGTGGCGCCCGCTGCCCCGCGGACGGCGTTTCCCCCCATCGTCATCGACCGACTCCGCGACGAGTTCGCCTACACGCCCCGCCCGCTCGAGTCCGCGCTCGCGTCGCTGCTCGCCGACCTGCCAGGAGGTGCCGCCCCATGTTGATTTTCGACCCCGAGGGTGACCGGGTCGTCGTGGACGATGCCGACGGCCGACGCGAGTACCCGCTCGCGAGCGCCGAGGCTTTCGAAGCGGTCTCGGCCGCCTGGCTGCGAGCGGGCTGGGACACGAAGTATGTCTATGGCTTCAGTTGGTTCGGCCGCCCGGTGATCCAGCTGCCGGAAGACATGATCCGCATCCAGGAGGTGATCTGGCGGGTGCGACCTGACGTCGTGCTCGAGACCGGCGTGGCGCACGGTGGCTCGCTGATCTTCTACGCCAGCCTCTTCCAGGCCATGGGCCATGGGCGCGTGATCGGCGTCGACGTCGAGATCCGGCCACCCAACCGCGCGGCGATCGAGGCCCACGAGCTGGCCCACCGCATCACCCTGGTCGAGGGCGATGCGATTGCGCCGGACACGGTGGCGCGCGTCAAGGCGCTGATTCAGCCCGGCGAGCGCGTCCTGGTGCTGCTTGACTCGAACCACACGAAGGCCCACGTGCTCGCCGAGCTGACTGCTTACGCGGACCTCGTGGCCGTCGACTCGTACGTCGTGGCCTGCGACGGGATCATGGCCGAAGTGGTCGGCGCGCCGCGTACCAGGCCCGATTGGACCTGGGACAACCCGCGGGCGGCGGCCGAGGCGTTCCTGGCGGAGCGCGACGATTTCGTGGCCGAGGAGCCGCCTTTCCCTTTCAACGAGGGCCTGGTCCGCGCCCGCGTGACCTACTGGCCCGGCGCGTTCCTACGGCGAGTGCGGTAGGATCGTCGGTATGCCGAAGCTAAGCATCATGGTCCCGACGCGCAACCGGGCGAAGCTGTTGATCGAGTGCCTCGAGAGCCTCCGCACGACGCTGACGGACTGCGAGATCCTTGTCTCCGACAACGCCTCGACCGACGACACGGAAGCCCGCGTCGCCGCCCTGAACGACCCGCGGATCCGCTACTGGCGCCACGAGCAGGACGTGGGCGTCGTGCGAAACCACAACGCGTTATGGGCGAAGGCGCGTGGCGAGTACTTGGTGATGTTCGGCGACGACGACCTCGCGCTGCCGGGCTGGATCGACAAGAAGGTGGCGCTGCTCGAGGCCCGCCCGGATCTCGACCTCATCTATTCGGACGGACAAATGATCGACCAGGAGGGCCGCCAACTGCAAAGCGCCGGGGCTCTAATCGGACGCACCAGGATGTCTTACCTGGGCGGCCGCGACGAGTTCGCCTCCCTCTTGCTGAGTTGCTACGTCTCGTGGCAGACGTTAGTTTACCGACGGTCGGTTTACGAAGCAGTGGGCGGCATGAACGAGACGCTCGGGATCGAGATGTCCAACGACTTCTTCTGGCTCCAAAACGCCTTCCGTGGGCGTCAGGCAGCGTACCTGGCGGTACCCACAGTCTCGGTCCGCATGGGCAGCGGCACGCTTTCCGCCGACATCGGCCACCAGGGCGCCTTCGGGCGGGACCGAAAGCGCATCATTCGGTACTGGTGCCTGGAGGCCCAGGAACCGCCCGTCATGACCGAGCCGATGTGGGAGACTCTGCTGGCCATTTTCGCAAGGGAGGCCACCAAGGTCTATCCGGACGCGGAAGACCCGATGCGGGCGGCAGCCGAGGACTTTCATAATCTTCGTGTGGCGTACCACCGCCGGATGGAACAGCGCGCGGCCGACCTGCTTGCCTCCCTTACGCTGCCCGCCAAGCCCTACCCGCTCGACGGCCGCCGCGGTCGGGCGTTCCTGCTCTCGCCGAAGTGGCGCGGAGACGGCTGGCGCGAGGCGCTCATCGCTTACGCCCAGGCGTTCGAGCCCGAGGCCGATGTGACGCTCGTGATCTGGCTGGATCCGAGCCAGGGCGTCGGGCCGGAGCAGGCCGCGGCCGAGGTCCTGGCCACGTTGCGCGCGGGGAGCGTGGATCCAGATCGGGCGCCGGACTTGTTGCTGGTGCCCGACGGCCTCGATGACGCCGGCCTCGCGAGCCTTTACGCGGCAGTCGACGCCGTCGTGCCGGCAGGCGATCCCGATGCAGTGAAACGCGCTTTGCAGGCCGGCCGGGCGGTGATCGCCCCGCCTACGTGCGCCGCCTTCCTGGCGTCCGCGGGCCGGTGAAATGATTTAAGTTCACGCGGCGTTGAAGACCTGTTAACCATCATTTAAGAAGCATCGGCGGGGTTGTCGCCGACGAAGAAGGGGAGTTCCCCGCGGTCCAGCCGCGCCCCTTCTGGAGGTCCTTCCGATGTCCGATCCCATCCGCCAGGCCGCAGGCCCCGCCCCCGTCGCCAAGGCCGTCGCGAAGCCTGCGACGTCGGCCGCGCCGGCCGCGAAGGCCGAAGCGGGCAGCTTCGACTCGGACTTCTTCACCCGCACGCCGCCCACCAAGGCGCAGCTCGATGCGCACCGTGCGGCGATCGCCGCCCTCGACACCCTGCCCAAGACCCCGCTCGGCCGCGACGCGAAGCGCGCATGGATCGCGACCGCGACGCCCAAGCTCGAGGCCGCCGAGAAGGCGCTGAACGCCCTGGAAGACGCCGAGTTCTGGCACAAGAGCGTGCCGGCGCCCGAGAACGACGCGGCCCGCGACAAGGTGTCGAAGCTGCGCGATCGCGTCGAGAGCGCGAAGGAAGCCGCGGGCGTGACGGCGCCCACCAAGCCCGCGAGCCCGATCCGCCCGCTCTACCAGCTGACCGACGGGTGCAAGGACATGATGGGCCGCAACGCCCTCCTCGCCATCATCGGCGTGATCGCGATCATCCCCGCGATGGTGATCGACACGGCGGACATGGTCACCCGCCCGCTGCAGGCGGTGGCCTACCCGTTCCTGTGGGGCCAGTACAAGTACCGCGACATCCAGTTCGATCGCGAGCATCCTGCGAAATCCAAGTAGCGGACGCCGACGCGGCCAGGCCCCAGGGCCTGGCCGCGTTCTTTTGGGGACTATTCCGCTCGCCAGTACACGCCCGCCTCGCGGCGAAGCAGTTCCGCCCCGATCAGCTCGCGGCGCAGCGTCGCGAAGTCCGGGTGGTGGCGCCCGATGATCACGTTCACCTCCTTCTCTGGGTAACGCAGGCCTGGCTGGAAGTGGCTCGCGAGCCAGCGCAGCACCACTTCGCGCTTCTTCCGGCTCGCCGGGATCTCCTTGAGGCGCTCGCCGTCGAAGAAGTCCCGGAGCACCTTGCGCTCCCACGCCTCACCCGAGACGTCGGCCGTGACCGCCGCGAGCTTGTCGGGCGTGAGGAGGTCGCGGTTGAGCGCGTGCAACGCGTCGCCGTCGAGGCGGTAGAGGTGCGTGTTGCCCTCCGCGCGCATCGAGATGAGGCCGAGGCCCTTGAGGCGCGCGAGGTGGTGGGAAACGGTGGGGCCTTTGAGGTCGAGGAGCGACGAGAGCTCCTCGACGCTTCGTTCTCGTTCGGCCATCAGGCCGAGCATGCGTAGTCGGCTGGCGTCGGCGAGCGCCTTGAAGGCGTTCACCATCAGTTCGATTTCGGGTCCTGTCATGATTCATCTCCTTCGATGGGCATCTAAATAGATAGTAATCTATATAGATGCCCATCGTCAATAGCAGGTCCCGGGGCGGGATTCGATCAGCTGCCCGCCACCACCAGCCGGAAGCCTGCCCGCGTCGCGTCCACCCGCGGCTCGAAGTCCCGCCACACCAGGCGCATCCGGTCCGGCGCGAGCACCTCCCAGGACCGTCGCGCGGGCTCCGTCGCGCCCTCCTTGGGGATCGTTCCGCCGCCCGCCTTGCGCGACAGCCGCGCGCCCGGCCAGAGCAGCTTGTCGACCTTGAGCCCGTCCACCAGCCGCACCTCGGCGACCAGCTCGCCGATCGGGCCCTTCCAGGGGCCGCCGGTGTGGGTGATGTACTCGAAGAACCGCGTGTCGAGCGCGTTCAATGCGTTCGCCGTCGCGTAGCTCCGCTCCACCACGACGTCGCGATCGGGCGGGAAGCTCACGGTCAGCGCGTGCCAGGCCATCAAGGTGCCGGTCCTGGCGTCGGCCGCCACCCAGCCCGGCCCACCCGCCGCCGCCCGCACGTAGCCGTACTTCAGGCCGGACTTGACCAGCTGGCCGTCGACCCGCGTCTCGACGCGCTGCAAGGGCGGCATGAAGTCCCGTCCTTCGCTGGTGCCGCTGCGCCGCTGCATCTCCAGCTGGGCCGCGCCCTCGTCGGGAAAGCCGACGATCTGGGTGGCCGTCACCCCTTCCAGCGTGCCGCGAAAGGTGAAGCGCGCCCGCACGCGCGTCGCGCGCTTGCCGAAGACGATGTTGAGGCGCTCGGCCACCATCCGGATGCTGCTCTCGGGGCCGGCGAAGCCGCCACCGACCGGCTCGGGGCCGTGGGCGCCCATGTGCATCGCCGTGTCGTTGGCGAAGGCCGGGGCGGCGGCCAGGACGACGGCGAGGGCGGCGATCAACGGGCGCATGAATTCTCCTTGTCCAGCAACCGACGCTTTGTACCCGAACCCGCGCGGTTTGCGCTCCTGCGCCGCGCCCGCTAAACTGTGGGGTCCCGTCCCCATCAGGTATGATCAAGTGATTCCCACGGCGTCCCCCCTCCAGGCGAAGCTCGACGCGGCGCGCAAGGAGCTGCTGGACCTCGGCTTGCGCAACCCGATGCTCAACTACCGGCCTTCTCGTGCCCGAGGGCTGGTGTTGGTCGACGAGCTGCCCGCGGAGGTCTTCCGGCGCCTGGTGGTCGACGGCAAGGCCTTTTCGTTCCTGGCCGCCGAGGGCGAGCGTGCCGAGGGCTGGCTCGCCGATCCCGAAGGCGAAGTCCCGGCGCCGGCTGGCGAGAAGGCCGCGCGTCACACCGACACGCGACTGCAGACCGCGCTGCCGCCCGCCGAGCTCCAGAAGGTGCTGCTCAACACCTTCTACGCGGCCCGCACCTTCGTGGAGGAGCAGGGCGCGAACGTGCTCTACCTGGCCCTCGGCATGCTGGAATGGGATGAGGCGGAGAAGCCTGACGTGCGGCGGGCGCCGCTGCTGCTCGTGCCGGTCGAGCTCGCGCGCACGAGCGCCCTCGCGCGCTTCAACTTGAAATGGACGGGCGAGGATCCGGGCGAGAACCTTTCGCTGCAAGCCAAGCTCAGGGCCGACTTCGGGCTCGCCTTGCCGCCGCTGCCGCCCGCCGAAGACCTGGACGTCGAGGCGTACCTCCAGGCGGTGGCAGCCGCCGTGGCCGAGCGCGGCTGGCGGGTGGACGCGCAGGCGGTGGCGCTGGGCTTCTTCGCCTTCGGCAAGTACTTCATGTACCGCGACCTCGACGCCGAGCAATGGCCCCAGGCGCTGCGGCCCGACGCCCATCCGGTGCTCGCGGCCCTGCTCGACCAGGGCTTCCGCGAGCCGCCCGCCGAGTTCGGCGAGGACGATCAGCTCGACACGAAGCTGCCGCCGGACGTGCCGGCCAGCGTGGTCGACCTCGACGGCTCGCAGGCCCTCGCGGTGCTCGGCGTGCGCGCCGGGCGCAACGTGGTGATCCAGGGGCCACCCGGCACCGGCAAATCCCAGACGATCACGAACATCGTGGCGGACGCGATCGCCCGCGGCCGCACGGTGCTCTTCGTGGCCGAGAAGATGGCCGCGCTCGAAGTCGTGAAGCGCCGCCTCGACGCCGTGGGGCTCGGCGACGCGTGCCTCGAGCTGCACAGCCACAAGACCAGCAAGCGCGCGGTGCTCGAGGAGCTCGCGCGCACCTGGGGCCTCGGCCGGCCGCGCGTGCCCGCCGCGGCCGCGGACGACGCGGGCCTCCACGCCGAGCTGCGCGAGCGGCTCAACGCTTACGCCGCCGCCGCCAACGCGCCGGTCGGCGAGAGCGGCGTGACGCCGCACGAGTCCGTCGGCGAGCTGCTCGCGCTCTGGCGTGAGACGCCCGACGCGCGCCTACCGGACGCGGCGGTGCCGCACGACCTGCGCGCCTGGACGGGGGCCGCCTACAAGCGCCGTGCCGCCCTGCTCGGCGAGGTCGTGGCGCGCCTGCGGGACACCGGCCCGATCGCGCGCCATCCTTTCCGCGGCGCGCGGCTCACCGCGCTGCCGCCCGGCCGCGACGTCGAGGTGCGCGAGGCGGTGAAGGCCGCGCGCGAAGCCACGACGCGCCTCTCGGCGGCGATCGCTCCGCTCGCCAACCGCCTGGGCATGCCGGCCCCCGCTACGCGCGATGGCGCGATGCAGGTGGTGCTCGCCGCGGATCGCGCCGGTCGCGGCCCGGACCTGACCGGCGTGAGCGTCGCGGATCGCGGCTGGGTGGCGCGCCAGGTGCGGCTCAAGGCCCTGCTCGAGGCGGGCGCCCGCCTCGCCGACCTCATGCGCGAGTGGGGCGAGGTGGTGGTGCCCGCGGCCTGGGACATGGACCTGGCCGCCGCGCGGGTGGCGATCGCCGCCCACGGCCGGCGCCTCTTCCGCTTCTTCAACGGCGAGTGGCGCCGCGCGAACAGCACCCTGCGCGGCATCTGCCTCGGCGCCCCGCCGGCCGCCCACGAGCGCCGGCTGGCCCTGCTCGACGCCTTGGCCGAGGGCCGGCGCCACCGCGCGCTGATCCGCGCCGAGGACTCGCTGGGCGAGGCGCTCTTCGAGGGGCCCTGGGCCGCCGAGGGCTCGGATTGGGATGCGCTCTCGCGCATCTTCGATTGGGTGCGCGACCTCCACGAGGAGGTCGACGCCGGTCGCCTGCCCACCGGCCTGCTGGCCTTCCTGGAGGCCAACCCGCGCGGCCTGCCGGACGCCCCCGAGCTCGTGCCCGCGGGCGCGGCCCTGGATACCTTCGACGCCGCCTGGAGCCGCCTCGTGGCGCGCCTCGAGTGGGCGCCCGCGGCCGAGGACCCGGCGCTCGGCCGGCAGGCCTTCGCGGACCTCGAGGCACGGCTCGACCGCTGGTTCCTCTCGCCCGAAGCCTTGCAAGGGCTCGCGAGCTTCAACCGCCTGGCCGGGCAGCTCGAGGCCGAGGGCCTGGGCGCCCTCGCCCGGCACGTCACGGGCCCCGACGGCGCCGAGCTCGCCCCGCGCTTGCCGGCGGCCTTCGCGCGCGCCTGGCACGAGACCCTGCTCGACCGCGCGATGCGCGAGCGGCCGGCGCTCGCCGCGTTCGACGGCGCCAGCCACGAGATCCAGCGCGATCGCTTCCGCAAGCTCGATCGGCTGGTCATCGAGCACACGCGTGCCAAGCTCGCGACCGCCCACTGGGAAGGCCTGCCGCGCAGCGAGGGCGCAGGCCAGTGGGCCCTGTTGCGGCGCGAGATGGAGAAGAAGGCCCGCCACCTGCCGATCCGCCAGCTGATCGGCAAGGCCGGCCACGCCGTTCAGGCGATCAAGCCGGTCTTCATGATGAGCCCGCTCTCGATCGCGACCTTTCTGCCGCCCGGCGGCCTGGTGTTCGACCTCGTGGTCTTCGACGAGGCGTCGCAGGTCAAGCCCGTGGACGCCTTCGGCGCGATCATGCGCGGGGCCCAGGTGGTGGTGGTCGGCGACAAGCGCCAGATGCCGCCCACGAGCTTCTTCGACACGCTCGCCAATCCGGATGCCGCGGATGCCGCGGAGGACGAGGACGCCGTCACCGCGGATTTCGAGAGCGTGCTCGGGCTCTTCGAGGCCCAGGGCGCGCCCCAACACATGCTGCGCTGGCACTACCGCAGCCGGCACGAGTCGCTGATCGCGGTCTCGAACGCGGAGTTCTACGAGAACCGCCTGGTGGTCTTCCCGAGCCCCGACGCGGACCGCGAGGAGGCCGGCCTGCGCTTCCACCACCTCGCGGACGCCGTCTACGACCGCGGCGGCAGCCGCACCAACGCGGCCGAGGCGCGCGCGGTGGCGCAGGGCGTGCTCGCCCACGCCCGCACGCGCCCGGACCTCAGCCTCGGCGTCGCCGCGTTCAGCGTGGCGCAGGCCACGGCCATCCAGACCGAGGTGGAGAAGGTCCGGCGGGCGCACCCCGAGGCCGAGGGCTTTTTCGCGAGCGCGCACCGCCACGAGCCCTTCTTCGTGAAGAACCTCGAGACCGTGCAGGGCGACGAGCGCGACGTGATGCTCGTGAGCGTGGGCTACGGCCGCGACGCCGAGGGCAAGGTGGCGATGAACTTCGGGCCGCTGAACCAGGAAGGCGGCGAGCGCCGCCTGAACGTGCTGATCACCCGTGCGCGGCTACGCTGCGAGGTGTTCAGCTCGATTCGCGGCGATGAGATCCGCGCGGGCGAGCGCGAGCCGCGCGGCGTCTCGGCGCTGCGCCGTTTCTTGACCTATGCGGAGACCGGTCGCCTCGAAGGCCCCACGGGCACGCTGCGCGCCCTGGACCCAGACGCCTTCGCCGACGAGGTGGTGCAGGCGCTCACGGCGGCGGGCTGGGACGTCACCCGCGAGGTGGGCGTGGAAGGCGGCCTGATCGACGTGGCCGTGCGCGACCCGCAGCGGCCCGGCCGCTACCTGCTCGGCGTGGTGTGCGACGGCGCGGCGTACGGCGGCGCGCGCACGGCCCGCGACCGCGATCGCCTGCGCGAGCAGGTGCTCGGCTCGCTCGGCTGGCGGCTCTACCACGCCTGGTGCATCGACTGGCTGCGCCGCCCGGACCACGAGCGCCGGCGCCTCGTGACGGCGGTGGAAGCCGCGGCCCAGGAGGCCGAGCGCGCCGACGAAGCCGAGCCGATGCCAGCCACCGAAGGCGGGCCCGCTGCGCAACAGCGGTTGGGAGCGCCCACCCCCCGGCCGGCGGTGGAGCGTGACCAGGCGACGCCCGAGGCCGTCCGCCAGGCGCCGGTTCCGAGCTACCGGCTCGCCGAGCCCCACGTGCGCCTGGACAACCGCGACCTGCCGGACATCTCCGTGAACGTCGTGGCCGGTTGGATCGCGGAAGTCGTTGCGGTGGAGGGACCGGTGCACCTCGCCGAGGTCGCGCGGCGGATCGCCGCGGCCGGTGGCGTGAAGCGGCCCGGACCACGCTTCCGCGCCGCGCTCGAGGACGCGGTCGGCTTCGCGCTGCGCCAGGGCATCGAGCGACGCGGCGACTTCCTGTGGGCGACCGGCATGGCCGCCGCGCCGCTGCGCGATCGGAGCGGGCTGCCGCCCGCGAGCAAGAAGCTCGAGTGGGTCTCGCCGGAAGAGCTCGACGCCGCGATCGTGCGCGCGGTCGCGGATGCGCTCGGGCTGCAGCCCGCCCAGGCGGCGGTCGAGGGCCTCAAGCTGCTCGGCTTCGCGCGCCCCGGCGAGCCGGCGCGGGCGCGGGCGGAAGCCGCGGTGGAGGGCCTGATCGTGGCCGGCCGGCTCGCGCGCCGGGGCGAGCTCGTCGTGCCCGGGGAGATGGAGAATGGCTGAATCGCAGGCCCCCCTGCCCGGCGGGAAGACCGGCTGGTTCTCCAACTTGAAAGGCGATCTCTTCGGCGGCGTCACCGCCGGCGTGATCGCGCTGCCGCTGGCGCTCGCCTTCGGCGTGTCGTCGGGCCTCGGCCCGGCCGCGGGCATGTATGGCGCGATCGCGGTAGGCGTCCTGGCGGCGGCCTTCGGTGGCACGCCGTCCCAGATTTCGGGCCCCACCGGCCCGATGACGGTCGTGGTGGCGGGTGCCGTCGCCGCGATGACCGGCGACCCGGCGCTGATCTTCGTCGCCATCGCGCTCGCCGGCCTTATGCAGATCGCCTTCGGCCTGCTCAGGCTGGGCGGCTTCATCCGCTACATGCCGTACCCGGTCGTGTCCGGCTTCATGAGCGGCATCGGCGTGATCATCATAGCGCTCCAGCTGCTGCCGATGTTGGGCGCCCCAGGCGCCGCGAGCGTGATCGGCGGCCTCAAGCGGCTGCCCGATGCGCTCGTCCACACCAACGTCGTGGCGCTCGGGCTCGGGCTCGCGGCGATCGCGCTCGTTTACGCCACCAAGGCGATCGCGCCGAAGGTGCCGGGCGCCCTCGTGTCGCTGATCGGCCTCACGATCGCCGCCTGGGCGCTCAGGCTCGACGTGCCGCACATCGGCACGATCCCCACCGGCTTGCCGGCGTTGCACCTGCCGCCGCTGGATCCCTTCGCCATCGCAGCGGTCGTGCCCACGGCGTTCATGCTCGCCGCGCTGGGCTGCATCGACTCGCTGCTCACCTCGGTGGTGGCCGACAACGTCACGCGGACCCGCCATGACAGCGACAAGGAGCTGATCGGCCAGGGCATCGGCAACGCCGTCGCCGGCCTGATCGGCGGCGTCCCCGGCGCCGGCGCCACGATGCGCACGGTCGCGAACATCCAGGCCGGCGGCAGGACGCCGCTCTCGGGCATCGTCCACGGCCTGCTGCTGCTCGCGATCATGCTGGGCCTCGCGCCGCTCGCGGCCAACATCCCGCTCGCCGTGCTCGCCGGCATCCTGGTCACGGTGGGCATCGGCATCGTCGACTACCGCGGCCTCACGCACTTCTGGCGCGTGCCGCGCGCGGACGCCGTCGTGATGGGCGTGGTGCTGGTGATGACGGTCTTCGTGGACCTGATTCAGGCCGTGGCCGCAGGCATGGTGATGGCGAGCCTGATCTTCGTGAAGCGCATGAGCGACATGGAAGTCGCCGTGCCGACCTCGGTCGGCGGCGGCGGGTCGCTCGACGAAGACGCGGACCAGCGCCCCCGCGAGGTGCTCGACGACATCTACGTGGTGCCCGTGAGCGGCTCGCTCTTCTTCGGCAACGCGCTTCCGCTCCAGGGCCTGATCATGGGCCTCACGGACGCCCGGGCGATCGTGCTCGATCTGTCGGACACGCCCTTCCTGGACCAGTCCGCGGCGTACGCCATCTCGGACGTCGCGCTGGACCTCGGCGGCAAGGGGATCGCGCTTTACATCTGCGGCCTGCGCGACCAGCCGCGGCGGATCCTTCGCCTGACCGGCATCGCGCCAGGAGAGCTCCCGAAGAGTCAGATCTTCGACGATTGCAAGGACGCCGTCCTGGCCGCGGCCGGGCCCGAAGCCCTGGGCTGGATCGGCGGGCTGGGCGTGATGGGGGCGATCGACCTCTCCACCAAGTCGGGCATCCTCGAGCTCCCGGCGCCGGCGGCGCTGGTGGGCCAGTCGCTGGGCGAGGCCCAGATCCGGCAGCGGTACGGCGTCAACGTGGTCGGCATCCTGCGAGGCGGCGTGGTCGACGCCGCCCCGCACGGGAGCACCCGCATCGAGGCCGGTGACGTGCTCGCGCTGGTCGGCCCCACGGAGCGGCTGCAGGCCTTCGAGCGAGGCTAGCAACGGCCCAGCGGGCGGCGTGTGCTGGCCGGCCGCCGGGTGTCGGAGTATCATTGTCGCCCGATCCCCGTCGCGAGGAGACCCCATGCCCGTCCGCAAGCAATACGCCGTCATCGGCCTCGGCCGCTTCGGCCGCTCCGTCTGCCGAACGCTGACGAGCCTCGGCCATGAAGTCCTGGGGGTCGAGGAAAATCCCGAGCTGATCCGCGCCGCGCAAGACGAAGAGATCGTCACGCACGTCATCCAGATGGACGCGACGAACATCCATGCGTCGCGCGAGGCGGGGCTGCGCAACGTCGACGCCGCCGTGGTGGCCATCGGGACGGACCTCGAGGCCAGCGTGCTGATCGTGCTCAACCTGATCGAGCTCGGGGTCAAGGAAATCGTCGCGAAGGCGTCGCACCGTCGCTATGGCCAGGTGATCGAGCGAGTGGGCGCGGGCCACGTGCGCGTGGTCTACCCCGAGGAGCAGATGGGCGAGCGCGTGGCGCACGGCCTCGGCGGCCTCGGCGTCATGGAGTCGATCGACCTCGACCCGCACACGAGCATCATCGAGGTCCCTGCTCCGCGCACCATGCTGGGCCGCACGCTGGCCGAAGTCCAGGTCCGCCAGAACTTCGGCGTCACGGTGATCGCGATCCTCCGGGGAGACAAGGTCAACGCCGCACCGGCCGGCGCCGATCGCATCGAGCTGGGCGACGTCCTGGCGCTGATCGGCCCCAACGACCGGCTGACCGCGCTGCAGCGGGCCTGAGGCCATGCCTTTCATGCCCCGGGCGACGGCCGCTCGCAGCTGGTCGCCCAACGCCTTCCAGGTGGTGCTGCTGGCCTTCACGACCTTCGCGGCCATCGGCACGGTGCTGCTTTCGCTGCCGATCGCGCGGGCGGGCGAGCCGCACCGTTTCATCGACGACCTCTTCATCGCGACCTCGGCCGTCTGCGTGACGGGCCTCGTCACCATTGATCCGGGCACAAGCTACAGCCCGTTCGGCCAGGCGATCGTGGCGCTGCTGATCCAAATCGGCGGGCTGGGTTATATGACCCTCTTCACGCTCGGCATCCTGCTGGTCGGCAAGCGACTCTCGATGCGCGACCGCGTCGCGCTCCAGCTGACGACGGACCAGGTGGGGCTCGGTGGCCTGGTCACGTATATCCGGCGAATCGTGGCCTTCACGGCGATCGCCGAGATAGGGGGCGCGCTCGCGCTCATGGCCGTCTTCGTGCCGGAGCACGGGCTCGGCCGCGGGGCGTGGTTGGCGGTTTTCCACGCCGTGTCGGCCTTCAACAACGCCGGCTTCAGCCTGTTCCCGAACGGCGCGATGGCCCTCCAGGGCCACGCGCCCGCGCTGCTGATCATCAGCGCCCTGGTGATCGCGGGCGGACTCGGCTTCGCCGTCGTCAACGAGATCCGCTGCCGCCTGACCGGCCGCCGCAGCGAGGTCGGCCCCACCTGGTCGCCGCTCGCGACCATCGTCCTCACGTTGACCGCCGTGTTCCTGGTGGCGGGCACGGGGCTCATCTGGCTCTTCGAGCACGCGAACCCCAACACGCTGGGCCCGATGAGCCTGGGCGGCCAGCTCGTCAACGCCTTCTTCACCGCCGTGCAGCCGCGAACCGCCGGGTTCAATAGCTTGGACACCGCTGCGCTCACGGAGCCGACGGTCATGCTGACGTTGGTGATGATGTTCATCGGCGCGGGGCCGGGCGGCACCGCGGGCGGCATCAAGCTGACCACCTTCGCGATCCTGCTCGCGACCGTGGCCTCGGCGCTGCGTGGCCAGGACGACGTGAACCTGCCGGGCTTGCGCCGGCGCGTGAACGAGAAGCTCGTGCGCAAGGCTGTGGCGGTGTTCTTCCTGTCGATCGCGTACATCCTCGTGATGGCCGGCGTGATCGAGGCACTCGAGCCGCACAACTTCATCCTCGTGCTGTTCGAGGTCATCTCGGCCTTCTTCACGGTGGGCCTCTCGCTCGGCATCACCGGCCAGCTCGGCGACGTTTCGAAGTGCTTGATCGTGCTCACGATGCTGGCCGGCCGCGTAGGCATCCTCGCCGTGATGCTGTCGATCATCACGCACCGCCGGCCGTCGGCGGTGCGCTACGGTGAAGAGCCCTTGATGATCGGCTGACCGACCTTTGCCACGCTCGGCTGCTTCGTCCAAACATCAGCGAAGATCCACGGCGACTTCGGTGTCGTGATGTCGGCTGCTCGGTAGAATAGGGTCGTACGCCGTAAGGAGGTCCACACGCCAATGGCCCGAATCCTCTTCATCGAAGACGACTACGCGCTTCGCGACCTCGCCACCATCGCCCTGCTGCGCGCCGGGCACGACGTCACCACCGCGAGCGACGCGCGCAACGCCTTCATCCACCTGCTCCAGCATGAATTCGACGCCCTCGTGGTCGACGTGGGCCTGCCCGACATGGACGGGCTCGCGATCACGCGCTCCCTGCGCGCGGTGCCGAAGTGGGAGGATCTGCCGATCCTCGCCGCGACCGGCTTCTGCGGCAAGGCCCACATCGACGAGATGATCGCCGCCGGCATGGACGGCGTGATCGACAAGCCTTACCGGCCCAGGGAGCTGGTGCAGGCGGTCGCCGATCTGCTCTACATCTGCCGCGCGGCTTAAGGCTTGGTGGCGGCCTCCAGGCCGCGCCGCGCGAGCGCGATGATCCGGTTGGCGCCGGCCAGGTCGCCCTGGTGGATGGTCTGGAGGAAGTTGTTGGTCAAGGTGTTGCCCGGGTGCGCCTCGCCGAAGCCCATCTGCGGGCCCACCTTCGCGGCGCGCCAGAGCTCGCTCTCGGGCAGCTTGAATATGCCGGCCCCGACGGGCGCGAGCGGCTGCACGGATTTCCCGACCACGCCGAGCATGTCCTCCGCATGGGTGCGGGTCAGGTGCTTGGTCAGGTAGTAGAAGTGGTTGGCGTCGTCGCTGTAGGCGAAGCGCTGGCCGGCGATCTTCGCGATCGCGCCGTTGGTCTCGTGGAAGCTCTTGCCGCTCGCCACGGCGTCGATGATCGCTTCTTTCTGCGCCGGCGTGATCTTCCAGCCTTGGAAGCTCCAATCGAGGTGCTCCATCATCGCCGTCCGCGCCTGGGGCGAAAGCGCCTGCCCGGGTACGACCTTCGCGACGGTGGCCTCGAGGTCCGCGAGCCGCTTCGGCATGTTCGCCGCGTAGGCCCGCATGGCTTCCGCTTCGGCGGCCGCGAGCGAGGCGGCGCGGGCGGCCTGCGCGGCGCGGAAGGCGTCGAGGGCCTGCTTGCCCGCGAAGCCCGCCGAGGCCAGGTCGAAGACGCCCTGGCCGATCTGCTCGAAGTCGCGTTCGGCGAGGTCGAGCGCGCCCTTCGCATGGTGGTCGCGGGCGGCCATGATGCCCTTCACCAAATTCACGCCGCCCTTGATGCCGAAGAACGCGGCCATGGCGCCGAAGAGCACCGGCACCGCGAAAGGCGCGATCGCTGCCGCGCCGACCGCGGTCAGGGCGAGCGGCAGGCCCCAGGTGAGCGCCGCGACGGCCGCGAGGCCGCCGCCGAGCACCAGGGCGGTCTGGGCCGGGCGGTGCTTGAAGCCGTCGATCAGCGAGAAGACCGGGTAGGCGAGGCCGCGGGCGAAGAACTTCAGGGCCTGGTCCAGCGTGAACTTCCCGTCGTGGCCGGTCGGCCCGGCCGGCTGGCGGGCGGTCGACGACCAGTTGGCGTCGTCGCGGGCAATCGCGGGCGCGGCAGGCGTGGCCTCCGACGGCCGGGGCGCCTCGGCGGCCAGGGGCGTGCCCTGGGCGGTAGACGAGGAGACGCGGTTGAAGGTCATGACGACTGCTTCCTTCCCCGCCCCATGGCGGCCGAGGGATTTACACCCCGCCGCCGCGCGCTCGAAACGCCGTGGCGGCATCTGGTCGGGTAGGTGGCGAGCGGGCATGCGTGGGTAAAAGAGCCTCCGTGACCTCACTCTTCGCCGACTACCGCCTCGACGGCTTCTACGACGAACTCTTCGCCAACCCCGGAGAACCGCGTCCCCACTATCGTCAGCTGTTTCAGCAGCTCGCCGTCATGGGCCGCGACGAGTTCGAGCGGTACCGCCGGCTCGCCGACAACGCGTTTCTCAAGCAAGGCATCACCTTCACCGTTTACGGCGACGAGGCGGCCACCGAGCGGATCTTCCCGTTCGACATGCTGCCGCGGGTGATCCCCCACAGCGAGTGGGCCCGGATGGACGCGGGGCTCAAGCAACGCATCACCGCGCTCAACCTGTTCCTGGCCGACGTGTACGGCCCGCAGCGCATCCTGCGTGAGGGCGTCGTCCCGCGCGACCTCGTGGAGGGCGCCACGAGCTTCCGGCCCGACTTCGTGGGCTTCCAGCCGCCCGGCGGGGTGTTCGTGCACGTGGCCGGCATCGATCTGGTGCGCGGCGCCGACGGCGGCTTTCGCGTGCTCGAGGACAACCTGCGCTGCCCGTCGGGCGTGAGCTACGTGCTCGAGAACCGCACGGTCATGAAGCGCGTGTTTCCGCAGCTCTTCGCGCAGATGCGCGTGCGGCCGGTCCACCATTACCCGGAGCGGCTGCTCGACAACCTCAAGGCGCTCGCGCCGCACAAGGCCGATCCCACGGTGGTCGTGCTCACGCCGGGCGTCTTCAACTCGGCCTACTTCGAGCACTGCTTCCTGGCGCTGCAGATGGGCATCGAGCTGGTCGAGGGCCAGGACCTGGTGGTCGAGCAGGACAAGGTCTTCATGAAGACCACGCGCGGGCTCAGGCCCGTCGACGTGATCTACCGCCGCATCGACGACGACTTCCTCGACCCCGAGGTGTTCCGCTCGGACACCGTGCTCGGCGTGCCCGGCCTCGTGCGCGCGTACCGCGCGGGGAACGTGGCGCTCGCGAACGCGATCGGCACGGGCGTGGCGGACGACAAGGCGGTCTACTATTACGTGCCGGCGATGATCCGCTACTACCTGGGTGAGGAGCCGATCCTGCCCAACGTGGAGACCTACCTCTGCGCGGTGGAGAACGACAGGCGCTACGTGCTCGAGCACCTCGACCAGCTGGTCGTGAAGGCCGTGAACGAGGCCGGCGGCTACGGCATGCTGATCGGCCCGCACGCGACCGAGGCGGAGCGTGAGGAGTTCGGTCGCCGCATCCGGGCCAACCCGCGCAACTACATCGCCCAGCCGGTCGTCGCGCTTTCGCGCCACCCCTCGTTCGTGGATTCGGCCGGAGCCGGCAGCGCCTTCGAAGGTCGCCACATCGATCTTCGCCCCTACGTGCTCTGCGGCCCGCCCACGCCCGCGGACCCGGACGGCGTCTACGTGTTGCCGGGCGGCCTGACGCGCGTCGCGCTCAAGCGCGGCAGCCTGGTCGTGAATTCCTCCCAGGGCGGCGGCAGCAAGGACACCTGGGTCCTTTACGGGGAAGACTGAATCCTATGCTCAGCCGCGTCGCGGAAGCGTTTTACTGGATCGGGCGTTACGTGGAGCGGGCGGAGTACACCGCGCGCCTCACCAACACCTACGACAACTTGCTGCTCGAGCATCCGGATCCGGGCTACGCGGTCGCCACCTGGACGCGCCTGCTCGATATGGGCGGCGACCTGCACCTGTACCACGAGCGGCATGGCGAGGTCGACCCGCGCGCCGCGCTCGAGTTCGTGACGCTCGACGCCGGCAACCCGAACAGCCTTCTGGCTTGCGTCGCCGCGGCCCGCGAAAACGCGCGCCACATCCAGGACCAGCTGAGCTCGGAGGTCTGGCACCACCTGAACAGCGCCTGGCTCGACGTGAAGGGCCTCTCGCGCGCGGACTTCCGCGCCCACACGCACCAGGCCGTGCAGGAGATCCTCTACGGCTGTTACGCCTTCCACGGCGTCGTGAGCAACACGATGCTGCACGACGATCGCCTGGCCTTCTGCCGGCTCGGCCGCGACATCGAGCGCTCGGGCCGCACGGTGCGCCTGCTGCGCGCGCCGGTGCTGGTCGAGCCCGTGGGCGAGCATGGCGATCTCACGCACCTGCACGAGTACGTCGCGGTGCTCAAGAGCGCGAGCGCCTACGAGGCGTACCGCAAGACCTACCGGGCGGCGCCGGACCCTGACAAGATCGTCGAGTTCCTGCTGCTCTCGGACCGCTTCCCGCGCGCCGTGCGGTTCTGCGCGAAGGAGATGACGCGCTTGCTGCAGCTCATCGCGCCGCCGATCGCGACCCCCGAGGGCCCGGCCGCGATGCCCGAGCCCGAGCGGCTGGTCGGCCAGTTCGCCGCCGAGATCGATTACGCCTCGCTCGTCGACGTCTACGCGGCCGGCCTCGATGCCTACCTCGACAACCTGGTGGACCGCCTCGACGGCATCGCCGACGCGTGTGGCCGCAGCTACTTCCGCTACGCCGAGGCGCCGGGCAGCATGCAGGCCACGCTGCCGCAGCGCCGGCGCGCCTTCCCTCGCCCGGAGGCGCCGACGTCCCTGATCCAGGCGACGACCGACATCCGCCACGAGTTCAAGTACGTGTATGCAGCGCCGGTGACCGCCGTCCGCACGGTGGTGCGCCTGGTGCCGAACCACCGCTACGGCCGCCAGCGCGTGCTCGACGTCGTCTGGCACATGGAGCCCAAGGGGGCGATCAGCCAGCACGAAGACGCCTTCGGCAACCAGGTCTGGGTGATCGAGCATGAGCGCGTCGAGGAAGCGATCACCTGCTCGGTCGAGATGCGCGTCGAGAACCACGCCGTCTACCATGCGGAAGGCGCCCTCGCGCTGCGTGGCGTCGCGCTCGCGGACGAGGACGCGCTGCCGGGGATGGCCGGGCCCGCCGACTACGCCCCGCTCACGCTGCTGGCCGATTCCACGGAAGGGCTGCTCGCGACCGCCCAACGCCTGGCCGCCGAGCACCCGGCCACCGCCCACCTGGCCGAGGCGATCATGGGCGAGGTGGCGCGCCATATGCGCTTCCAGGCCGGCGTTACCGACGTGACCACGCCGGCGAGCCGGGCCTGGGCCCTGGGCCTGGGCGTTTGCCAGGACTTCACGCATTGCATGCTGTCGCTGTGCCGGCTCGCGGGCCTGAGCGCGCGCTACATCTCGGGCTACCTGCCGGCCGAAGGGGCGATGCATGCCTGGGCCGAGGTGCTGGTGACCGATCCGGCCTCCGGCCGCGAGCTGTGGGTGGCCTATGACCCCACCCACGGCCGCCGCGCCGACGAGACCTACACCACCGTGGCGGTCGGGCGCGACTACCAGGACGTGGCGCCGACCAGCGGGTTCTATACGGGCTCGTCGGAGTCGCGCCTGGACGTGAAGGTGACCGCCCGGGTGGGCGCACGCCGGCCGATCACCCGCCGCGGCACAGGCCCGCTCCTGCCCCCCGGCGCCTCGATGCCGCTGGGCGTCGAGGCTCAGCAGCAACAACAGCAGCAACAGTAACCTCTAGCCGCGCGGCAGGGTGAACCAGAAGACGCTGCCCTTCCCCGGCTCGCTGCGCACCCCGATGCGGCCGCCGTGGGCCTCGACGATGCCCTTGCTGATGCTCAGCCCGAGCCCGGTCCCGCGCTTCTTCTGCGCGCCGGCCGCGAGCTGGCTGAACCGCAGGAACAGCTTCGGGAGGTCCGCCGCCTCGATGCCCTCGCCGGTGTCCTCGACCTCGCAGCGCAGCTCGTCGCCGTCGAAGCTCGCTCGGACCTCGATCGCGCCGCCCTCGGGGGTGAACTTCAAGGCGTTGCCGATCAGGTTGCCGAGCACCTGCTCGATGCGTTGGGGGTCGATGCGCACGTCGAGCGGCGCATGCGGGACGATCGCCGTGAGCGCCACCCGCGCGCCGTCGGCCTGGGGTTTGAAGCTGTCCACCATCTCCTGGACCGTCGCGCCGAACTCGGTCGGCTCGAGCTGAAGCTTGAAGGTCCCGGCCTCCATCCGCGCGAAGTCGAGGAGGTCGTTCACGAGCCGCTCGAGACGTTTCGCGCCGCGCTCGATCTGGCCGAGGTACTCGAGCTGCTGGGGCGTCAGCGCCCCGCCCAGCCCCTCTTCCAGCAACTCGGCGTAGCCCACGATGACGGAGAGCGGGATGCGCAGGTCGTGGGTGATCGCGCTGACAAATTGGTTCTTGAGGCGATCGAGGTCCCTGGCCGCGGCGAGCTCCGCGAGGGCCTTCTGCTCGCTGACGAGCAACCGTGCCCGCTCCGCCTCGGCGGTGTAGAGCATGGCGTTCTCGAGCGAGATCGCGGCCTGCGACGCCAGGAGCCCCAGCACCCTCAACCGCTCCGGCGTGAAGACCCCCGCCGTCAGGTCGTTCTCGAGGTAGAGCAGCGCGACGAGGTTCGATTGGCGCAGGATCGGGAACCCGAGCGCGGCGCGGGGCCTGTGCGCGGCCAGGTAGGCGTCGGCGAAAGGACCGTCCAGCGCCTGGGGGTCGAGCAAGACCTGCTCGCCGGTGCGGCGCACGTAGTTGACGACCGTCACCGGCAACAGCGCGTCCGGCGCCCGCGGCGCCTCCAGGTAGAGCGCCACGCCGGCCTGGGCCGACGCGTCCGCCACCACCCGCAGCTCGCCGTCGCGCACCAGGAGCAGGCAGCCCCGTGAGGCGCCCGTGCTTTCCAAAACGGCGCGCATGAGGGTCTCCGCCAGCGCCGGCAGCCGGATCTCCTGGGAAATCGCCTGCGAGACCTCGAGCACCGTCAGCAGGTCGAGCGCATGGGTCGAGGCCTCCAGGGTGGCCGCGAACGATGGGCCCTCGCGCTCCTGCCAGCGGGGCTCGCCGCGCTCGAGCTGGCGCACCTTGCCGGCCGCGCCCCAGCGGGCATAGGCATCGCGGGCTTCGCGGCGGAAGGCGCGCGCGAGCGTATCGAGCCCGCGCGTCGCGTAGAAGGCCATGGCGCGCTCGTAAGCGAGCGCCTCGTGCTGGACGAAGCCTTGATCGCGGGCACCCCGGATCGCCGCTTCGTAGCGGGCCTCGGCCACGAGCGGGTCGCCCCGAAGGCGCGCGGCCTCGGCGGCGATCAGGTCGGCCTTGTGGGCGAAGTTTTCCGGGCAATGCCGGGCCCACGCGCGGAAGCGCGCCTCATTCACCGCCAGGCTGGCTTCCGCGGTATCGCGCGCCTCACCGGGCTCATCCGAGCAGGCCGCGGCCAGCGACACCGCGTCGAAGAAATGGAAGTCCGTGACGATCAGCTGCCCCTTCGAGGTCCACAGGAGCGGCCGCACCCGCTCGGCGCTCGCCCTCGCCGCCGCGAAATCGCCGGCGAAGACGTACGCCTGGAGCCGGAAGATGTGCCACCAGCACGTCACGATGTCGACGCCGCCGCCCGCGATCCGCGCGGCGTACGCGGCCTCGTCGAAGTCCGCGTCGCTCCAGGTCGCCACGTCGGCCGTGAACCCCTGCAACCCCCTCACGAGCCGCTGCTGGGCCACGACGATATCGACCATCCAGCCGAGGCCCGATTTCTGGGCGAAGTCCCGCGCGCGCTCCGCACCATCGAAGACCACGCTCAGGTTCTCGCCGGCCACCAGCCGGATGAGGCCGATGTGGTTGAGACAGTACGAAGCGTACGTCAGGTCGCCGGTCTCGAGTGCCGCGGCGAGGGCCTCTTCGACGTAGGGCTGGTCGGTGCGGACGTGCCGGCGCCAGTAGTTGACGAAGTTGCCGAAGATCAGGCCGATGCGGGCCATCATGGCCCGCGACCCCGCCCGCTCGGTCAGGTCGTAGGCCAGCTTGCCGAAGCGATACGCGTCCTCCAGGCGGGTGTCGATGGTGATCAAGGCGAGGGCCAGGCCCGAGTAGGTCAGCGCCGAGGCGGGGGCATTGCCCTCCTGGAGGCTGAGGGTCACGCCGCGTGTCGCTTGCAGCAGGAACAGGTTGCCATCCAGCCAGCTCGCGGGCGTCATCACCTGCCCGAGCAACTCGTGCACCCAGGCCGTCTCGGGGCCCGGCGCCGCCGGCAGGTCGATCAGCGACGGGATCGGCCGATCGCCCAGCGCCGCCCACATCGCGGCCAGGCTCGCCGCCACCTCGGCCTCGCTGGGATGCGCAGGCAGCACGACGCCAAACTGGGCGAGCGCCTCGAGTCCGGCTTCCACGGCGCCTGCCACGTCGCCCCGCGTCTCGCGAAGTTGCAGCTGCAGGCGGCACGCTTTCGCCCGATCGAAGGCGCCCCGAGCGTGGGTGAGCACGTCGGCCAGCATGCCTTCGGCCTCGGCGGCGTGGCCATCGAGCCAGGTACACCGGGCCCGCCCGAGCGCCAGCTCGACGGCGAGCTCGTACTTCGCGGTCCAGGCGGAGGGTCCGAGCAACGCCAGGCCCTCGGCGTCATAGCCCGCCGCGGCCTCGTACGCGGCCGAGGCCTCGGCCCGCCGGGCGGCCTGGAGGTTGAGCGCCGCGATCCGCTCCCGCTCGGCCGGCTCGACCAGCAGGGCGGCGGCCCGGTTGAACTGCCCCACGAGGTTGAACACCTCGACCTCGATCGCCGCAGGCGCCATGCGAGCCAGCAGCATGCGCCCGATGCGCAGGTGGAGCGCGGCACGCTCGGCCTCGGGCGCGAGGGAATACGCGGCCTGACGGACGCGGTCGTGCAAGAAACGGTAGCCGTCGCCCACGCGCAGGAGCAATTCCTCGCGGATGGCTTCCCAGAGCACCTGTTCGGTGTCCTCGGCGGACCGACCGGCGAGCGCCGCGAGCGTCGCGAGGTCGACGACGTGCCCCACGCACGCGGCCAGCATCATCACCTCGCGGGTCTCCGCGGAAAACCCCGCCAGCTTGCCGAGCATCAGGTCCACCACGTTCTCGGTGAAGCCCGCGGCGCGGATCCGATCGATGTCCCAGTGCCAGGCGGCCGCCTCCGGCTGGAACTCGATCAGGTGCTCCTGGCGCAGCATGCGCAGGAACTGGATCGCGAAGAACGGGTTGCCGCCGGTCTTCTGGTGTACCAGGCTCGACAACGGCGCGGCTTCCGTCGGGTCACAGCGGAGCGTCTCGGCCACCAACTGCTGCAAGTGTTCCGCGGCCAGGGGGGCGAGCACGACGTGGTGCACGGCCGCTTGCTCGCGGACCGCGGCCACGGCGGCCGTCAGCGGGTGGGCGGGGCCGACCTCGTTGTCGCGGTAGGTGCCGACCACGAGCAGGTGGCGCATGTCGGGGTAGCCGACGAGGTGCTGGATCAGCTTGAGGCTCGCCGGGTCGGCCCACTGCAAGTCGTCGAGGACGAGGACGACGGGGTGCTCGGGCTGCGCGACGACGCCGACGAACTGCCGAAACACTTGCAAGAAGCGATGCTGGGCCTCGGTCAAGGCCAGATCCGGCACGGGCGGCTGGACGCCCAGCACGAGTTCGACCTGCGGGATGACGTCGACGATGAGCTGGGCGTTGGCGCCCAGGGCCAGCTGGAAGTGCCGCTTCCACGCCAGGATGCGTGCGCCGCTCTCGGTCAGGATCTGCTGGACGAGCCCGTGAAAGGCCTGCGAGATCGTGGCGTAGGGGACGCCGCCCTGGTAGCGGTCGAACTTGCCGGTCAGGTAGTAGCCGCGAGCCCGCAGCACGGGCCGCTGCAGCTCGTTCACCAGCGCGGTCTTGCCCACGCCGGCGTGCCCCGTGACCAGCGCGAGCACCGGCACGCCGCGCGCGGCGACCCGCTCGAAGGCGTCGAGCAGGCCGGCCTTGGCGTCCTCGCGCCCGAAGAGGCGCTGGGGGATCTGCAGGCGTTCCGACACGTCGTGGCTGCCGAGCGAGAAGGCTTGCGGGCGCCCGGCTCGCCAACCGTCGAACGCCGACAGGAGATCGGCCTGCAGGCCGCTGGCCGTCTGGTAGCGCGCCTCGGGCTCCTTGCTGAGCAGCTTCATCACGATCGCGGAGAGCGACGCCGGCAGCCCGGGGTCGAGCTCCAGCGGGCTGATCGGCGTGATCGCGACGTGGCAATACATCCAGTCCAGGGGATCGTCGCCGGCGCAAGGCAAGCGCTCCGTCAACATCTCGTAGAAGACCACCCCCAGGGAGTACAGGTCGGTGCGGTCGTCGAGCAGCCGGTTCATCCTGCCGGTCTGCTCCGGCGACATGTAAGCCAGCGTGCCCGCGATGACCCCGCCGCTTTCCAGGCTGGGCTGCTCCTTGGGCAACAAGGTGGCCAGCCCGAAGCCGGTCAGGCGCACGCCGTCGCCGCCGGCGTCGACCCAGAAGTGCTGGGGCTTGAGGTCCTTGTGGACGACATGGGCCCCGTGCATGCCCTGGACCGCCCGCGCCATGGCGATCGCGAGCGGGAAGAACCGCCCCGGCTCGAAGCGACCGGCGGCCATGCTGAGCGGCCGGCCGCCCGGATCGCCGAGGGTCAGCGCCAGGTGATCGGGGAATCGCACGAGGCCATGCGGCGCCAGCGCCCAGCCGGCCTCCAGGCGACGGCCCAGATCGGCCTCATGTTCGAGCCGGCGGAACGCCGCCGGCGATGGCACCGCCGCGCTGGGCACCTTGAGGAGGACGGCCGTGCCGTCCGCCTCCCGCCGGCCGCGCAGGAGCAGGAATTCGCCGAGGTCCTGGAAGGCCTCCTCGACGACATAGCCCGGCATCTTCGGCAACATGATGACACAACCTCAGGAAGTCATTATAGCGGCTCACGGGCCGGGCCGCTGAACCTTGCCTGCCCCGGGGCCAAGAACCTCTACGCCAACTCGCGCAGGCGCGCCTCCAGGGTCGTGATCGCCGCCGACAGCTTCACCCGCATCGACGCATCCAGCGCCGTCACCGCGAGCATCGGCCGCAGCCGCGCGAGCTGCGCCTCCACGTCCGCCCGCCGCCCGGCGCGTTGCCTGGCGACCGCCCGGGGTCGCGGGCCCGCGCCCGCGGCGATCGTCATGGCACCGTCCTCGGCCGTCTCGATCGCGACCGTCCCCGCGACCGACACGCCGCTCGCCGTGCAGACCCCGCCGATCCGCAGCGCGCCCGCCTCGATCGTGGCGCGTACCACGTCGCCTGCGACGGTGACCGCGCCGTCCGCCTTGATCGTGGCCGCCTCGACCGAGGCCGCCGTCACGTCGCCGCCGGCCTCGACCACCGCATCGCCGCGGATCGCGCCGCTCACGGCGACCCGCCCGCCGGCGAGGACCCGGCCGCCGGCGAGATCGCCGCCGACCGAGACGTCGCCGAGCGCCGCGATCACGACATGCGCGCCCACGTCCCCCGTGACGTGGACGTCGCCGGCCACCTGCACGATGCCGTCCGCCGCGGTGAGCTCGCCGTCGATCCGAGCGACCGGACGCGGCGGGGCCGGCCTGGGTCTCGGCGCCAACAGGCGGCCCATGACGGAGCGCTCGGCGGTGGCCGCGGCCACCACCACCGCGGCCGGCCCCACCACGTCGGCCAACGACGCCAGCGCGCCGTGGTCGATGCCGACGCGCACGCCGGCCCGCGCGAGCAGGATGTTCGCGACGCTCGTCGAGGAGAGCCGCTCGCCGTTCGTGAGCAAGATCTCGGCGCTCGATTCGTCGGGCGATATGTAAATCTCGGCCATCTTCAGCCTCCCCGGGCAGCGCGACGGAACACGCCCGGCCCTGCCGCGGCCAGGGGCTCGAAGGGTCCAGCGACCAGCTCGGCTTCCGCCGGCGCGACGATCACCACGCCCCCCTCCTCGATGCGCTCCGCCACCGAGGCCAGGGCCTGCTGGCGCGTCTCCTCGGCGAGCCAGCCGAGCACGTCGCGGCAGACCACGACATGCGGCCTGGACATGGCCGGCAGCGGCTCGCGGAGGTTCGCGCGCACCCAGCGCGCCGCCTCGCGCGTGCCGTCGCGCACCCGCCAGGCCCCGCCCGCGGGCATGAAATGGTCGTCCACCCAGGCCGCCGGCACGCCCTTCGCGAGCTCCCGCGCCTCGTAGACGCCCGCACGCGCGCGCTCGAGCATGTCCTCGACGAGGTCCACCCCGTAGACGCGCACGTCCACCGGGGCCGCGCCGCCGTCGAGCAGCGCGAAGAGCAGGCTGTAGCCCTCGGCCCCGGTGCCGCAGCCCAGCGACCAGATCACCAGCGGCGCGCCCGTCGGACGCGGCACGCTCGCGGCGATCGCGGGCAGCGCCCTGATCACCGGGTCGGCGCCGCAGAACGCGCTCGCCGTGGGGGCCACCGCCGCCGCCAGCCGGTCGGCCACGCCCGCCCCGCCGCGCACCTGGCGCGCGATGCCGTCGTCGTCGAGCGGTCCGCTGCCCAGCGCCGCGGCCAGGCGCGGCCTGAGCCACGGGTCGTCGTCGGCCTCGAACAGCAGGCCGAACCGCTCGGCGACTGCGGCCCGGAAGGCGGGCAGGGTCAGCGAGGCGGTGAGGATCGGCTGTGAAGGTGGGGGGTCGGTCGCCATATTTGTGACATAATAACCTGCCAGGTCGTTAACCTGACATAGCCGACTCTTAATCCCCAATCAGCCCAAGGATGGGCTTCCCTACATGAACCCGGCGATCAGCGCAGCTCGCGCAGCCGCGCCTCCAGCGAAGCGATCGCCGCCGCCACCTTCGCCCGCGTCGATGCTTCCAGCGCCGGCGCCTCCGCCATCGGCCGCAACTTCGCGAGCTGCGCCTCCACGTCCACGCGGCGCGCGGCGCGCGTCTGCGCGACCGCCCGCGGCTGCGGGCGCGCGACCGCGACGATCGTCCCGGGCTCGTCGTCCAGCGCCGAGATTGCGACGGCGCCGGTCACCACGACCTCGCTCGCCACGCAGCGCCCCGCGACGCGCAGCGCGCCGGCCTCGATCGTGGACCGCACGACGTCCCCAGCGACCTCGAGCGCACCGTCCGTGCGGATCGTCGCGGCCTCGACCGAGACCGTCGAGACGTTGCCGCCGGCCTCCACCACCGACTCGCGCGAGATCGCCCCGGTGACGACGACGCGGCCGCCCGCGAGGATGCGGCCGCCCGCGAGATCGCCGCCGACGTGGACGTCGCCGAGCGCCACGATCACGGCGTGCACGCCCACGTCGCCGGTCACGCGGATGTCGCCGGCCACCTGGATGAGGCCGTCGGCGGCGCCGACCTCGCCGTCGATCGCGGCGACCGGCCGCACGACAGCCGAGGCGGCCGTCGGCAGGGCGCGGCCCATGACGGAGCGCCCCGGTCCGCCCACGGCCACGCGCACCGCGACGGGCCCGACCACGTCGGCCAGCGACGCCAGCGACGCATGGTCGATGCCGACACGCACGCCGGCCCGCGCGAGCAGGATGTTCGCGAGGCTCGTCGACGCGAGGCGCTCGCCCGGGTCGAGGACGATTTCGGCGCTCGACTCATCGGGCGCCACGCGGATCTCGGCCATCGTCAGCCCCCTCGCGTGGCGCGGCGGAACACGGCGGCCCCGGGCTCGCCCATGGGCTCGAAGGGCCCGTTGACGAGCTCGGCCTCCGACGAGCCGACGATCAGCACGCCCTGGTCCACCAGGCGCTCGGCCACCGAGGCCAGCGCCTGGCGCCGCGTTTCCTCGCCGAGCCAGCCGAGCACGTCGCGGCAGAGCACGAGGTGCGGGCGGGGCATGGCCGGCAGCGGCTCGCGTAGGTTCGCGCGCACCCAGCGCGCGGCCTCCCGCGCGCCGTCGCGCACGCGCCAGCTCCCGTGGGCGGGCACCAGGTGGCCGTCGGTCCAGGCCACCGGGACGCCGCCAGCCAGCTCCCGCGCGCCGTAGACGCCGGCGCGCGCGTGCTCGAGGGCGCACTCGACCAGGTCCACGCCGTAGACGCGGACCTCTGCCAGCGGTGCGCCGCCGTCGAGCAAGGCGAACAGGGCGCTGTAGCCCTCGGCCCCGGTGCCGCAGCCCAGCGACCAGACCATGAGCGGCACGCCGAGCGGGCGCGGCACGCTGGCGGCAATTGCCGGCAGCGCCCGGATCACCGGATCGGTGCCGCAGAAGGCGCTCGCCGCGGGCGCCACCGCGGCCGCCAGCCGGTCCGCGGCGCCCGCGTTGCCCCGCACCTGGCGCGCGAGCGCCTCGTCCTCGAGCGGCGCGCCCCCCAGCGCGAGGGCTAGCCGGTGGCGGAGCCACGGCTCGTCCTCCGCCTCGAACAGCAGCCCGAACCGCTCGGCCACAGCGTCCCGGAAGACGGGAAGGTCGATGGCGGCGTTGGGAAGGGACGCGATGGCGGGAGGGTCGATCATAGTCGTGTCCGCCTCATGCCCAGCCAGCCCGTTCAGCGAACATCGCGCGAGGTCCGTCCGCACGCGCGTCACATCGGATGGGCGGATGGCGCGGCCGAAACGACGGCGCCCACGAGGGCCGGACCGAGTTCGGCGAGCGAGAAAACGGCGTCAACCAGTCCCGTCTCGGCGGCCGCGCGCGGCATCCCGTAGATCACGGACGATTCCTCGTCTTGCGCCCAGCAGGTGCCGCCCGCCTCCTTGATGGCCTGCACGCCGAGCGCGCCGTCGGTGCCCATGCCGGTCATCACCACGGCCAGGGTGCCGGCCCCGGCGGCCTCGGCGGCCTGCTGAAAGGTGAAATCGATGCAAGGGCGGTAGTAGGAAGGGATCGGGCACTCGTCCTGCACGGCGACCACCAGGCCCGCGCGCCCCGCGCGGATGGCGAGCTGGTGGCCGGAGGGGGCGATCAGCACCCGCCCCGGCACGAGCACGTCGCCGTCCGCGGCCTCCGCCACGGCCAGCGGCGAGAGGCGATCGAGGCGTTCGGCGAGCGCGCGCGTGTAGCCGGGCGGCATATGCTGCAACACCAACACGGGCACCGGGAAATCGGCCGGCAGGGCCGGAATCAGCCTCTGGAGGGCCGGTGGCCCGCCGGTGCTGGTGCCGATCACGACGAGCCTGACCGGCGAGGGCGCGCGCGCCACCCGAACGGCGGCGCTCCCCGTCCGGCGGGGCGCCGCCGGTGGAAGGGCGCCCGACACCGGCGCCGGCGCCGTGGCGGCCGGCAGGCCCGCCGCCGCGCGGAGCTTCGCCACGAGCTCGCTGCCCGCCGCGTGGATCGCGAGGGGGCCGCCCCCGGGCTTCGCGACGACGTCGACCGCGCCGAGGTCCAGGGCCTGCAAGGTGACTGTCGCCCCGCGCTCGGCGCTGCCGCTGAGCACCACCACCGGCACGCCGCGGCCGCGCAGCCGCTCGAGGGTCGCGAGGCCGCCCATGCCGGGCATCTCGAGGTCGAGCGTGATGGCGTCCACGCGCGGCAGCGCATCGAGCAGCGCGAGCGCCTCTTCGCCCGATGCCGCCTGGCCGGCCACGCGCATGGCCGGGTCCATGCCGAGCATGCGGGTGATCGCCTTGCGGACGAAGGCCGAGTCGTCGACGACGAGCACTTCCAGGTGGCGGGTCATGGGGCGGCCGGTCGGCGGTACATGGTCGACCCTTCCGTGGACAGCACCTCGAGCCCGAGGTCCACGCCGAAGAACATCTCCGAGTGACCGAGGAACAGGTAGCCGCCCGGGTGCAGGAGCTGACGCAGCTGCCGGATCACCTCGAGCTGGGTGGGACGATCGAAGTAGATGAGCACGTTGCGACAGAAGATCGCGTCGAAGCGCCTGCCGGCGAGCTCGGCCGCCGCCCCCATCAGGTTGAACCGTTGGAACGAGACGCCCGCCCGGAGCGCGGGCCCGACAGCCCACATGCCGGGGCCAACTTCGTCGAAGTGGGCGGCCCGCCAGGCGTCATCCACCGCGCGGAAGGCGTTGGGGGCGTACAGGCCGCGCTCGGCCCGCGCGAGGGCCGCCTGGTCGATGTCGGCCCCCAGAATCCGGGAAGGCACCTGGGCGCGGCCCAACAGGAACGCGAGGGAGTACGGCTCCTCGCCCGTCGAGCAGGGCGCGGAGAGCACGTTGAGCCGCAGATCGCCCCGCCCGACGGCGCGCGCGCGCAGCTCGGGGACGGCCCGCGCGACGAAGTCCTCGAGCTGGCGGGGCTCGCGCATGAAGTAGGTCTCGTTCACCGTGAGAAAGGGCAAGAACACCGGCCACAGGCGTGCGCCCTGGAAGGTGAGGCCGCGGAGCAGCCCTCCCGCGTCCGCGATCCCGGCCGCACGCAGGGAGGGCCAGGCGGCGGCCAGCGCGTACTCGAGCTTGTAGCCCTCCACGCGCAAGCCGCTGTGCGCCCGGATGAGGTCGCGCAGGCCGTCGACCTCGGCCGGCGAAAGCCCGGGGGGGGCAGCGAGGGGATCCTGGGGCAGGCGGTCCGTGGTCATGGGCGGCGCTGAAGCGTCATCGAATCTCCTCCGCCGCGCTCATCGGACGGCCAGCGGGGGTGTGTAGCTGGCCGCATGGCGCTCGACGAGGGTGGGAACGTCGAGAATCAGGGCGACGCGCCCGTCGCCGAGGATCGTCGCGCCGCCGATCCCGCGGACCTGGCCCAGGTAGTCGCCGAGCGCCTTGACCACGACGTCTTGCTGTCCCACGAGGGCGTCGACCACCAGGCCCATCCGGTGCTTGCCGTCGGCCACCAGGATCACGGACAGGTGGGCCCCCGTGGCCTCATCGGGCGCGAGCGTGAACAACCTCGACAGCCTGAAGACCGGCAGCACGCTCCCGCGCACGTCGATGACTTCATGCTCCTTCACGGTGCGAAGCCCTTCGGGCCGCACGCGCAGGGTCTCCTCCACGGCCGACAACGGGATGGCGTAGGTCTGCCTGCCGGATCGAACCAGCAAGGCCTTGGCGATCGCGAGCGTGAGCGGCAGCTTGACGACGAACCGCGTGCCCCGCGCCGGCTCCGACTCCACGAGCACCTGCCCGCCGAGCTTCTGGATGTTCTGCTGGACCACGTCCATGCCCACGCCCCGGCCCGAGATGTTCGTCACCTTCGACGCCGTCGAGAAGCCGGGGCGGAAAATCAGCTGCAGCAGATCCTGATCCGAGGGCGTCTCGTCTTCCGCCAGCAGGCCCATCGACCGCGCCTTGGCCAGCACCCGTGCCCGGTCGATGCCACGGCCGTCGTCGCCGACTGTGATGACGATGTGGTGGCCCTGCTGCGCCGCCGCCAGCATCACCGTGCCTTCGGCGGGCTTGCCGGCGGCCTCGCGCTCTGCCGAAGGCTCGAGGCCGTGATCCACGCCGTTCCTGAGCAGGTGGAGCAGCGGGTCGCCGATCTGCTCGATGACGTTCTTGTCGAGCTCGGTGTCGACGCCGCGCATCTCGAGGCGGGCGGCCTTGCCGCAGTCCCGCGCGAGATCCCGGATGATGCGCGGGAAGCGGTTGAACAGGGACTTCACGGGCACCATGCGCACGCGCATCGTGCTCTCCTGGAGGTCGTCGCTCACCCGGCCCACGGACTGCATCGCCTCGTCCAGGCCGCCGACCAGCTCGGCGAGCCGCTCGCGCCTGTCGTCGAGGGAGCCCGAGGCGTCGAGCAGGTGGGTCAGCCCCGTGCTGAGCTGCGCCACGCGCGTGTGGTGGATCACCAGCTCGCCGACCAGCTCCATCAGGCGGTCCAGGCGCGTCGTCTCGACACGGACGGACTGCGATCGATCCGCGCCGGCGGCAGCGTCGGGCGCCGCGGCGTCGGGTGCGGCCGAGCCGGCCGGCGGCAAGAGCGCCGCGAGCTGCACCTGCCGGGCCTCCGCGGCCACCTGGGCCTTCGCCGCCTCGACCATGCGCGCCATCTTCTCGTAGGGATCGAGCTCGGCCGCGTCGTCGGCGCGGCCGAGCAGCTCGGCGATCGCCGCGAACTCCGCCGCCACGTCTTCGCCAGCCTCGCTGCCGGTCGCCTCGACGCGCAGGTGCAGGCGCTTGAAGGCATCGACCGCCAGGAAGACCGCGCCGTAGTCCGTGGCCGCGAGGTGGCGGGCCCCGTGGCGCACGTCGTCGAAGAGCTGCTCCACCTCGTGGGCGAGGCCCGCCAGGAGGTCGAAGCCCATCATCCCGGCCATGCCCTTGAGCGTGTGGATCGCGCGGAACAGGCGGTTCACGAGCTGCTCGCCGGGCCGCTGGCCGTCCACGGCCAGGTGCTCGGCCTCGAGCAGGGCCTCCTCCAGGGCGCCCAGGTGCTCGCCGCCCTCCGTGAGGTAGTCCGCCAGGAACTCGCCGGCGTCGAAGCCACCGCTCACGGGGCGGCCCCCTCGGCGTGCGCGCTCGCGGCGGCGAGCTCGGCCTCGTCCTGGACGGAGAGCACGCGGGGCAGGTCGAGCATGATCAACATGCGCCCGTCGAGCTTGCCGATGCCCGTGATGAAATCGGCGTGGATGCCTTCTTGCAGCATCTCGGGCGTCGGGTCGATCGCGGACGACGCCAGCCGCAGCACCTCGCTCACGGCGTCGACCAGCATACCGACGGTGCGGCCCCCGACCTCGGTGATGACGATGCGGCTAGTCTTCGAGCGCTCACGGCGCGCCAGGCCGAACCGGCAGGCGAGGTCGATCACGGGCACGATGCGCCCGCGCAGGTTCACGACGCCCTCGACATGGCTCGCCGAGCGGGGCACGGCGGTGATCGTGGTCAGGCGCACGATCTCCTGCACCTGGGCCACGTTCACGGCGTACTCCTCGTCGCCGAGCCGGAAGGTCACCAGCTGGAGCAGCTCGTTCGGCCCCGTCGTTTCGATGGTGACGGACATCAGTGACGGCCGTTGGTAGAGGGCGCGGGGCCCGCGCCGACGAGCGTCGGGGCCGGCGCCCGGCCGACATGGACCAGGAGCTCGCGTCGCCCCACGTCCGCATCCGCACCCACCTGGCCGTCCTTGAAGTACGCGACGGACGCCTGCAGGCCGCCGGCCTGCCGTTGCAGGTCGTGGGCCATGCGGTTGATTTCATCGAGGGCGAGGACCACCTGGTCGCCGCTGCGCTTCTGCTCGAGGGTGGCCGTGCTGACCTGCTGGGTCATCCGGTTCATCGTCTCGACGGCCTGGGTGATCTGCTGCGAGCTGCGCGCCTGCTCGCGCGTGGCGCCCGTGACCTGCTGCGTCAGGCGGTTCATGTGGTCGGAGGCGGCCGTGATCTGGGCGGAGGCCGCGCTCTGTTCCTGGGTCGCCTCGTTGATCTGGGTCATGAGCGTGGTCACCTGGCCAACCGCGGCCACGATCTCCCGCAACGCGCCGCCGGCCTGCTGGGCCAGCTTCGTGCCGTCCTGGATCGCCGCGTCGCCCTGCTTGGTCGAGCGGATGGCCTGGTCGGTCTCCTTCTGCACGGTCTTGATCAGGTCGGCGATCTCGCGGGTCGCCTTCGCCGAGCGCTCGGCCAGCTTGCGCACCTCGTCCGCGACGACCGCGAAGCCACGACCGTGCTCACCGGCGCGCGCCGCCTCGATCGCCGCGTTCAGCGCCAGCAGGTTCGTCTGCTCCGCGATGTCGTCGATCAGGGCCACGATGTTGCCGATCTCCTCGGAGCTCTTGCCGAGCCCCTCGATCACCGTCACCACCTCGCCCATCACGTCGTTGATGCGGCCCATGCCCGCGATGGTCTGCTCGACGGCGGCGCTGCCGCCGGTGGCCGCCGACGCGGCCTCCGAGGCGACCTGGTTGGCCGAGAGGACGTTGGCCGCGACCTGCTGGATGCTCGTCGCCATCTCCTGAATCGACGTCGAGGTCTGGGTCACGGCCGAGGCCAGCGAGTCGGCGTTGCCTGCCACCTGCTGGATGCTCGCCGCCATCTCCTCGATGGCGCTGCTGGTCTCCTCCACGCTGGAGGCGAGGGCCTGGGCGTTGCCCGCCACCTGCTGGATGCTCGCCGCCATCTCCTCCATCGCGCTCGAGGTCTCGTTGACCGCCGAGCCGGTCTCGTCGGAGGCCGCCGCGACGCCGTTGGCGTTGGTGCGTACCTCGCCGACGATGCCGCGCAGGCTGACGACCATCTGCGCGCAGGCGTTGCCCAGCGCGTCCTGGGGGCCCTTCGGGGCCACGTCCCGCGTGAGGTCGCCCTGCGCGATGGCGCCCGCGACGTCGGCGATGCCGCGCAGGTAGGCGATCATCGCGCCGAAGGTGCGGCCCATGTCGCCGAACTCGTCGTTCGACCGGATCTCGGCGCGCTGGTCGAGGTCGCCCTGGGCGATGCCCTCGGCGGCGGCGGCGATGACGGCGAGGTTGCGGCTGATGTTGCGCGAGATGAAGATGCCGAGGGCCGCCGCGGCCAGCACGGCGAACCCGATCACGCCGAAGGTGATCGCGAACGCCGCCCTGTAATCGGCTTCGGCGCGGCTGGCCCGCTCGTCGCCGCCCTTGATGTTGAAGCTGAGCAATTCGCCGAGCGAGCCGGCCACCTGCTTGAAGGCCGGGAACGCCTTGGCGTTGTTCAGGGCGAAGGCCGCCTCGCCCTTGCCGGCCTGGCTGAGGGCGAGCACCTGGTCGACGCCCGCGAGCCACGCGGGCATCAGCGTGCCGCGGAGCCGGGCGAACGTCGTCCGCTCGAAGTCCGTCGCGATCCTGCCCTCATAGGCCGCGAGCTTCTGCATGAGCTCGCCGCGCCGGTCCATGATGTCCGCCCGGGTCTTGGCCTTTTCCGCCGCGTCCTTGAGCAGGAGGTGGCGCAACACGGCGCGCTGCATGTCGACGCCGATGACGTTCGCCTCGCCGACGACGGAGATCGCGCGCATCGAGCCCTGCGCGAGGTCCTGGGTCGCCTGGTTGATCCGGCCCATCTGCCAGATCGAGAAGATGCCGAGCACCAGGGTCAGCAGCGCGATGGTCAGGAAGCCTCCGATCAGCTTCCGTCCGACGGTCAATCTCACGGGCGTTCTCTCCTTCGAGGCTCGGCGGCCGATAGGGCGGGGGTGGGCTACTGGGGGTTGACCTTGACGCCCACGGCGACGCCGATGGTGGCGCAGGGCAGGGTGAGCGAGGTGTCGAGGATGAACATGTTCGGCCAGGTGATCTGCACGTGCTCGCCCGCGATCACCGACGGCACCGTGATGTTCGCGACGAAGCCGTGCTGGTGCAGGGCGGTGGCGCAGCCGCCGGCGACGATGTTGGCGATCTCGGCCATGCCGGAGGCGGTCATGCCCCACTCGGTGATGTCCTCCATCAGCAGCACGCTCGCCATCGCGATGGCCTCCCGCCTCGACATGCCGAAGAGCATCTGCCCCTGGATGCCGCCGGTGAAGCCGACGATGACGTTCACCTCGTGCTCGCGAGGCATCTGCGCCGGGCAGACCTTCGCCTGCCCGAACGCCGGCTCGGCGTCGAACAGGAGCCCGAGGGTCTCGTGCGTCGCCGATAGGATGGCCCGCACGTGCGCAGGCGCCTGGGCCAGCAGGCCGGTGTCGAATGTCCGGGTCATACGTGGGTCCTTTCGAGTCCAAGGTCGTAGGGCGCGATCTCGACGGCGCCGCGGCCCTCCAGGAAGGTGCTGGCGGGGATGGGCGAGGCGGGGCGCAGGTGCTGCGCCCCGATCTGGAGCGAAACGCCCGGGTGGAGCTGGCCCGCCACGCGGGCGAACGGGCGCGGCCCGGCCGGGATCTCGGGCGTGTCGGCGATGCAGCTGACCAGCGCGCGATCGCGCTCCTGGAGGTGGGCGATCAGGCCGACGAGCTTCGTCGCCATCTCGCGCGCGCCCTCGTTGCGCGGATCCTTGGCCAGCCGGCGGTTCTCGTCGAGCAGCGGCGCGAGCCGGTTGAGCTGCTCCACGATCTCCCGCCGCTCGCGCAGGTGGGCCCTGTTCGGGTCCTCCGGCGGCGGCGGCGGCACGACGGCGACCCGGGTCGCCGCGGCGAACTCGGAGCCGAGCGCGCCCGCCTCGATCCACGCGATCAGCGAGAGGTCGCCGCCGACGACGGCTCCTCCGATGCGGGCGCAGGGCGCCACGACCGTGCAGCGGATCAGGTCCTCGTGGACCACGACGAAGGCGCCCGCGACCAGCGTCGATTGCTCGACGAACTTCGCATGGACGCCCAGCGCGGCCTCGATCCGCGCGTCCTGCCGCACGCCGCCATGGACCACGACGTGCCCGCCCGCGCGGATCTGCGCGCCCTGGACGCCGCCCAGGACGTGGACGTCGCCCGTGGCGAGGATCGACGCCGGGTGCTCGACGTGGCCCGCGATCACGACGTCGCCCTCGACGTCCAGGTGCGTGTCTTCCGCCCCGAGGTCCGCGAGCACCCGCAGGACCGGGCGCACCACGACGGCGTCGCCCTCCAGGTGCGGCACGCCGGACCGCACGGCCACCAGGAAGTGGCCGTCCATGCTGAGCTCGGCGCCCGCGCCGGCCACCAAGGGCGGATCCACCACGGGGGCGATCGCCAGCGTCCGCCCCGTCACCGTCCGGCCGAGCTGCCCGCTGATCGAGGGGTGGCGCCGTGCGAGCACCTCGCCCTCCTCGACCACGAGCGGCAGCGGCGGCGTCTCGAGCTCCGGGGCGTCGGCTGGCAGCGGGAAGGCGAAGAAGACCCAGCCATCGCGGCCTGGCAGCGCCGGCTCGCCGAGCGCCACGCGCACCGCGGTCGGCCCGGCCGCCGCGGGCAGGGTGGCGAGGATGGGGTGCTGCAGGCCGTGGCGCACCCCATTGCGCGCGAGGAGCACGATCGCCTTGTTCGGCGAGTCGATCACCTCGCCTTCGGCGAGCACGAGGTCGGCGGCCATCTCGTCCTCGGCGATGCGGACGAACGGCATCGGCTAGCCCGCGGCCTTGCCCAGGGCCTGGAGCACGCGCTCCGGCTTGAAGGGCTTGACGATGAAGTCGGTCGCGCCGGCCTTGATGGCGTCGAGCACCATCGACTCCTGGCCCATCGCCGAGCACATGATGATCTTCGCGTCCGGGTGCAGCGCCTTGAGCTCCCGGACCGTCTCGATGCCGCCCATATCGGGCATGGTGATGTCCATCGTGACCACGTCGGGCCGGACGTTCGGGTAGGCGGCGATCGCCTCGCGGCCGGTGCCCGCCTCGGAGCACTCGTAGCCTTCCTGCACCAGGATCTTCTTGAGCAGCTGTCTCATGAAGGCGGCGTCATCCACGATCAACACCTTGGCCATCCCACGCACCTCCTGCCCTGACTGCCGAACCTGGCGTTATCGTAGACGGCCCGCTGGTCCCGATGACAGGGTCCCGCGGCTCGACATGGTCCCGATGTCGCCCGCGCCCGCCGTTTCGCCTGTTTGACCCGCGTAAGCCATTTTGGGCGAGGCGGACCTCGCGATCGATCGCGGCGAGCAGGGGTTTCGCTCGCGCAGCTGATTTCGCCGGGCGCCAGGGGTTTTCCCCCGATGTCGACCCCTGCGCGGGCATGGGACGATAGTCCTCGTGGCTCGGGACGTTCGCCCCGTGCCCAGGGAGTGCCGCGCCATGACTGCCGCCACGAAGACCGCCAGGCTCCTGATCGTCGACGACGAGCCGCACCTGCTCGAGGTGCTCGCCGAGTGGTTCCGCAGCGCGAACTACGACGTCCGCACGGCCGTCGACGGCATCGAGGCGTTGCAACACCTGCGGGCCCGTCCCGCGGACGTGATCATCACGGACCTCAAGATGCCGGGCCTGAACGGCCTCCAGCTGCTCTCGGTCTTCAAGGAGCTCGACCCCGCGACCGAGGTGATCTTCCTGACCGGCGAGGGCACGATGAGCGACGCCATCCAGGCGCTTCGCGAGGGCCGCGCGTTCGACTTCCTGCTCAAGCCGCTCAAGAACCTCCGGCAGCTCCACGTGGTGGTCGAGAAGGCGCTCGCGCGCCAGGAAGCCGTCGCCGGATCGGCGCCCGTGGATCCGCTCCAGCCCGCCCGCCCCTGGCCGCCCCACGTCGAGGCGCTCTCCTCGCGCGAGGCCGAAATCATGAGCCTGCTGACGCAGGGGCTCGACAACCGGGCGATCGGGGACCACCTGTGCCTGAGCGAGAAGACGATCAAGAACAACCTCAGCCGGATCTACGAGAAGCTCCAGGTGAAGAGCCGCACCCAGGCGATCGTCTTCTGCCGGGAGCACGGGCTCCTGTGAGCGCGCCAGCCGGCGCGGACAGCCCGCGCACGCTCCCCGACGCGGCGGAGGCCTCGCGTTTCCTCGCGGCGCTCGTGGCGTCCAGCCAGGAGGCAATTATCGGGTTTACGCTCGACGGCGTCATCCTGAGCTGGAACGCCGGCGCCGAGAAGTTGTACGGGTACACGCAAGCCGAGGCCGTCGGGCAGGACGTCGCCTTCCTCACGCCAGCCGAATGCTCAGGGGAGATCCCCGACATCTTCGGTCGGCTCGCCCAGGGCCAGACCATCGAGCGGTACCGGACGGAGCGCCTCCGGAAAGACGGCACCCGCGTCCACGCCTCCATCAGCTTCTCGCTGGTGCGCGACGCCGCGGGGGCGATGCTCGGAGCATCCGCGATCCACCGCGACGTGGGCGAGCTGGTGCGGGTCGAGACCGTCCGGCAACGGGTCGCGGCGGGTGCGACGCTGCCCCACGGTGAGGCCTTCTTCGAAGCGCTGACGCGGTACCTGATCGACTCGCTCGACGTCGACTACGCGTTCGTCTCGGCGATCGCGGAGGCCGATCTCCGGGCCCTCGCGTTCGCCGACCGTGAGCGAAATCACGCCATGTTGATCCTGCCGTTGGCCGGCAGCCCCTGCGAAGGGGCGATGCGCCACGGCCGCCTCACCGTCGCATCGGGCCTCCCCGCGGCGTTCCCGGCCTATAGGACGATCGACCCGTTGGATCTAGAGAGTTACGCGGGCGTGGCGCTCCATGACGACACGGGGGTGCCCATGGGCGTGGTCGCCGTCGCGGGCACGGCGCCGTTCCGGGATCCCGAGTTCGTGGTCGCGCTGCTCGACTTGGTCGCGCCGCGCGCGGAGGTGGAGTTGCGACAGCGGCGCGCCCGGCTCGCGCTCGCCGAGAGCGAGGAGCGCTACCGCCGCCTGATCGAGCTCTCCCCGGACATGGTCATGGTGCACGCGGGCGGCCGCTTCGTCTTCGCGAACGCGACCGCCGCGCGCATGCTGGCCGCACCCGGCCCGGAGGCCCTGATCGGCCGCCCCGTCGGCGACGTCTCTCCGCTGCCCTATGCGGACGTCACCGCCTGCTGCGCGGCGAACTACCCGTGCCGCGGCAGCGGTCCCCTCGCCACGCCGATGCTTCGGCGGCTGGACGGCAAGCTCCTCGACGTGACGGCCGCCGCGGCGCCGATCACCTTCGAGGGCCGCCCCGCCTGCATGGTCGTCTACCGGGACGTGACCGAGCAGAAGCGCACCGCGGCCTCGCTCTCGGAGGCCCAAAGGATCGCGCGCATCGGCAGCTTCGAGTGGAACCTGATGACGGACACGCATTGGTGGTCCGACGAGCTCTACCGGCTGCTGGGCCTGAGGCCTGGTGCGGAGGCGCCGACGCTCGCCCGGTTCCTGGCGGCGATCGACCCGTTCGACCGCCCGGCCGTCGAGGCGGCGCTCACGGGCGCCAGGCGGGACCACCGGCCCTTCCGGCTCGACTTCATGGTGTTGGACCATGAGGACGGCGCCTGCCGGCTCGAGGGCCGGGGGCACATCGTCACCGACGGCAAAGGTGTCCCCCTCCGCCTGATCGGCACCGCGCAAGACGTGTCCGAGGCGCGCCGCGCGGCGCTCGCGCTGCAAGCCTCCGAGGCCCGCTTCCGGTCCGTGGTGGCCACGGCCGGCGAGGGCATCGTGCTCGGCAACCAGGACGGCGAGATCATCCTCTGGAACCCGGGGGCCGCCAGCATCTTCGGCTACGACATGACCGAGACGCTGGGCCGCCCGCTCACGATGCTCATGCCCGAGCGGTTCCGCCAGGCGCACACCAGGGCCCTGGCCGCCGCCGCGCGCCGGGGTCACCCGATCCACCGCAAGCCGGTCGAGTTCGTCGGCCTGCACAAGGACGGCACGGAGTTCCCGCTCGAGCTCAGCCTCACCAGCTGGGAATCCGACGGCGAGCGCTACTTCACCGGGCTGGTGCGCGACATCTCGGATCGCCGGGCGATCGAGCGCATGAAGGACACGTTCATCGCCACGATCAGCCACGAGCTGCGCACGCCACTCAACACGATCACCTGCTCGCTCGACCTGCTGAGCTCGGGCGCCCTCGGCCTCGGGTCCGAGAAGGCCGCGCGCATCCTCGAGATCGCGCAGTCGAACACCGATCGCCTCGCGCGCATCGTCAGCGACATCCTGGATCTTCAGGTGCTCGACCAGGGCCGGGTGCCGATCATGCGCGAACCCTGCGACCTCGCCGCCGTGGTGCGCGAAGCCGTCCAGACGACCGCCCCGATGGCGGAGCGCCGGGAGGTCGCCGTCGAGAAAGCGCTCACCTTGCCGCCGGAGTTCTCGCTCAGAGCGGACGCCGGCAGGCTCCACCAGACGCTCGTGAACCTGCTCGTCAACGCGATTCGCTATGCGCCGCCGGGGAGCCGGATCGTGGTCTCCGCGAGCGCGGGCGCCACCGAGGTGCGGCTCGCGGTCGACGACGAAGGCCCCGGCATCCCGCCCGAGCAGCGCGAGCTGGTGTTCGAGCGGTTCTACCAGGCCGCGCCGCCGAGCGAGGGACAGGCGCCGGGCACGGGCCTCGGGCTCGCCATCTGCCGCGCGATCGTGCAGCAACATGGGGGGCGCATCTGGATCGAGGACGGCCCACGCGGCGGCGCCGCCTTCGTGCTGACCCTTCCTACTCGCCCTTAACCGCATTTCCCTCGAGATATAATCTTTCCTTTACCGAATATTGTTTCTCCTGGTCGATAGATCGGCATCGCCCCCGACGCCCTGGAGGAAACCATGACCCGCCGTGCCGCCCTCGGTCTGCTCATCGTCGCCGCTTCCGCGCTGACCGCCTGCGCGCAGACGTCGCCATTCGCCCTGCAGCGTGGCGCGATGGCGGGGGCCCCGCCAGAGCGGACGGCCTCCGGCCTGTTCGGCCCCAAGCTCCCCGAGGATCGCCCGCTCTCGACCGACGAGCGCGAGGGCGACTTCGACAAGTTCCTGGCCGTCGCCCGCAAGGACGCCGTGAAGTGGGCGCCGAACGCGGTGCTCTCCGGCGCCCAGGCCGTGAACGTCGACGCCAAGGGCCGCAAGAACGGCGGCACGACCTACAGCTACACCTTCACCGCGGGCAAGAGCGCCGCGACCATCGCGATCACCGGCAACAACGTCTCGTTCGAGAAGGCCAAGGCCGCGCCGCCGATGGACACCGCCGGCATCATCCCGGCCGCCAACGCGCTCGACGCCGCGCTCGCCACCAAGACCCTCGGTGGCGACTCGTACGTCGTCCAGCTCGCCCAGCCGAAGGGCGTGGCGGCGCCGGTCTACCTGGTTGCAGAGATGAAGAAGGACGGCGCACGGGTGCTCGTGAACGCCCGCACCGGCGAGGCGATCGTGCCCAGCCAGCCCACCAAGTAGACCTTCGGAGGAACTCATGATCCGGCTTCGCTCGCTCACCTGCGCCGTCGTTTTTTCTGCCGTCCTCGCGGGCTGCGGCCAGGGCGCCACGCCCTTCGCGCCCGGCCTGGGCGGGACCGTCAACGAGGGCGACACCTCGATGGCGATGGCCAAGAAGAAAGGCCATGTGAAGAAGGACGCGGTGATGGTCCAGCTGCGCGACATGAAGGACGCGCAGGCGATCGCCCGCGAGAACGGCCTGGAAATCGCCCGCGCGATCGCGCCGATTCGCCTCCTCGAGCTGCGCGCCCCGGAAGGCGCGCCGCAGAACGGCTGGCTCGACGGCACGCTCAAGAAGCTCGAGGGCGACAAGCGCATCGCGATGGCCGAGCCCTGCCTCGCCATGAAGCTCAAGGAGCGGCGCGCCGAATCCCTCAAAGACGAGCCGATCGAGGGCCCGAACGACCCGCTCAAGCCGCTGCAGTACAGCCTCGAGGCGATGCAGGTGCCGGCCGCGTGGAAGGTCACGATGGGCAGCCCCGACGTCGTGGTGGCGGTCATCGACTCCGGCGTCGACCACAAGCACAAGGATCTCTCGAACAACCTCGTGGCGCACGGCTACGATGCCTACCACAGCAAGAAGGGCACCGAACACGCCACCACGGACACCATGAGCCGCTTCGGCGGGATGTTCGCCTCGTATGGCCACGGCACGCACGTCGCCGGCATCATCGCCGCCGAGGGCAACAACAACCGCGGCATCGTCGGCGTCGCGCCGAAGTGCAAGATCATGCCAATCAAGATCTTCCCGAGCCTGGTCGAGATGGTGCGGCCCAAGAAGAACGAGCGCGCCGAGGACCAGAACGCGATCATCGCGTCGGCCGTCGCCGAGGGCATCGTCTACGCCGCCGAGCACGGCGCCGACGTCATCAACATGAGCCTGGGCTTCCCCACCGAGAGCCAGTCGCTGGCCCTGGCCTGCAACTACGCGCTCCAGAAGGGCGTGACCGTGCTCGTCGCCGCCGGCAACGAGCGGATGGAAGGCTCGCCGGTCAACACGCTCGCCAACCAGCCCGGCGTGATCGGCGTCGGCGCGACGGACGAAGAGGACCGCGTCACGTTCTTCTCGAACTCCGGCAAGTACGTCTCGATCGCCGCCCCCGGCTGGCGCGTGCTCTCGACGATGCCGAGCTTCTTCAACGGCCTGATCGCGAAGCCCTACCAGTACATGGACGGCACGAGCATGGCCTGCCCGAACGCCGCCGGCGTGGCGGCCCTGGTGAAGAGCGTGAACCCGAAGCTCTCGCCCGCGCAGGTGAAGTCGATCCTCGAGCAGTCGGCCGACGACCGCGGCCCGAAGGGCTACGACGAGAGCTACGGGCACGGCCGCCTGAACGCGGCGCGTGCGGTGCAGCTGGCGCAGGGCAAGTAACCCCCTTCACCCCCGCCCTGGGGCGGGCGCCGCGACGCGCAGCGCGATCGCCGCCCCGTTGCAGGCGGGTGGCGGGCTCGGCTCAGGATCCACGGCGACCTCCACCTCCTTGAACCAGGTCACGGCGGCCTGAAGCCCGGCGGCCTGCCGCTGGAGGTCATGCGACATGCGGTTGATCTCGTCGAGGGCGATGACCACCTGATCCCCGCTGCGCTTCTGCTCGACGGTGGCCTGGCTGACCTGCTGGGTCATGCGGTTCATCAGGTCGACGGCCTGGGTGATCTGGATCGAGCTGCGCGCCTGCTCGAGCGTGGCGTCGCCCATCTGTTGGGTCAGGCGGCCCATGTTCGTGGCCGCGGCGGTGATCATCGCCGAGGACGCGGTCTGGCGCTGCGTCGCCCCGGTGATCTCGGCCATCAGGGCGTTCACCTGGCCGACGGCGTCGACGATGGCCGCGAGCGCCTCGCCCGCCTCGCGGGCGAGCGCCGTCCCGTCCTGGATCGCGGCCTCGCCCTGGCGGGTGGACGTGATCGCCTGGCCGGTCTCCTTCTGGATGCCCTTGATCAGCGTCGCGATCTCGCGGGTCGCCTTGGCCGATCGCTCGGCGAGCTTGCGCACCTCGTCGGCCACCACCGCGAACCCGCGGCCGTGCTCGCCGGCCCGCGCGGCCTCGATCGCCGCGTTCAGCGCGAGCAGGTTCGTCTGCTCGGCGATGTCGTCGATCAGCTCGACGATTTCGCCGATCTCCTCGGAGTTCTTGCCCAGGCCCTCGATCACGGCGACCACGTCGCTCATCACCCGATCGATGTGGCCCATGCCGGCGATGGTCTGGTCCACCGCCGCCCGACCGCCGCGCGCCGCCTCCGCGGCGGTCGCGGCGACCCGGTTGGCAGCGAGCACATGGCCCGCCACCTCGTCGATGGAGATCGCCACCACATCGATCGAGCCCGAAGTCTCGGCCACCGCGGTGGCGAGCGACTCGGCGTTGCTCGCCACCTCCTGGATCGACGCCACCATCTGCTCGATCGCGCTGCTGGTCTGTTCCACGTTCGCGGCGAGATCCTGGGCGTTCGCCGAGACCTCCTGGATCGACGCCGCCATCTGCTCCATCGCGCTGCTCGTCTCACTCACGGCCGAGCCGGCCTGATCCGAGGCCGCGGCCACGGAGTCCGCGCCGCCGCGCACGTCGCCCACCACGCCGCGCAGCCGCTCGACCATGGCGTCGAAGGCCCGGCCCATGTCGCCGATTTCGTCCGCCGAGTCGAGGCCGACGCGGTGGTCGAGCTCGCCGCGCGCGATGCCCTCGGCGGCGGCAACGACCTGCCCCAGCGGCCGCGTGATCAGCCGAGCGCTCGCGACGCCCAGCCCGGCGGCGGTGGCCACCACCAGCAGCATGAGCGCGCCGATCAAGCGGATGGCCGTGCGGGCCCCCGCGACGTCCTCCACGACCCCACTGATTCCAGCCAGCTGCCAGATCGAGATGGCCCCGAGCAGCAACGCGAGGCAGCCCACGATCACATAGCCCCCGAAAATCTTCTTGCCGACCGTCAATCGCACCTGCGTGCCTCCTTCTTGGTTGGTCTGTCGTTCCGTCGCTCCGGTGGGCCCGGGCTCAGCCATCCGGCCGTCCAGGCGTGATCAGGGGCATGGGCCGGCCTCCCTCGATCTCCAGATCGAGGGGTGCGATCTCCACGGCCGATGCCCCCTCCAGCAGCAGGGCGCCAGGCACGCGCGTGGCGGATCTCAAGTGCTGCGCCCCTAGCCGCACGGCGACACCGGGGTGCAGTTCGCCGTGGATGCGTACATACGGCCGCGCGACCGGCGCCGGCGCCGGCTGGGCGGCGGCCTGATCGGCCAGCGCCTTGTCGCGCTCACGCAAGTGCAGGATCAGCGTGGCGAGCTTGACGACCATCGCGCGCGCGCCGTCGTTGCGCGGATCCTTCGCGAGCCGTCGGTGCTCGTCGAGCAAGATCTCGAGCCGCAGCCCCTGCTCGGCGAGCTCCCGCCGCGCCCGCGCGATCGCCCGGCCATCGTCCGCCGGCGGCGGCGGCGGCACCACCGCGACATAGGTCGGGACCGCGAGCTCGCTGCCCAGCGTGCCTGCCACGAGCCACTCGAGCAGCGCGAGCTCGCCGCCCACGATCGAGCCGCCGACGCGGGCGCGGGGCGCCGAGACATTGGCCCGGATCAGGTCCTCGCGCACCACGACGTCGCGCCCCGCCTCGATCGCGGCGTGCTCCACGAAGCGGGCGTACACGTCCTGGCCGGCCACCAGGTGCGCGCCCTGGCGCACGCCGCCATGCACCACGATCCGGCCGCCGGCGCGCACGGGCGTGCCCTGCACCCCGCCCAGGACATGGACGTCGCCGCCCGCGTTGATGCCAGCGGGCCGCTCGACATGCCCCTCGATCACCAGGTCGCCGGGCACGTCGATCGCCGGACCATCGGGCTCCAGGTCACCCGCGATGAAAGGTGGCTCCTCGTCGGGATCGAGATGGACGGTGGGCATGGGCTCCTCGCTCGGGTCCGGCGGCCGGCCGAACCTGCACGACGCCAGTTCGGTGGGGGCGGGTCCCATCCTAAGTTCGCCACGGCGGCCGCCCAAGGGCCCGGAAGCCTTTTCAGCGCCGGGACCCTGGCCCGATCCCTGGACGCGGTCGGGACCCTGGTCCCGATCTGAAGACAAGGTTCCGTATTTCCAGCTGAGCCTCGAAGCGGCCGGGAACAATACAATGGATCCCCTCCGCCGACCGCCAGGAAAGGAGCCGGCCATGGTCGTCACCTCCTCCACCCCGACCCTGAAGACCGGGCGCCCCCGGCTGCTGCTGGTCGATGACGACCCTGTCGTGTTGGACCTGCTGGCGACGTGGTTCACCCGCCGCGGCTACGACGTCTGCAAAGCGTCCAACGGCATCAAGGCCCTGGCGCATTCGCGAGAAGCGACCTTCGACGTCGTGGTCACCGACCTCGACATGCCGGGCCTCGACGGCCTTCAGTTGCTCGGGGTCTACAAGGAGCTGGCGCCCGAGACCGAGGTGATCATCCTGTCCGGGCGCGGGAACATGGAGACGGCGATCGCCGCCCTGCGCGAGGGCCGGGCGTTCGACTTCCTCATCAAGCCCGTGGACAGCCTAAGCCAGCTCGAGGGCACCGTCACACGGGCGCTGGCGCGGCGGGCCACGCTGCTCGCCTCGCGGATGGCGGGCGCGGCGTCGGTGGGCGGGGCGATCGAGCCGCGCCCGGCCCTCCACGAGCCGCTCACCCAGCGCGAGCTCGAGATCCTCGCGCTGTTGGTCAACGGCCTCGACAACCGCCAGATCGCCGACCACCTGTTCCTGAGCTGGAAGACCGTGAAGAACAACCTCACGCGGGTCTACGAGAAGCTGCAGGTCACGAACCGCACCCAGGCGGTCCTGGCCTGCCAGCGCCACGGGCTGATTTGACAGCTGCGCGGGCCCGGCCGGGCTCACCTGAACAACAGCATCGTCGCCGTCTGGTTGATGTGCCCCAGGTAGGCCTCACCGTAGGTGCTGAAGCCGACGGTCGGCACGTCGGCGAACAGCGCGCCATACGCGTCCGCCTCGCCCTTGGCCTCGAGGTCGAGCGTGCGGAGGATGCAGTTGAAGTTGAGCACGCCCGCCACGCCGCCCATCTCGGCGACCTTGCCGGCCAGCGCTGCGCGGGTGTCCGCGACGATCGGCCCGGAGCGCAGCACCTGGAGCTCCATGCCCTCGAGCACGTTGCAGTAGAACGCCATCCGATCGCCCTTGACCTGCTGCGGGCTGCGCACGAACGGCTCGCCGCCCACCATCAGACCGACGGGATTCCGCATGAAGGCTTCGCTGGCGGCCTCCGGTGCGACGCCGACGGCCTCGGCATAGGCCTGGCAGGCGGGCTTGCCGTTGAACGACACCACCTCGCGCTGCTCGGCGTCGGCCTCGCTCACCTGTAGTGTGGCCCCAAGCGCCTCGAAGCTCTGCGTCTTGAGGATCTCGAACGGGGCGGCCGGCTCGAGCAACACCAGGAGCGCCGCGTCGGTGTGGGCCTCGCCGCCTGAGAAGACGTGGGTTCGCTCGAACTTCAGGTCGTCGCCTGCCGAGCCGCCGATGAAGGCGACGTTCGTGAGATCGCCGAGGCGATCCATCACGCGCTCCTCGCTGCGGCTCAGGCCGTCGATCAGGACCAGGCCCACGTAACGCGTGTGGTCCAGGTCGTTCATCCGGACGCCGAGCTGGTCCTCGAAGCGCGCGAGGGCGGCGTCGACCTGGCCGGGCGTGGCCGGGTGGCGGACCAGCTGGACCTGGACGCCGGCAATCGCCTCGGCCGAGAAGCCCATCGCGACGACCGAGCCTTTCAGCATGCGGCCCGCGGCGATCTCGCCGGCGGTGGTGCAACCGACGACGGTCGCGTCCGGGAACGCCGCTTGCATGGCACGGGCGATCGCCGCCGGCTCATGTCGGCTAGACGCGAAGAACACCACCAGGCGCGGTGAGTTCGAAATCTCTCGCCCGATCGCGGCGGCCGCTTCGGCGGCCTCGGGAAGCGGGGAATAGGCGGTCTGAATCTTCACAGTAGGTCTCCTTCCATCGGGCGGGCTCAGATGGCCACGCCGAGATCCTTGGCGAGGGACGCGAGCTTCTCGAGCACGGCCGGGTCGTCCGGCGACGCCCCGTCGTAGCGATCCGGGTCGATCCCCTTGAGGATCAACTTCGTGGCGGTCAGTTTCGCGATCGCCGCGTCGCCTTTCGCCCGTTGGTCGATGATGGCGGTGATGACCGCCTTGATTTTCCCTGGCATTCACACGCTCCTGTCACGCGAGAGGGGGGTCGATTCGGTGCGGGCCCAGGTAGTCGCCGAGCGGCTTGACCACCACGTCTTGCTGCCCCACGAACGCGTCGACGACCAGCGCCAGGCTCCGCTCGACGGCGGCCAGCGGGATGGCATACGACCAGCCGCTCAACCCCCAACCTCTCCCGAGCGTACGGCCCGGGCCAGTCCCACGGGAAGGGGCCAGAGCCCTGATTGCGCCTGGGAAACCAGTCCCGATACACGGGACCCGTATCCTGACGGACTGGCCTCAGGCCCCTTAGCCGATCTGATTCGCTTGCCTGACGATTGCAATCTCCCGACGACGTGGCATATCCTGATAGGGTGGCCGCCGATTTCGGCCGTCTTCGCGGCTCGTGCCGAGGCGGCACGGGAGCAGACGATGAGAGCGCTTTCCGCCAGCAACGCACTATCGGATCCCTACCGCGCCGGCGCGGCCCTCGGCGACGTCCTCCGGGCGATCAACCCCGAGGTGGTGTTCCTCTTCAGCTCGGCCGGGTACGGCGGCACCGCCGAGGTGCTCGAAGGTCTCTACGACGCGGTGGGCCGCGACGACCTGGTGGTCGTCGGCAACAGCGGCGATGGCTTCTATGAGGGCGCGCAGGCTGCCGAGCTCGGCGTCGCCGCGCTCGGCCTCGACTCGGGCGGCGCGGTCCGGTGGTTCGTCGCGAAGGCCGAGGGGGTCGGCCAGGATCCCGAGGGCACGGCTCGGGCCGGCCTCCGGGCGCTCGACGCCGCGATGGACGGCGAGCGCCCGGCCTTCGTCTACCTCGTTTCAGACTTCCGCACGGACGCCAGCGGCCTCGAGCGCGTGCTGCGCGAGGTCGACGTGCCGATCGTCGGCGGCCTGGCCGGGACCGGCGTCGAGATGGCCGGTTGCGTCTTGTACGCCAACCGCGAGGTCTTCGACGACGGAGTGGTGCTGCTCGGCGCGGTCGGGCCCGTGCGCTTCGACGTCGTCATCGGCCAGTCCGTCGCCCCGGTCGGCGAGCCCGGCCGGATCGACCAGGCCGCGGGCACCACGCTCCAGTCGATCAACCAGGTGAGCGCCAGCGACTTCGTGGAGCGCACCATCGGCAAGCCCGCCCTCATGACCGATCGCGGGGTGCTGTCGCTCGCGGTCTTCGAGCCCGAACACCCGAACCGCAAGCGCCTGCTCTCGATCGTGCCGGACATCGTGCCCGGCCACGGGGCGCTCGCGCTGTTCGGCGGCGTGGCGCCCGGCAACATGGTGCAGGTGACGATGACCGACCAGGATCGCCTGGTCGCCGAGGTGCTGGCCGTCGCCGGCCGCAGCCGCCAGCTGGGCTTCGAGCCCGTGGCCGGGCTGCTCGTGAGCTGCGCCTGGCGAAAGAACGTGCTGCGCGAGCGCGCCGCGATCGAGGCCGAGGCGCTGATCGACGCCACGTCTGGCCGGTTGATGCTCGCCGGGTTCTCCTCGCTCGGCGAGTTCGGGCCTTTCAAGGAAGACGGACACTTCACGGCCAACCTGTTCCACAACATGACCGCCGTGCTCCTGTTGATCGGGGACTCGCCGTGAATCGGCGGTTCCTTTCCACGGTCGCGCCGCCGCCGCCCGGCTTCGCCGTCGAGCCGCTCACGAAGCGCGTCCTGCTCGGCGGCGCCGTCGCGATCTTCACGAACGACGCGGACGCGGTTTACGGCGCGCTCGAGCGCTTCGCCGAGCGGGTCACGGGGATCGTGGTCCTGGCGGGCGAGGCGTTCGAGCAGCAAGCCGTCGGCCCCCTGCTCTGGCGGGTGCAGGTGCCTGACCGGGCCCTCCCCGACCTGCTCGCCCTCGCCTCGGGCCACCTCGCGTTGCTCGAGCAGGCCGCGACGTTCCAGGAGGCGCGCCACTTCGAGGCTCAGATGACCCTGCGGGCCCGCCGCGAGCTCGAGGGCACGCGCCGGGACTACAACCTGATCACCCACACACTCCAGAACCAGGTCGCCGCGCTCACCGCCGCCCAACAGGCCTTGAGCGAGAGCGAGACGCGGCTGCGCGCGATCATCGAGACCACCGCCGACCCGATCGACATCAAGGATCCCGGCGGCCACTACATGCTCGTGAACCCCGCGTTCGCCCGCCTGGTGGGGCGCCCGATGGCCGCGGCGGTGGGCCAGGCCGCCGAGGCGTACTACCCGGCGGAGCGGAATGCGCGGGGGCGCGCGATCGAGCGGGCGATCCTGGCCGGCGGCGAGGCCACCACGTACGAGGAGGAAGGCGAGGGGGAGGATCGGGTGTTTCTGACCACCAAGCTCCCCTGGCGGGATCCGGACGGCCGCCTGCTCGGCCTGATCAGCATCCGGAGGGACATCTCGGACTTCCGGAAGGCCGAGCGCGAGCGCATCGAGGCGCGGGCGCGGGAGCAGAAGGCCCTCGCCGAGGCGGAGGCCGCCCGAAAGCTGGACGCGGCCAAATCGGCGTTCCTCGACTCGGTCTCGCATGAGCTGCGCACCCCGCTCACGTCCATCAAGGGCTACGCCGAGCTCCTCGAGGACAACCTGGCTGGCCCGCTGTCAGACGAGCAGACGACCTTCGTCCGGCACATCCAGAACGGCGCCCGCCGCCTCCAAAACCTCGTGGACGACCTGCTCGACTCGGCCCGCCTGGATGCCGGCACCTTTCGGTTGGTCCTGGGAGACGCCGATCTGGCCCAGGAGGTCCGCGAGGTGGTCGCGAGCATGCGGCCCCAGGTGGACGCCGCCCACCTGAAGGTAGAGCTGGACCTATCGGAAGGGCCGAGCGCCGCACGCTTCGACGCCCGGCGCATCGGCCAGGTGCTGACGAATTTGTTTTCAAACGCGATCAAGTTCACGCCGGAGGGCGGCACCATCCGGGTGGCGGTGCGCCGCGAGGCGGATCGCCTGCGCTGCACGATCGCCGACTCGGGCGCGGGCATCGCCCGCGCCGACATGCCGAGGCTGTTTCGCCGCTTCGAACAGCTGGCGAGCGGCATGCGCACGGCCGGCGGCACGGGGCTCGGGCTGAACATCACGAAGTCGCTGGTCGAGGCCCATGGCGGCGAGATCGGCGTCGAAAGCATCGAGGGCCGGGGCGCGACCTTTTGGTTCACGCTGCCCACCGAGAACGCCCCCCCCGCGACCGGCGCGACGGCCCACAATCGTGTATGATGACGACATAGAAATGAAGACCCTTTGCTATGTCCGAAATAATGGCCGATCAAAGTCAGATGGAAGAGGCGCTGCGCGCGAGCGAGCGTAAATACCGCCACCTGTACCACCACACGCCGGTGATGATGCACTCGATCGACCCGGTCGGGCGGCTCGTCAGCGTGAGCGAGCTGTGGCTCAAGACGCTCGGCTACACCTGGGACGAGGTGATCGGCCGCAAGTCGATCGAATTCCTCACGGCGGCGTCGCGCCGGTACGCGGAGGAAGTCGTCCTGCCGGAGTACTTCCGGACGGGGGTCTGCAAGGACGTGCCTTACCAGTTCGTGCGAAAGGACGGCACGGTCATCGACACCCTGCTTTCGGCCATCGCCGATTGCGACGCCGAGGGGCAGATCATGCGCTCGCTGGCCGTCATCATCGACGTCACCGACCTCAAGCGCGCCGAGACGGAGCGCCGCGAGGCGTTCGTCCGCGAGCAGGCGGCGCACGCCGAGGCCGAGAGCGCCCGCGAGATCGATCGGCTGCGGCGCCAGTTCGTCGACGCCGTGACCCATGAGCTTCGGACGCCGCTCACCACGATCCTGGGCTACGCGGAGTTTCTGGAGGAAGAGGCCGCGGGCACGCTCACGCCGGCGCAGGTCAAGTTCTTGTTTCAGATCCGCAAGGCCAGCCGGCAGCTCGCGGCGCTGGTGGACGACCTGCTGGACGTCGCGAGCATGGAGGCGGGCACCTTCGCGCTGCGGCGGCGACACGCCGACCTCGCCGCTCAGATCGCCGAGATCGCCGAGAGTATGCGGCCGCAGGTGAGCGAGGCAGGGCTGACGCTGGCGGTGGATCTGCCGGCACCGCCCCTGTCGATCGACATGGACCCGGAACGTATCGGCCAGGTGCTGCTCAATTTCGTGGTCAACGCCGTCAAGTTCACGCCCCGCGGGGGCGCGCTGCGCGTGAGCGCCGCCGCGGCGGACGGCTTCGTCCGCTGCGAAGTCCAGGACTCGGGCGTCGGCGTGTCGCCGGACGACATCCCCAAGCTCTTCCAGCGCTTCAGCCAGCTCGAGTACGGGCGGCACCGGACGGCTGGCACGGGCCTGGGGCTCTTCATCTGCAAGGCGATCGTCGAGGCGCACGGCGGGGCGATCGGCGTCCAGTCCGAGCCGGGGCGCGGGGCGACGTTTTGGTTCACGCTACCGCAGCACCTTTCGCCCGAACGCGAAGGGCCGACCTAGAACTCCAGCGGGATCCGCTCGATCCGGATCGCCGTCGGCGGCGGCACCGCGCCACGCACGCGCATCCCGATGCTCACCTCGATGCGGCCTTCGACCGGGTCGATCGGCACCACGAGCACGAGCGGCGTGGGCCAGGGGAGCGTCAGCGGCTCGTCGATCGCCACCACCGGGTCGCCCAATTTCAGCCTGAACCCGCGCCGGTGCAGCGACATCGCACAGGCGCCGGCCATGATGTTCGCAACCTCGAGCAGGCCGTCGTTACTCAGCACGCCGAAGACCTCGGCCTGGTTCTCGGTGAGCGTGCCGGCCAGCGCCACCGCCGTGGACCGCGACATGCCGAGGGCCAGCCAGCCGTCGACGTCGCCCGAGAAGCCGATCGCGACGGCCAGTTCGTGTTCGAGCGGCGCCGTGGCCGTGCGGAACTGCGGCTCGCCGAACGTCGCGTCGGCATCGAAGAGCAGCGCGAGCACCTCGCGCAGCGCGTGGAGGATCGCGCCGATGTGGTGGGGCGCCTGGACGTCCAGGGCCGCGAGCGGGCGGTGGGCCGTCACCGGGCAACTCCCGGCGCAGCCGACTCGCGCACGACGCCGCCGACGATCGTGCGCCTGGCGCCCTCGACGGTCGTGCGGATCAGATCCTCGCGCACCGCGAGCGTGCCGCCGCAGCGCACCGTGACGTTCTCCATGCCGCGGGCGACCACGTCGGCCGAGGCGACGATCGTGGCCTGCTCGCTCACCACCCCGTGCACCACCACGCGCCCGCCCGCGGCCAGCTTGGCGCCGGCCACGTCGCCGAGCACCGTCACGTCGCCCGCGGCCAGGATCTCGATCGCCCCCGTCACGTTGCCGGCGATGAGCACGTTGCCGCCGAAGCGGATGTCGTGGTGGTCGGCGGCGATGTCGCCCGGGATCTTGAGCTCCGGCCGCACGGTGACGACGCCGTCGACGCAACACGGGTTGCCGTCGATCGTGGCGACCACCCGCAGGCCGTCGAAAACGCGCTCCGTGCCGAGCCCGGCGCGCAGCTCGACGTCACGGGTCGGCGGCGGGACCGGCCCGATCGGCGTGCCGACGACGGTGCGGCCGGGGCGGCCGGGCACCGGCGGGATCCGCACGGCGACGACGTCACCCGCCCGCACCATCGCGGGGATCGACCACTCGGGGAAGCGCGCGCGGCCGTCGGCGTCATAGGTGGGCTCGAGCGGGAAGGCCGTGTTGCCGAGCGGTGTGTCGATGAAGGCGTCCTTGCCGCGCGACGGTTGAACCGCCTCGGCGACCAGGACGTCGGCAGGGCCCGCGAGCTCCGGGAAGCCGGCGATCGCCTCGTGGAGCAGCCCGTGGCGCACGCCGCGGCGCGCGACCCAGATCAAGGCCTGGTATTCGTTGAGCTTTTCGCCGGCGTCGAGCACCAGGCGAGCTTCCATTTCGTCAGGACGAACCTGGACGTGAGGCACGTCCGCTCTACCTCCAACACCCTGCCCCACCCCCGGTGGACAGAAATGACATTTTACCACGTGTTAACCAAACGTGCGAGCATTTGGTGTAACTTGTATATACGGTCCCGCGATTCAGCCCGCCGCCGGCACCGCGGACGCGTCGCCCAGCTCCCAGCGCAGCGCCTCCGCGAGGTAGGGCGTCTCGAAGCGGAAGCCGGTCTCGAGCAGCTTGCCCGGCACCACGCGCTGGCCCTCGAGCAGCACCGCCTTGCCCATGTCGCCGAACAGCGTGAGCACCACGGACGCGGGCAGCGGGAAGGGCGTGGGGCGGTGCAGCGCCCGACCGAGCTCGCGCGTGAACTCGCGGTTGGTCACCGGCTGCGGCGAGGTCGCGTTGACCGGGCCCGCGAGCGTCTCGGTCTTGAGCACGTGCAGCAGCGCGCCCAGCGCGTCGTCGAGGCCGATCCAGCTCATCCACTGGTCGCCCGACCCGACTCGCCCGCCCAGGCCCAGCTTGAAGGGCGGCAGCATCTGCTTGAGCGCGCCGCCGCGCGGCGTGACGATCACGCCGAGGCGCAGGTTGACCGTGCGCACGCCGGCGTCGCGCGCAGGCCCGGTCGCGAGCTCCCAGGCCTGGCAGACCTCGGCCAGGAAGCCCGCTCCGGCCGTGCGATCGTCCTCGTCGACCGGCTGATCGCCGCGATCGCCGTAGTACCCCACCGCCGAGGCCGACACGAACACCTTCGGCTTCCGCTCGAGACGCGCGATCGCGTCGGCGAGCAGCCGCGTACTCTGCTTGCGGCTCTCCAAGATCGTGCGCATCGTGGCGGGGTTCCAGCGCTGGGCGATGGGCTCGCCGGCGAGGTTGATCACGGCGTCCACGCCCTCGAGCGCGGCCGGATCGAGCCGCCCCGTGGCGGGATCCCACTGGATGTCGGTGCTGCCGGGCGACGGTGGCCGGCGCACCAGCCGATCGACGCGGTGCCCGCCGGTGGTGAGGAAGGCGCAGAGCGCCTGGCCGATCAGCCCGCTCGCGCCGGAGACCACGATGCGCAGCGGCGCGAGGCCGGCGGCCTTGTGGCGGCGCAGGTCGAGGCGCGTACGCGCGTGCCGCCACGGAAAGAGCCGCGCGAGCTCCGCCCGCACGAAGGGCGTCGCGAACCGGTGGCCGAGGCCGCCGAGCGGGCTGCGGAAGTGGACGTGGTCCTCCATCGTCGCGTGCGCGCCGTCGTGCGGCATGAAGCGGTGCGTGTGGCGCCATTTCCCGAACGGCCCCTCGACCTGCTCGTCGACGAACTGCCGGCCGGGCACGGAATCCTCGTGGCGGGCCAGCCAACGCCACTTCACGGGCCCCAACCGCAGCTGCAGCAGCACCGTGCCGCCATCCTCGACGCCGCCTTCCCGGCGCAGGACGCAGATCTCCCGCCACGGCGGCATCAACCGCTCGAGCGCACCCGGCCGGACGTGCCAGGCGTAGACCTCGGCGGCCGACGCGGGCATCTCGCTGCGGTACTGGAATTCGGGCATCGGTGAGGCTCCTGCGCGAGGGGTCCCATGATGCCACATGATCCGGCCCACCCCGATCGCCACCGAGATTTTACATGGATTTAATACGGATTTTTCACGCTGTTCACACGCTGCTCCGTTAACCAGAATATAATCTAGTCATAAGCCTTTCAGGCGAACGGGGGTCGGACTTGCAGCGCAGCGGGCGAATTCTTGGGGCACGGGGGGTGGCGATCGCCGCCCTGACGCTCGTGCTCGCCGCCTGTGGCGCCCAGCCCGCAGCCTTGCCCAAGCTGCCGCCCGTCAAGCCGATCGGCCCCGCGCCGACCCTGCCCGCGCCGGATCAGGCCACCGTGAAGGCCCTGTTGGCCCGCGTGCAGGCTGCCGCCGACGGCACGCGCAACTTCACGGCCACCGCCTACACGAAGATGCGCACGCCGAAGGGCACGACCGACCACAACCTCGCGAAGATCAGCTGGCGCCGACCAGGGACCATGTCGGCGACGGTCCTCGACGCCGGGATCGCGAAGAAGAAGAGCACCAAGCTGATCTTCGATGGCAAGCGTGAGGTCCGGGTGCGCACCTACTTCTTCGGCTTCATCCCGCTCAAGATCACGCTCGACGTCGAGGACGCTCGCCTCGTGGACGGCTACAAGCGCTCGCTGCGCGACACCAGCACCGAGCGCCTGCTCGAGACGCTGCTCCACCCGCAGGCCGAGGTCCGCCCGCTCGGCGAGGGCGTGAGCGCCGGCGAGCCGATCGATCTCGTCGAGGTCCGCTCGCCGCTGCGCTGGAAGGGCGTGGAGAAAGACGTCTTCGGCATCTCCCGGCGCATCTCGCTGCCGGTGATGCGCGACGCCTACGACGGCGCCGGCCGGGTGATGTTCCACCTGGAGATGCGCGAGATGAAGCCCAACGTCACCATCCCGAGCAGCGAGTGGACGGTCGAGTAGCGTGAGCCTCGACGGGTTCCTGTCGCGGCTGCTGGAGCCGATCACCGGCTGGTGGTCGGTGCCGGGATCCCCGCTGCGGCTGCGCAAGCCCGCGGGCTTCGAACAGACGGACGCCTTCCCGGGGCTCGTCCAGCCGGCCGGCGCCGGCTCGCTCATGGTCCAGACGCTGCCGGCGCCGTACGCGAAGGTCGCGCCCGGCTTCGACCGCGAGACCTTGCTCGAGCGGGGGCTGACGCTGCACGGCGACGAGGCCGTGACGGTCGACGGCCGGCCAGGGCGGCTCTTGCAGTGCTCGCAGACCGCGTTCGATCGCGAATACGACAAGTGGATCCTGCTGCTCGACGCCAACGAACGCACCGTGCTCGCGATGGCGACCTGGCCCGTCGTGGACGGTCCCGAGCTGGCCCGCCCCTTGCGCGAGGCGCTCCTCGGCGCGCGGGTCGCCGACACCGACCGCACGGCCGAGGTCCCCGGCTTCCGGCTCGGCGCCTCGCCGCTGCTCGCGCCGGCCGGGAGCTGGGGCGGCATGGCGATCTTCACGCCCGATGGCCGGTTCGCGCCGGGGGAGCCCCAGGGGGTCGTGTTCCTCGCCGGCTGGGGGCTGGCCGACGTGAAGGGCGACGAGCCGCGGCGGCGCTTCGCCACCAACCACATCGGCCAGGTGGATGACGACGTCATGGGCCTCAGCGTGACCTGCCAGCGCGCGGTGCGCATCGCCGGCCTGCCCGGCTGGGAGACCCAGGCCCTCGGCCGCACGCCCCGCGATGACAAGGGGCGCGCGCTCTACGAGACGATCCTGTTCGATGAGGGCCGCTACGCCGTGATGGTGGGCGTCGTCGACGCGGAAAAGGCGGGGACTTACGTCCCCGCCTTCCAGGCGTTGGCCGAGGGCTTCCGCCCTTAGCGTCTTACTCGGCCGTCCAGAAGTCGTCGGCGCGCTCTTTGTTCGCGGCGAAGTCGTAGGGCATGTAGAAGTAGCCCTTGTCGCCCCAGCCGGCGCCCCACGAGTTGCGCACGATCAGCTGGCGCTTGGTGTCGTCGTAGCCCACGGCGAGCACCGCGTGACCACCCACCGGCTGCTCGCCCGCGGCGGGCATCGGCATCACGCCATCGTGACCCACCTGGCCGATGCTCTGGTACACCAGGAAGCCGAAGGCCACGGTCTGGCCCTTCGCGAGGGAGGCGCGCACGTCGTCGAGCGTGCCGAGCTGGGCCGTTTCCTTCACCTTGAACTCGCCGGCCGTCTGGTAGGCGCCCTTCGAGGGCTTGAGGCGGAACTTCAGGAAGTTCGTCGAGTAAGGCCACGCGTCGTCGGTGGCGATGCCCTTGTCCTTGAGCACGGCCATGCCGTCGGTGATGGTCGCGCCGGAATCTTGCCAGCGGGTGCCCATTTTCACGCGCTCCTCGAAGTAGAGGAACAGCGCCGAGAGGCCCGTCACGCGCTCGTTGTTGGCGCGCTGCATGTGCTCGCGCATGCCCTTGCCCATCGCGAACGCGGTGCAGGCGCCGAGCTGGCCCTGGTCGTAGACCGTCGCGTCCTTGTCGCGCAGGTCCATCCGGGTCGGCAGCAGGCCCTGGCGGGGCATCTTCTTCAGCTTCGCCTTCGGCGCGAAGACCTGCTTGTAGCGGTCCCAGCCGTAGTCGAGCTTGCGGCCGGCGATGCCCTTCCCGGCCATGACGTGGGCGCCGCCGTTGGACACCACCTTCGCGGCGTTGCCGATGCCGGCGGGACCGGTCTGGCCACAAGCCGCGAGCGTCGTGACGGTCATCAGGCCGAACAGGGCGGTGCGCAGTGCCTTCATCGGTTTCCTCCGGGTGGGTTCGGGGGGGGCTGGAACAATTCTTGGTGGAGCGGACAGGTTATCTATAGGTTAAAAGGTCGTTCATCTTGCCTTAATTTCGAAAAAATCTGTAGAAACCCTGATCGAGCGAACCGGCGAAGCGTGGTACAAGTGACGAACGTTCGCCCGAAAGGATGGTCGCATGCGCGCCTCACCCCTCGCCGTCGCTCTCGTCCTCGCGCTCGCCGCGCCCGCCGCGGCCCAGAACGAAGACCGCCTCCCGCCGGCCGACGGCCGGGCCATCGGCGGCGCGATCAGCACGATCTCGGGCTCGGGCTTCAGCTACTACCGCACCTACGCCAATGGCTGGGGCTGGCACGCCGCCGGGATCGGCTGGGGCCAGGGCGGCACCATGTTCTGGAACGTGGGCGGCGCCCTGACGCGGCAAATCGATCGGCGGCCCTGGGGCACGCTCTACGCCCTGCTCGGCGCCGGTGCGGGCATCGACGCCTTCGCGGGCGGCGCGGGCGGCCTCGCGGGGGCCGTCACCCCGCAGTACAACCTGACGCCGGGCCTCGGCTTCACCTGGGGCCCGGTGCGCCTCGAGCTCGGCTGGTCGCTCTTCTACAACTATGGTGGTTTCGGCTTCGGTCCCGGCTACGGCGCTGGCCTCTACTGGTGGTTCTGATGCGCATCCCGGCCTTTCTGACCGCCGCCGCCCTCGCCCTCACCGCCTGCGGCCCGTCGAACCCCGGCCCCAGCGGCGAGCTGGCCGCGGTGTTGACCTTCGGCGCTTACCCGCGTGGCACCCAGGTCGACGAATGGTTCAGCGTCAGCGGCGGGCCCGTGCCGATGCCCGGCAACTACGGCTGGCGCGAGTACCGCACCGACGACGCCCCGCCCGTGGTGCGGACGCACTACGAGCAGCTCGCCCGCACGAACGGCTGGACCCTGACGCCGGCGTCCGCGGCGCCGGACCTGGGCATCGGCGCGAACAACCAGGTGGCCGACCTGAACTTCAAGGGCCGGACGCTGCGCGTCTTCATCAGCAACGCGCCGGGTGCCGCGGGCTTCTTCGGTCCGGTCAAGGGGCCGCCACCGCCCGAGTACCGCCCCGAGGCGAGCCCGTCGCCCGGCGCGTCGCCAACCCCGATCCCCACGCTGCCGCCAGGCCCCTGGTACGTCCGGACGGAAGGCCAGGTGCAGGGCCGATGAGGCCATCATCCATCAGGCAAGGATGGACATCCCACAGCCATGACCGGATAATCGACATGAAATGTTAACGATCGTTAAGATGGCAGGCTGACCAGGCGCTCCCAAGCGGGGAGGTGGGCGAGGGGCCACGTGC
>JAKFEW010000133.1:0-6262 GCA_036675505.1 Candidatus Sericytochromatia bacterium
GAAAGCTGCAGCGTGCGGCCGTCGTGGGTCACCGCCGGAAGCGCGGCTTCGAACGTCCGGATCCTCGCGTCCGCGTCCGGCGCGCTCGACGGCGCCGCCGCCGGCACCGGCATGGCCACGGCAGACAGCGCGAAACAGAGGGCCAGGCCGGCGAGCGGCCGCAGGGCAGGTGTCATCGATTTCCCCGGTGAGGCTCGCTGCAGGCGACGACCGTCGTCGCCGGGGAGCGGCGCTGGACGATGGCATGCGGGCGGAAATCCGGTCAACGCCGCTGCGTGCCGCCACTGGCCGGCGGCGGCGGCCGCCGGCGTTGCCCCACAGGGCGCCGGAACCTTGCCGGCTTCATCGACCAGGACGGACGCGAGATGAGAACCGGTTCGACACTGCTGCTGTGCCTGCTGGCGACAGCCTGCGCCACCACGCCGCCGCCGCCCGCCGCGCCGGGACCCTCGCCGCACCTGCTGCTGCTGGCCGCCGACCAGGATGGCGCCGAGGAGGATTTCTTCGCCGTCGTCGACGTGGCGCCGGGGAGCGCGACCGCCGGCAAGGTGGTCGCCACCACGCCGTTCGGCCACCGCGAGTCGATGCCGCACCACATGGAATACGTGCTGCCGCCGGCGGGCACGCTGCTGTTCGCCAACGCGCACCACCCCGAGGCGACGATGCTGGTGGATGTCGCCGATCCGACCGCGATCCGCGTGGTCCGGTCGTTGCCGCCGGCGCCGCCGCTGCGCCACCCGCACGACTACGTGCGGCTGCCCAACGGCAACGTGCTGGTCGGCTACCTGCGCAGCGACGGCGCCAGCCCGAAGGCCGGCGACACCGATGGCGGCCATGGCGGCATCGCCGAGTACACGGCCGCGGGCGAACGGGTGCGCTGGGCCAGCGCTGCGGTGCCCGGCGCCGAGCTGCCGATCCGGCTGTACGCGATGCTGCCGATGCCCGACCTGGACCGCCTCGTCACCACCAGCGCGCGGATGATGGAAAAACACAGCGCGAACGTGGTCCAGGTCTGGCGCCTGTCGGACCTGACGCTGCTGGCGACGCTGGACGTGCCCGCAGGAAAGAAACCCGACGGCTCGCCGTTGGACTGGGCCGCCGAGATGCCGTTCGGCCCGCGCCGCATGGCGGACGGCTCGGTGCTGCTCAATGCCTACATGTGCGGGTTCTACCAGCTCACCGGCGTGGCGTCGGATGCGCCGACGCTCAAGCACGTCTACGACATCCACGGTCGAGACCCGGCCGATGAGTACTCGCGGGTCGGCTGCAGCGTGCCGGTGGTGGTCGGCCGGCACTGGATCATGCCGGTGGCGTGGTCGCAGATGGTGGTGGTGCTCGATGTCGCCGATCCGGCGGCGCCGCGGGAAGTGTCCCGGCTGCTGCTGCCCACCGATTTCAACGCGCACTGGGCCGCGAAGGATCCGGCCTCGAACCGCATCGCGGTGGGCGCCGAGATGGGCAAGGAAAAGGGCATGTACCTGCTCGTGTTCGACCCCGCGACGGGCATCCTGGCGATCGACCCGTCGATCAACCCCGGGTCCGACCGCCCCGGCTACATCGACTTGGAGCGGCCGGTCTGGCCGCATGGCGCCAGCGGCCCCGCGCGGGCGCATTCGGCGCTGTTCCTGCCGGCGCGTTGACCGGGGCGCGCCGGACCCGTCGTGGCAAACTCCGGGCCGGACCGGAGCCCGCCCGCCCCGGGTCGGCCACTCGAGAAGGAACCCGCCATGCCGCACGTGATCGTCAAACTCTGGCCCGGCAAGACCGACGAACAGAAGGCGCGGCTCGCCGACGCGATCGCCCGCGAGGTGGTCGCCCAGCTCGGCTCGTCGGAGGCGTCGGTGTCGGTGGCGTTCGAGGAGATCGCGCAGGCCGACTGGGCGGCGCAGGTGTGGGGCCCGGACATCGTCGCGCACCCGGAGCGGATCTTCCGCAAGCCCGGGTACACGCTCTGATCGCTGTCTCCTCCCTCACATCCCCGGCGCGACACTTTCCGCGCCAATGGAGGAACCCCCCATGCGCCTCAACCCGACTGCCCTGACCGCCGCTCTGTGGCTCGCCCTGCTGACCGCCTGCGCGAGCCCGCCCCCGCCGGCCGCATCGACGCCGCCCGGACCCGCACTTCCCCCCGCCGGCGCCGACACCTGCCGCGCCGCGGACTTCGCGTCGTACCTCGGCCGGAACTACCGCGACGTGCCACCCGCGCCGGAAGGGCTCAGCTTCCGCGTCGCCTGCACCACGTGCGCGGTGACGGAGGACTTCAGCGAGACGCGCCTGAACTTCTACTACGACGAGACCTCCGGCCGGATCGTGCAGCTGACCTGCGGCTGACGATCGTGCGGAGGTCGCAACCGGCGCTGCGGCGGAATGAGCCGCGGGTATCATGGCCGCCGTCGACCAGGCTCGGGGAGCCGCAGCGATGAGCGGAACGGAACGCCACGTCCTCGCGGGCGGCGGCCGGATGGGCGAGACCCTGCGGGCGATGGACTGGGCCCGCACCGCGCTGGGCCCGGTGGAGACGTGGCCCGAGGCCCTGCGCACGATCGTCGGGCTGATGCTGGCGTCGAACCAGCCGATGTACATCGTCTGGGGCCCGTCGCGCGCGTTCCTCTACAACGACCACTACGTGCCGTTCCTCGGCGCGAAGCATCCGTGGGCCGTGGGGCGCGACATCCTCGACGAGGTGTGGCCCGAGATCCGCGACCAGCTCGAGCCGCTGATCGCCTCCGCCACGGCGGGAGATCCGGTGCACGTGCCGAGCATGCGGCTGATGCTCGAGCGCAACGGCTACCCCGAGGAGACGTACTTCTCGTTCTTCTTCGCCCCGGTGCGCGATGCGTCGGGCGCGGTCGCCGGCATGTTCGGCGCGTGCACCGACATCACCGCGCAGATGCGGCATGCGGCGGAGCTGGCCGCGCGCGACGCGCGCCACCGCCAGGTGCTGGCGAACATGGACGAGGCGTTCGTGCTGTTCGACCGCGACTTCCGGATCGTCGAAGTGAACGCGATGACCGAGCGGCTGACCGGCATGGCGCGCGAGCGGCTCGTCGGGAGCCTGCACTGGGACGTGTTCCCCGGCACGCTCGACTCGCCGCTGGGCCGGATGTACCTGCGTGCCCGCGCCACCGGCCGCGCCGAATCGCTCGAGCACGCGTACACGTTCGAGGACGGTCGCCAGTGCTGGCTGGAGGCGCGCGCCATTCCGGTCGAGGAGGGGCTCGCGGTCTTCTTCCATGACGTCACCGCCCGCCGCGAGCAGGCACGCGAGGCCGCGGCCGCCGCCGAGCGCGTGCAGCTGGCGCTCGACGCCGGCGCGATCCTCGGCACGTGGGTGTGGCTGATCCCGGAAGACCGCATCTCCGGCGACGGCCGGTTCGCGCATCTGTTCGGGCTGGACGAGGAGGCATGCCGGGCCGGGCTCCCGCTGGATGTCGCGGTCGACGCGATCCATCCCGACGACCGCGCCCGCGTCGGTGCGGCGATCGGGGACGCGCTCGCGCGCGGCGGGCCCTACCGCTGCGAGTACCGCGTGCTGACGCGCGACGGCAGCTGGGCGTGGGTCGAGGCGAACGGCCGCGTCGAACTCGACGACGCCGGCCGGCCGGTGCGGTTTCCCGGCGTGCTGCTGGGCCACGACGAGCGCCACCGCGCCGAGGCCGAGCGCGACGCCGCGCTGGCGCTGCTGCGGTCGTTCACCGACACGGTGCCCGGCGTCGTCTACGCGAAGGACCGCGAAGGGCGCATGGTGATCGCCAATCGCGGCGTGTCGCAGCTGCTCGGCCTGCCGCCGTCGGCGTACCTGGGCCGGACCGACCGCGAGTTCCTCGCCGACCCCGCCGAAGCCGACGCGGTGATGGCGAACGACCGGCGGATCATGGACAGCGGCGTCGCCGAACAGATCGAGGAGGACATCCGGCTCGCGGACGGGTCGCCGGCGACGTGGCTGTCGCACAAGGCGCCGTGGGTCGACGGGAAGGGCGAGATCGTCGGCCTGATCGGCGCGTCGATCGACATCACCGAGCGGCGCCGGCTGCTCGAATCGCTCGAACAGTCGGACCGGCGCAAGGACGAGTTCCTGGCGATGCTGGCCCACGAGCTGCGCAATCCGCTGGCGCCGATCCGCACCGCCGCCGAACTGCTGCGGCTGGCGCCGGACGATGCGGCCCGGGTCGCGCAGGCGGCGCAGATCATCTCGCGGCAGGTCGCGCACATGACCGATCTCGTCGACGACCTGCTCGACGTGTCGCGGGTGACGCGCGGCCTGGTCGAATTCGAATGCCAGCCGGTCGACCTGCGCGCGGTGGTCGCCGCCGCCGTCGAGCAGGTGGAGCCGCTGATCCAGGCGCGGCGGCACACGCTCGCCGTCGAGACGGCCGGCGGCTCCGCCGTGGTGCTCGGCGATCGCCACCGCCTGGTGCAGGTGGTCGCGAACCTGCTGAACAATGCCGCCAAGTACACGCCCCGGGCCGGATCGATCCGGGTCACGCTGGCGGTCGCCGACGGCGAGGTGGCGGTCGAGGTCGCCGACGACGGCGCCGGCATCGACGCGACGCTGCTGCCGCACGTCTTCGACCTGTTCACGCAGGCCGAGCGCACCCCCGATCGCGCGCAGGGCGGTCTCGGCATCGGCCTCGCGCTGGCGCGCAGCATCGTGCTCGGCCACGGCGGCAGCATCACGGCGGCGAGCGCGGGGCCGGGCCGCGGCAGCACGTTCCGCCTGGTCCTGCCGCGTGCGACGGCCGAGGAGTCGGCGGCGAGCCCGCCTCCGGTCCCGACGGCACCGCCCGTCGCCGGCCACACCGTGATGCTCGTCGACGACAACCGCGATGCCGCCGACACGCTCGCCAGCGTGCTGCGCCTGCTCGGGCACGACGTGACGGTGGCGACGGGCGGTCGCGACGCCGTCGAGCTGCTGGCGCGGCACGCGCGCTGGGACGTGTTCATCCTCGACATCGGCATGCCCGACATCAGCGGCTACGCGCTCGCGGTGATGCTGCGCGAGCGGCTCGGGGACACCGGCGCGCGCTTCATCGCGCTGACGGGCTACGGCCAGGCGGCCGACGAGGCGGCGTCGCGCGCCGCCGGATTCCACCACCACGTGGTCAAACCGGTCGACGTCGACCGGCTCGTGGCGCTGTTCGATTCCGTAGCCCCGGACCGGGCTCCGGAACGTTGACGGGTTCATCCTTCCCGCCACCGCCAGGACCCGCCCGCCCATGCGCAACCCCTCGAATGCCGTCGTGATCCTGCTGGCGCTCGCGCTGGGCCTGCTCGCCGCCGCGCTGCCGCTGGCGCTGCTCACCGCCGCCCGCGCCGACCTGCTCGACACGCTGACGGCCGTGGTCACCGTGCAGTCCGCGCAGCCGCAGCTCACCGCCGAGGCCGCGGCCCGCCTGGAAACGGTCGAGGGCCTGCGCGCCGCGCTGCAGAGCCAGACGCAGGCCGCGCATGCCGAGCGGCAGCGGATCGGGGAGCTCGCGGATGAACTCGTCCGCTGCACCCGCTGGCTGGTGGCGGTGCTGGTGGCGCTGGCGGCGGTGGTCGTTACGGCGTTCGTGCTCGCGGTTCGGCATCGACGCGCCGCGGGCACGTAACCGCGCGGCCCCGCGCCCCGGTCACGTTCGCAAGGCGGCGGCCAGACACCCGAGCACGATCGCGGCCACGCACAGCCCGGGCAGGCCCGCCCCCAGGCGCCGGGAGCGGTCGCCGAGGCGATGCAGTTCGGGGTCCGGCAGTTCCAGGTAGCGGCGCTTGGACACGTACTGGGCGCTTTCGGACATGACGCTCGGCGGGGGATCGTCCGGTGCCATCGGCGGATCCTGGAGCCGCGTCCACACCGCGGGATGCTGATCCCGGAGCCGGGCGAGAAACCGGGCATGACTGCGGTTGAAGAGAACCGCCAGCACCACGAACGCGACGACGGCCAGTGCACTGCAGATGCCGGCGACGACGGCGATCATGGCGGGCTCCCGGGGTGGCGGATACGGGCGCGGGTCCCGGCGATGGGGCCCGCGGTGTGGGCTTACGTTCGCACGAACTCCCGCTGGCCGCCGGGCGTCCGGCCCGGCGCCGCGCCCGGACCGGCGCGGATGTCAGCGCAGTTCGAAACCGAGCATCAGCCGGTCCATATCGCCGATCCGCTCGTCGCCGACGGCGAAGCGTTCGTAGCTGAGGATCACGCCGAAGAGTTCCGTGACGTCGTAGCCGATGCCGAGCGACCAGAACGGATCGACGCCGTCGGTGTCGTAGGCGGTCTCGAAGT
>JAKFEW010000092.1:0-106566 GCA_036675505.1 Candidatus Sericytochromatia bacterium
GCGCCGCGGCGGCCCCTCGTCCGCGGGCCCGACCGCCAGCCGCGCGGCCGGCGCCGTGCCACGGGCGCCGGAGGCGACGCTGACGATCGCGAGCGCGAACGACGCGACGAGCACCACCTGGAAGAGTATCGACATAGACATGGCACCACCTCCGAACGCCGGTCCTTGGCGTTCAGGTCCATCCTAGACGATTTGCGTTGCAGCCTTGTGTTCCTTCGGTGGCGCCGGGATTGCGGCTGCGGCCAGGTTCAGAAGATCAGAAGAGTCGCGTGGCCGTGTAAATGAGCTTCGGATCCGCGTTCGCGCCGTTGGATAACGTGACGGTCGCGCCATCCTCGCCGATCGAGCCCGTGAAGCGGAGCGGCAGGGGCGTGTTCGAGTCGTTTACGAGCGTGAAATCGAGGTTGCCGCCGTCGTTCTTGCCGTTGAGCTTGTTGGGGCCGCCACCGGTCCAATCCATCTCGCCGAGGAGCGTGCCGTCCGCCTTCTGCTTGAGCGCGAGGTGGCCCACCGCGCAGCAATACGAGTTGGCCTTGTCGGCCTCGATCAGCCAGTAGCCGGTGGCATCGCCCTTGCCACGCGGCGTCGGCACGGCGGCCGGCACCGTCTTGGTGGCGGTGCCACCGGCGGTCTGCGCGTTCCCCGCCGGGACCCGGGGATCGAGCACCTGCGGCGCCTGCGCGCAGCCGAGGTACATGCCGGCGAGGAGCGCGAGGGCCGTGACCGTGACATTGATAGGACGCATGGGGGGGTCTCCTTCTCGTTTCCCCATCCTACCCCGCTGGCAAGCGACCTATGTGCGGCCTTCGGCCAGCCAGCGCGCCACGTCCGGCGCGTGGTAGCTGATGATCAAATCCGCCCCCGCTCGCCGGATCCCGGTCATCGCCTCGAGCACCACGCGCGGCTCGTCGATCCAGCCCTTCTCGGCCGCGGCCTTCACCATCGCGAACTCGCCCGAGACGTTGTAGGCCGCGAGCGGGAGGTTCGTTTGTTGGCGCACCCGCCAGAGCACGTCGAGGTACGGCAGCGCCGGCTTCACCATCAGCATGTCGGCGCCCTCGGCCTCGTCGAGCGCGGCCTCCTTGAGGGCCTCGCGCGCGTTGGCCGGGTCCATCTGGTAGCTGCGGCGATCGCCGAAGGCCGGCGTGGACTCGGCGGCCTCGCGGAACGGGCCGTAGAAGCCTGAGGCGTACTTCACCGCGTAGCTCAAGATCGGCGTGTCGGCGTACCCCTCGGCGTCGAGAGCCGTGCGGATCGCCCGCACACGCCCATCCATCATGTCGGAAGGCGCCACCATGTCCGCGCCCGCGCGCGCGTGCGAAACGGCCGTGGTGGCCAGGATGTCGAGCGTCGGGTCGTTCAGCAGCCGCTCGCCCTCGAGCACGCCGCAATGGCCGTGCGACGTGTACTCGCACAGGCACACGTCGGTCATCACGAACATGTCGGGCACGGCCCGCTTGATCGCGGGGATCGCCGCTTGCACCGGGCCGTGCGGGTCGTGCGCGCTCGAGCCCACCTCGTCTTTCTCGGGCGGCAGCCCGAAGAGGATCACGGCGCGGATGCCGAGCGCGGCCAGCATCGTCACCTCGCGCTCGACCTCATCGATCGAGAGCTGGAAGTTGCCGGGCATCGAGCCGATAGGGCGGCGCTGGCCGTGGCCCGGCACGATGAAGAGCGGGAACACGAAATCGGAAGCCGCGAGCGTGGTCTCGCGCACGAGCTCGCGCAGCACGGGCGTGGCGCGCAGGCGCCGCGGGCGGACGGACGGGAAGGCCATGTCGCAGTCTCCAGGTGAAACGGGAACGGGGCCCGGCTAGTCGCCGGGCCCCGTCAGTCTATTCCACGGTGACGGACTTCGCCAAGTTTCGCGGCTGGTCCACGTCGAGGCCGCGCAGGCGGGCGATGTGGTAACTGAGGAGTTGCAGCGGAATCACGTTGACCAGCGGCGAGAGCAGCGGGTCGACGTGCGGCACGTATACGACGTAATCGACATGCTCCTGGATCGCGATGTTGCCCTCGGTGGCGATCGCGATGACCAGGCCGTCGCGCGCCTTGACCTCCTGCACGTTCGAGAGCACCTTCTCGTAGTGCGGGCCGTCCGTCGCGACCGCCACCACCGGCATCTCGCTGGTGATGAGCGCGATCGGGCCGTGCTTCAGCTCGCCGGCGGCGTAGGCCTCGGCATGGATGTAGCTGATTTCCTTGAGCTTGAGCGCGCCTTCCAGGGCGGTCGGGTAGTTGATGCCGCGGCCGAGGAAGAGGAAGTCTCGGTAGCCCGTGAAGCGGCTCGCGAGCTCGCGGATGCCGCGGTCGTTCTCGAGGATGCGCGAGACCAGCGCGGGCACGCGCTTGAGCTCGAGCATCAGGCGCTTGGCCTCCTCCGCGGAAAGCTGGCCACGGCTGATCGCGAGGTGCAGCGCCAGCACCATGAAGCCCGTCACCATCGAGGTGTAGGCCTTGGTCGAGGCCACGGAGATCTCGGGGCCGGCGTGCAGGTACAGGTTGCCGTGCGCCTCGCGGGCGATCGCCGAGCCGATCACGTTCACCACGCCGAGCACGGTCGCGCCATGGCGCTTGGCCTCGCGCACGGCGGCGAGGGTGTCCGCCGTCTCGCCGGACTGCGTCACGGCCACGAACAGCGTGTCCTCGTCGATCACCGGGTCGCGGTAACGGAACTCGGAGGCCAGGTCGACCTCGACCGGCACGCGCGCGAGCTTCTCGATCAGGTACTTGCCGACCATGCCGGCGTAATAGGCCGTGCCGCACGCGACGATCGTGATGCGGCGGAACGAGGCCAGCGTGGCCGGCTCGATGCCGATGTCGTCGAGGAACAGGCGGCCCTCGCGCTCGTCGATCCGGCCGGCCATCGCGTTCGAGAGCGAGGTGGGCTGTTCATGGATTTCCTTGAGCATGAAGTGCTCGAAGCCGGCCTTCTCGGCGGCGACCAGGTTCCAGTCGATGCGCGAGATCGAGAATGGCACCTGCTCCTGCTGCTCGTTGTAGACCTTGACCCCGTCGCGGCGGACCTCGGCGACCTGCCCCTCTTCGAGGTACACGATCTGCCGGGTGTGGTTGAGGATGGCCGGGATGTCCGAGGCGAGGTAGTTCTCGCCGTCGCCGATGCCCACGATCAGCGGGCTGCCCTTGCGCGCGCCCACCAGCAGGTCTTCGTTGCGGCGGTGCAGCACGGCGATCGCGTAGGTGCCCTCCACCCGCGTGAGCGCCTGGAACACGGCGGCGAGCAGATCGCCGTCGTAGAAGCTCGCGATCAGGTGGGCGAGGACCTCGGTGTCGGTGTCCGAGGCGAACTTCACGCCGGCACCGAGCAACTCGGCCTTGAGCGTGGCGAAGTTCTCGATGATGCCGTTGTGCACCACCACGAGCTCGCCCGACGCATCGGTGTGCGGGTGGGCGTTGAAGGTGGTGGGGCGGCCATGGGTGGCCCAGCGGGTATGGCCGATGCCGATCGAGCCGATCGGCGGCTGGGCGATCACCTGGGCTTCCAGGTTGCGCAGCTTGCCGACCTCACGGCGCAGATCGAGCGAGCCGTTGTCCGCGATCGCGATGCCCGCGGAGTCGTACCCGCGGTACTCGAGGCGCTTCAGGCCGTCGACGATGATGTCCGAGGCGCTCTGCGCGCCGATGTAACCGACAATGCCACACATAAGGAAGCTGGTACTCCAAAATAGTCCAAAAACGGTCGGATGCCCGTGTATGCGGGCATGCTAGCATTTTCGGGGTGCTACCAACAACATAACCACGACGAAGAACCTTGTAACATGACAACCATGGCCGACCCCGAAGGGCCGGCCGGTGATTTGCGTCACAAGTGGGTGGTGAGGCGCTATTTGCCTTCCAAAATCTTGATGAAGTCGTCGATCAGGCCATCCAGCAACGACTCCAGGCTGCCGCCGTTCTTCTCGTCTTCCTCTGTATAGCCGTTGATCTCCTGGGTGGTGGGCAGCGGCTCGTCCTTGACGACCTGGTCGGCCGGCGGCGGATCCTTCGGCGGCGGCGTGACCGAGAACTTCGCGTTGAAGGGGTTCTTGTAAGGCGTCGCGACGTGCGGGTGGAGCGCGTACTTGCGCGTCATCGCGTAGGAGACGTAGCAATAGCCGTTGTCGCCCCAGTCCGCGCTCCACGAGTTGCGCACGATGTACCAGCCGCCGCCCGGCGCCGAGCTGTCGCGCTGGTAGCCGACGATCAGCACGGCGTGGTAGCCGTCGCTGTCCTTCGAGTCGCTGAACTCGGCGATGCGCCCATCTTCCGGATCGTCCCAATCCTTCCCGTTGACCGGGTAGCCGAGCTGGATCGGGTTGCCGCCCTGCAACGCGGCCTCGAAGCTGGCCTCGTCGTTCTTCACGCGGAAGTAGTAGGCGCCTTGCGCCACGATGCGCTCGCCGGCCTTGACCTTCGCCGCGGTGGCCGGGCCGAGGTTGAGATCGGCCATGGCGGCCCAGTCCGACCGCGCGCTCTGCTTTTCCAGGTCCTGGGCGTAGGGCGCGGCGGCCTCGGCGATGTAGCCCTGCTGCGGCGGAACGTACGGCGCGTCCTCGCTCACCTCACGGTTGCCCTCGAGCCGGAGCACCGGGTAGAACATCGTCGAGATCGTGCCCTGGTCGTCCCAGAGCGCGTCCGCGTCGGTCTTTGACTTGATCACCACGTTGTAGAGCCAGTTCATCTGCTGGGGCGAGGCCGACTTGATCGGCAGGCCGGCCTTCACGCCGTTCAAGTAGTCCATGTGGCCTGCGGTCGCGAACATCGCGCAGGTGGCGCGCTCGCCCTGGTTGCGGATCGGCGACATCTGCGGCCGCAGGTCGACCTGGTCGGCGGCACTCAGGCGGTAACGGCGCGACTCATCGCTCGCCGTGAAGATCGGCGCGTTGTCCCACAACCACAGGTTGTTCTTCGCGTAGCGCAGCTCGGCCGAAGGCGACGCCAGCCCCATGCCCTTCGTCACGCTGGTCTCGCCCGACTTCACCTTGAACACGCCGGCGGTGTCGAGGATGCCGAAGGCGTTGCGGTACTGCGCGACGTTCACGTTGACTGTCGCGTTCCCCGGCTTGTCGGCCAGGTTGCCGATCTCGCTGCCGTTGGTCGCGGCCAGGGCCTTCACGACCAGGTCGAGCGACAGGGGCTGGCCGCTCGCGAGCGAGTTCAGGAAGACCGGGATCAGCTTGTCGGACAGCATCTTGGGCGGCGGCAGCAGCTGGCCGTCGAAGAGCTGGAGGCCGACGAGCGCGGCCGTGGCCAGGGTCTGGACGCCGCCCGGCAGCGGGCCACAGCCGCTCGCGACGGTGGCGGCCGCCACCAAGGGCAGGATCGCGTGATGGGGACGGAGTCGCTTCATTTCGGGGGGGACCTCGCGGTTGTGAGCAGACAGGCGGCCGGTCGACGGCTCCGCTTATGTACCCAGCGGGGCGGTAGGGGCGTCGGTTCTGCTAAAATGGACGGTCACTGGCCAGACGTCGCTCGGCCGCTTCCGGTTCCCAATTCCACATCCCCGCCCAGAGGTCCCCGTCGTGAAGAAGCTCTCCTTCAAGGAAATCCGCCAGGCCTACATCGAGTTCTTCGAAGCCCGCGCGCACAAGCACCTGCCGAGCTCGAGCCTGGTGCCCCCCGCCAAGGACAAGACCGTGCTCCTCACGACGGCCGGCATGCTCCAGTTCAAGCCCATTTTCATGGGCGCGGAGAAGCCGACGGGCACGCGCGTGATCACCGTTCAGAAGTGCTTCCGCACGACCGACCTCGACAACGTGGGACGCACGGCCCGGCACCACACGTTCTTTCAGATGCTCGGCAACTTCTCCTTCGGTGATTACTTCAAGGAGGAAGTCATCCCGTGGGCCTGGGAGTTCCTCACCGTGAACATGGCCATCCCGAAGGAGCGCCTCTGGGTCTCGATCTTCACGACCGACGACGAAGCCTTCCGCATCTGGCATGAAAAGGTCGGCGTGCCGGCCGATCGGATCGTGCGGCTCGGCGAGGAGGACAACTTCTGGGCCGCGGGCCCCACGGGCCCGTGCGGCCCCTGCTCCGAGATATACGTGGACCTCGGCGTCGAGCGCGGCAACGGCAACCCCGACGCGCGCCTCGGTGAGGACGACGACCGCTTCCTCGAGGTCTGGAACCTCGTGTTCATGGAGTTCAATCGGGACGAGGCCGGCGTCCTCACGCCGCTGCCGGCGAAGAACATCGACACCGGCATGGGCCTCGAGCGCATCACCTCGGTGTTGCAGGGCGCGTCGAACAACTTCGAGACCGACATGCTCTTCCCGATCATGCAGGAGCTGGCACGGCTGTCGGGCAGCACCTACGGCCAGGACGCCAGGGTCGACGTCTCGCTCAAGCTGATGACGGACCACGTCCGCGCCTCGACCTTCCTGATCGCCGACGGCGTCGTGCCCTCCAACGAGGGCCGCGGCTACGTGCTGCGTCGCATCATTCGCAGGGCCTACCGCCATGGCCGCCTGCTCGGCATCGAGGGCAACTTCCTCCACACGCTCGTGCCCCTGATCGTCTCGCTCTACGGCGACTTCTATGATGAGCTGCAGACGCGCCGCCAGCACATCGCCGACACCTTGCTCGAGGAGGAGCGTCGCTTCGGCCTCACGATCGACCGCGGCATGTCGCTGCTCGAGGAAGCACTCACGAAGGTGGACCAGCACAAGATCCTGGACGGCCGCACCGCGTTCGAGCTCTACGACACCTATGGCTTCCCGCTGGAGCTCACGGTGGAGCTCGCGGGCGAGCGCGGCATCCAGGTCGATGCGGCGGTGTTCGAGACCGCGATGGGGGAACAGCGCGACCGCGCTCGCTCCGCGCGCGAAAAGGCGGGCATCACCTTCGAGGCCGACACGGCGATCGAAGCGAAGTCCGAGTTCCTCGGCTACGAGCTGTCCCGCGAGATCGACAGCGTGATCGACCTGCTCGAGCTCGGCCCCGACCGCGACGGCGTGATCCTCAGCCGCACGCCCTTCTACGCCGAGTCCGGCGGCCAGATCGGCGACACCGGCGTGCTGATCAAGGAAGGCGACGAGTGGGCCTCGGCCAACCCGCCGCTCACCTACGCCGATCACACGGATCGCGTGCCGTTCAAGGATCACGTGGTCGCCGTGCTCGACACCCAGAAGCGCCATGGCGCGATCATCCACGTCGTGGCGAAGGGCCACGGCCTCGCGGTGGGCGATCGCCTGCTCGCGCTGGTCGACGACGAGCGCCGCTGGCACACGCGCCGCCACCACACGGCGACCCACCTGTTGCACGCCGCCCTGCGCGAGGTGCTCGGCAGCCACGTCACGCAGGCAGGCTCGCTGGTCGGGCCGGATTACCTGCGCTTCGACTTCGCGCATCCGCGCGCGGTCACGCCCGCGGAGCTCGCGCGCATCGAGACGCTCGTGAACGAGAAGGTCCTCGAGAACACGCCCGTCCACACCGACGTCATGAACTTCGATCAGGCCCGCGAGAGCGGCGCGATGGCGCTCTTCGACGAGAAGTACGGCGACACCGTGCGCGTGCTCACGATCGGCCACTTCTCGAAGGAGCTCTGCGGCGGCACGCACGTGCACGCCTCGGGCGACATCGGCCTGTTCAAGATCACGAGCGAGGGCGGCATCGCCGCCGGCGTGCGCCGCATAGAGGGCGTGGCCGGCATGGCCGCCTACAACTACGTGCGCGGCATGGCCATCGCGATGCAGGCCGTCGGCGATCGCCTCAAGGCCGCGCCCGCCGAAGTGCCCGAGCGCCTCGACAAGCTGCAGGACGCGCTCAGGGCATCCGAGAAGCAGGTCGCCGCGTTGCGTGGCGAGCTCGCGAGCGCGAAGGCCCAGACCCTGCTCGGCCAGCGCGCCGAGGCCGCGGGCATCCCGTTCATCGCGGCGGCCCCTGACGACATGACCGGCGATCAGCTGCGCGCAGCCGCACAGAGCCTGCTCGCGGGCCTCGGCTCGGGCGCCGTGCTGCTCGCGAGCCAGTCCGCCGGCAAGATCGCCGTGGTGGCCACGGTGTCCGACGACCTGACCAGCAAGCTGCGCGCGGGCGACCTGCTCGCCCGCTTCATGGCCCGCATCGGCGGCAAGGGCAGCGGCAAGGCGAACTTCGCCCAGGGCGGCGGCGGCGACCCCGCCGCGCTCGCGGCGGCGATCGCCGAAGTGCCCGCGCTGGTGGCCGAGCTCGGTAGCCAGGTCCAGGCATGAGCCTGCTCCTGCGGGGGGGCGCGGCGATCCAGCATCGCTGGCTCCCTTCGGTCGTCGCGCTGGTGATCGCCGCCCACGTCGCGGCGCCGGCCGCGGCTGCCCCGGCGGGTGCCGCACACCGCACGGCGGCATCGGCGGCCCAAGGGGCGAGCCCGGCCGCAGGCCCCACCGGCCCGGCCGCGATCAAGCCTGCGGGCACGCCCGCTCCCGCCCGCTCGCGCGAGCCGCTGCCGGTCAGGCAGCCGGGCGAGCTGCGGATCGCCGTCGACCCCACGTCGGGCGCGCCGTATTTCACGGCCGGCGTGAAGGGCAACGTGGGCTTCGAGGCCGACATGGCCGTGGCGATGGCCCGCAGACTCAGCCTCAAGCCGGTCTTCGTGCCGACGGCCTGGCGTGATCTGCGTTCGGCGCTGGCCGAAGGGCGGGCGGACGTCGCGATCAACGCCCTCGAGGTCAAGGACGACGCCGGCGTGCGCTTCACCTCGCCCTACTACGTGGCGTCGCAGGCGATCCTGGTGCGTGCCGGCGAGACGCGCATCTACGAGCTGCGCGACCTGGCCGGCAAGAAAGTCGCGACGACGCGCGGCTCGGTCGCGGCCGCGATCCTGCTGCGGATCCGACCCAAGCCGACCTCCGTGCTCGCCGACGATACGGAGTCGCCTTTCAAAGCGCTCACCAAGAAGTCCGCCGACGCGGTCCTGCTCGAGGCCGCCATGGTCCGGGCCTGGCTCAAGAAGGATCCCAAGGGCTACCGCCTCGCCGGGCGCCCCGTGCTGCCGCGGCCCTACGGCGCCGCCGTTCGGCGCTCCAACCCTCGGCTGCTTTCCGCGTTGGACCAGGCGCTCGGCGCGATGCGCAAGGACGGCGAACATGCGAGGATCCTGCGCTCGTATGGCCTGTGGGACAGCCTGCAGGGCGTACGTGCACCGATCGCGCCGGCCGCCGGGCCGGTGCCCGTGGCGCCCGTGGCCAGGCCGGCGTCGGCCTCCACCCCGTCGCCCCCGCCTCGCCGCCAGCGCATCCGCAAGGGCATGCGGATCATGACCCCCGCGCCCGTACCCTACATGTCGGCCAGGCCGAGTGCGAGGCCCACCGCGCGGCCGACCTCTCGCGCCATCTTACCGCCCCGGCCCGCCACGCCCCGCCCCGCCACGCTGCCGCCCGCCGCGCCGGCGACGCCTCCCCCTGCCGCGCCCCCCACGCCCCCCGCTCCGCCAGCGCCGCCCGCCGATCCGCCGGCCGGCACGCCCTGATCGATTGGCCCATGAACACCAAGTATCCCCGCCTCATCCTCAACCAACAGCGCGCGATCGCGGTCATCCGCATCGGCATCGGCGCGTGGTTCCTCTATGCGGTCGCTGGCAAGCTCGACCCCGCCTGGGTCGCGAAGTTCCCCAAGGTGGTCGCCGATTTCGCGGGCTCGACGCCCGTGAAGTTCTACGCGGAGTTCCTGACCACGGTGGTCGCGCCCAGCGCCGACGCCTTCGCCGCCTTCGTGATCGTCAGCGAGATCGCCGTCGGGCTCGGCCTGGTGCTCGGCCTGTTCACAGCACCGCTCGCGCTCGCCGGCGCCTTCTTGAACCTGAACTTCCTGCTCGCCGGCGCCGGGGTCGGCACGGCGGCGATCGGCCTCAACCTCACCTTCATCGTGATCCAGGTGGCGCTGGCCTTCGCCTACGCGGGCACGACCTGGGGCCTCGATCGGCTCCTCGTGGGCAAGTTACCCTGGTGGTTCCAGGGCCTCATCCACTACGAATACCGCGAGTTCTAGACCGAAGGGGATTCAGGCGTCCTGCGCCTTCTTGCGGCGGGCGATGCGGTCCTCGCGGCGCTGGCGCGCGTCGAGCTGGCGCTTCGTCTCCTCCGGGGTCTCGGGCAGCAGCGGCGGCACCGAGGACGGGCGGCCCAGGTCGTCGAGCGCGACGAAGGTCGCGTATGCCGTGGTGGTCTTGCGGCGCTCGCCGGTGATCGGGTTCTCGGAGAACACGTTCACGCCGATTTCCATCGAACTCGAGAACGCCTCGTTGACCTGCGCCTCGAGCAGCACGAGGTGACCGAGCTTGATCGGGTGCAGGAAATGCAGCTCGTCGATCGACGCCGTGACCACCGCCCGCCTGGCGTGGCGCGAGGCCGCGATCGTGGCCGCGAGGTCGACGAGCGCCATCACGCGGCCACCGAAGATGGTGCCATGCGGGTTGGTGTCGTTGGGCAGCACATGCTCGGCCATGTCGACGCGTGACTCACGCGGATGCTTACCGGGCAGGTTCTGGCTCATGAAGGCCTCCAGGAACGGGACGTCGGGGGAACGGGCGAGCGATTGTAGCCGATCCGCACGATGGCGGAAAGCCTGAATGGCTTTAGGCTTGGGCGAGGAGCCCACCATGACGACCGACGCGATCTTCGCACGCCTCAGCCCCCTGGCCGCCTGGCTCGCCCAGGACGGCCGCTCTTACCTGTTCATCGGGCTCATGTCGCTGTTCCTGGCCGCCTTCGTCGTGACGACGGCGCGCCGAGCCGGGCCGAAGAGGGCCGCGAAGCCCGTATTTCTGGGCCCCCGGCGGCCACCCGGCCCAGGGCAGCCGGGCTGGCGCTCGGAGGCCGAAGTCGCCAGCGCCCTGCTCCATTCCGGCCACACGCTGGAGGCGGTGCAGGCGTACCGCCGCCTGTTGACGCTCGACCCCGCGGATCCGGACGCGCTCTACAACCTGGGCCATGCCTACTTCCGCATGCGCCTCTACAACCAGGCCCGCGCGTGTTGGCGCGCCGTGCGCCGCATCGAGCCGGACGCCGAGGACGCGCTCGCGAACCTCCGGCTGATCGCCCGGCTGCTCAAGGCCGAAGGCGCATCCCCGCACCCGAGCCGGGCCAGCGAACGGTTTCGCGCCCTCACCGGCGGCAAGGGCGCGTCCGATTCGCGAAAGGCGTGAGGCCTAGCGGTTGCGGTAGTCGGGGATCCGGTACGGGATCTCGGTGTGCTGGTTGAGCCACTCGGCCTGCGCCAGCTCACCCCAGGTCAGGTTGCCGCCGAGCAGCGCCTTGATCATGTGGTGCTTGGCGGCCTCGGGCAGGGCGCGGAGCTCGTCGTTGGTGCCGATCATCGGCTCCTTGAAGCCCAGTGACTTCACGAGGCCCGACACGGCGTCGTCGTCCATCGCCTTCCAGACGTGCTCGTCGGCGTAGGCGCCGGCCTTCGTCAGGAGCTTGGCGGCCTCGAGGCCTTCCTTCTCGTCGCCGAGGTCGGAAAGCAGATCCGCCACCGCCTTGCGGTCCATGGCGGCCAGCACCGCCTTGGTCTCCTTGCGCTCGTCGGCCATGCGCAGGATCGTGAGAGCCGCGCGGCGCTCGTCGCCGTTCGCGCTGCCGTCGAGCGCCAGCTTGATCAGGCGGCCCTTCTGCTCGGCCGTCGCCGCCACCGCGTACTGCGGCGCGGTGCGCAGCAGGTGGAGCACGGCGTCGGAATCGTCCTTGTTCTCAGGGTTCGCGAGGTAGGCGTCGAGGTCACGGCGCAGGCGCGCGGCGTCACCGCCGTTGTCGGCGGGCTTGGGATCGGCGGGCTTGGGGGCCGGCTTCGCTTCGGCCGGCTTCGGCGCCGCGCCCGTGCGCAGCTCCGCGGCGTAAGCCCTCACGTCGGCCTCGTCGAGCTTGAAGTCGCCGTTGCGGTCGCCGACCTGGCGGTCGACGAGCACCTGCCGCGTGATCTGGCCGGCCAGGCCCTTGATCGAGCCGCCGACTTCCAGGGCCTTCTCGATGCGCTCGACGTCGCCCTGATGGAGCTGCGTCCAGCCGTCGCGGCCCGGATCGATGAAGCCGAAGAGCAACGCGTCGAAGTGCTCGAGCAGCGCGTCGCGGCCCGGGCCCTTCGGCATCTCGGCGATCTTCTCGCGCGAGATGCGGCCGTTGGCATCCAGGTTGCGGCGCAGCCAGGTGGCGGCGTCCTGGTCGCTGATGCCGACCGACGCGGGCGTCGGTGGCAAGGGCGCGGGGGCCTGGGCGGGCTTCGGCTTGGGCTTCGGCTTCGTGGGCTTGGGGGCCTGCGCCTCCGCCGGCTTTGCCGGCTTGCCGGCCCCGGCAGGCAGCGTCAGCTCCCAGCCGGCATAGATCAGGTCCGGGTTGGTCTTGAGGCTCGGGTACTTGTCCTGGTTGAGCGCGATGATCTCCTGGAACCGGTTCGGGTCACCGAGCTGCTCGCGGGCGATCTTCGTGAGGTAGTCGCCCTTCTGGACGGTGTACTTCTTGCCGGGCTTTGGCGAGGTGTCGGCGGGCGCGGGCGCGGGCGCGGGCACCGGAGCGTCGTCCGTGCCCGCCGGCCGCGGCTGCGGCGCGGGACGCGTCGGGATCGGCGCGGGCGCCTGGGCGGCACCGCCGTGCCAGTTGCGCAGCGCGGCGAGCTGGCCGGCGAGCTCCTCGTAGCGCGCGCGGTGGTGCGCGTAGTCGTCGCCGGCCGCGACCTTCTGGGAGACGGCGCGCATCGCGTCGATCAGCTGGGCGCCCCGGCCTTCTTGCTCGGGCGTGAGGCCGCCGAAATCGGTGTCTTCGATCGCCTTGCGCATGGTCTCGAGGTCTTCCGCCTGGCGCGCGAGGGCCGCGGCCTGGGGATCCTTGGCGCGCATGTCGCGGCCGCGGGCGGCCCCGGCGGCGATCGCCTCGCGGGCCTTGAGGTTCTGGGCCTCGGCCTGGCCGATCAGCGCCAGCGCCGCGGCACCGGCCTGAATCGCGGGGTTGGTCTTGCTCGCGATCGGCTCCTGGAAGGTCTGGCGCAGCACGAAGATGTCGTCGCGGAGCGCCGACGCGTCCTCGCCGCGGCCGATCGCGTCGGCGATCGCCGAGGCCTTGGCGAGGCCGAACGAGACCTCGCGGCGCTCACGCGACGTGCCCTGGTCGATCCGCGCGGCCTTGACCGCGTCGCCGAGGCCTTCGAGCGCTTCGGCGTTCGCGAGCAGGCGCGAGCGCTCGGCCGCGTAGGCCTCGGGAGCCGCGCCACCCATGATCTGGTCGTCGATGTCGCGCAGGCGCGCGTGGATCGCGGACTTGCCCTGGGCGATCCGCGCGACGACGTCCGCGCCGGCGTTCACGACCGGCGAGGCGGCCTCGGGCTTGCCCGGCGCCTTGAGGGATTGGCCGAGCTTGTAGACCTCGGCTTCGATGCGGGCGGGGTCGACGCCGCCGCCCACCACGGCCTCGGCGAGCGCGCCGAGGCGGTCGATCGTGGCGCCGGCGGCCTTTTCGGCCTCAGGCGAGAGGCCCGTGAGCTTGGCGCCGTCGATCGCCTTCTCGATGCCGACCAGCGACTTGTAGCGCGCGTTCAGCACCGCGACTTCGCGGGCGAGGGCCGGATCGGGCTTCCTGGCGAGCTTCTTCTCGGCGGCCGTGATGGCCTTGGCGAGCTTGGCCTTCTCGTCTTCGATGTAGGCGATCGTCTGGGCGCCGAGGGTCACGCTGGCATGCTTGCCGGCGCCGGCCGGGTCGGCCAGCGTGTGCTTGAGCGCGAACAGCTCGGCGGCGTACTTGCCCGGGTCCTCGCCATTGCCGATCTTGCGGCCGATCTCGTGGACGCGCTTCACGGCGCGTCCGACGATCTGCTCCTCGGCGGGCGTGAGCTTCGTGAGCTTGGCACCCTTGAGCACGTGCTCGACGGCCTCGAGGCCCTTGAGGCGCGCCGCGTCGGCGCCGGGCTTGAGGTCCTGGATGGTCTGGTTCGCGGCGGCGACCTCGTTGGCCGTGGCGTTGTTCGCCGGCGCATCGGCGAGGTCGTCGCCCACGTCGCCCAGGGCGACATTTTCGGCCGGCGCATTGGCCTGGGGCAGGACGCTGTCCAGGGAAGGCAGGTTCACGCCGTCGGGCAGCTGGATGTTGTTGGCGGGCGCCGCGTTGTTCGCGGCGGCGTTGGCGGCGCCCGGCTGGCCGCCCAGGTTCGCCGGCGCCGCCGGGTCCTCGCCCGACAGCTCGGCCACGCGCGCCTCGAGCAGCGTGATGCGATCTTCGAGCTCCGCGATCACGGCCTGTAGCTCGGCGAGGTCGGCGGGGGCGCCCGGGCGCGAGGAGAAGGCTGTCGCGTCGAGCGTGTTCACCGCCGCGTTGTTCACGGGCGCGGCGTTGCGCGTGGCTGCGAGCGCGGCGTTGTTCGCGGCGACGTTGTTGGTCGCGATGCGCGCGGGACCATTGTTCACCCGGTTGTCCATGACGAACGCTCCTCCTCGATTCAGCCGCTCAGCAGCCGGGGCCGGCTCATCTTAACTCAGATATAACTTTTCTTTCTTCGGCCCTTACTTGATTTCATACCCAAGGTTCGGCTGGTCGATCACACATGGTGAACGAAATCAGCCAAGGGTTTTTTCGACGCGCACCCGGGGCGCTCAGGTCAGTTGCCCACCGATCGTCGCCAGCAGATCCAACGCCGAGCGCAGCGGCCGCGTGTCGCCGCTGGCCGCGGTCAGCCGTACGGCCTGCACGAAGGCGGCGAGCGCTTCGAGCGTGCGCGTCTCGGCGGCCGGATGGACGCGCGCGAGCGGCAGGCTGCCCAGCACGATGCGAGCCTGCTCGAGCGCCGCGCTGCGGCGCTCGAGATCGGCCTTGCGCGCCAGGCGCGCCGCGGCGTCGAGGTGGCGATCGAGGGCCAGGCCGCGCAGCTGATCGTCGATCGATCGCCGCAGGACCGTCACCTGACGCTGCGCCGTGCGGCCGGCCTGCCAGACCTGGTTGGTGGTGAGGGCCGGCCGCTCGAGCTGCTGGACCAGGTCGCCGAGGGCGTGGCCGAACCCCTCGGCGTCCATGGTGTGGCCGGCCGCGAGCTCCTCGAGCTTGCCGAACGTGCGGGCCAGCCCGGCGACCTCGCCGGGGCTCAGGCGGGCCAGGCTCACCTGGTGCACCGCGTCGATCAGCTGGTCGACCTCGCGCAGGCGGGTGTGGGCGGCGGTCACGTCGGCGCCGGCTTCTTCCTCGGCCGCCGCGGCCTCGGCGCGCGCGAGGCGGGCCAGCGCCGCCTCGCGCCGGGTGCCCAGGCGGTCCAGCACGGCGAGCGCCGCGGAGATGCGGTCCTCGATCGTCTCGGAGGCGGGGTCGGCGAGCCGCTGGCGGAGGCGGAAGAGGATCGCGCCGAGCTGGCTTCCCTGGATCTCGCCCAGGTTGCGCGCCACATGGGTCAAATCCGCCAGGTGGCGCACGAGGCCGGCCAGTTCGCTCGGCTTGTAGCGCCCCAGGTCGAGCTCGAAGACCATGGCGGCCAGCGCGAGGCGCCCGGCCCGCATGGCCGGGTTGGCCTGCACGCGCACGGCCTCCAACGCCTCGAGCGCCGGCGCGAGCGGAAGCTCCGAGCGCGTCGGCGCGGCGAGGCGCTGCAGCGACTCGAAGATCGCCGATTGACGCGGCGGGTCGAGGAACTGGCCGCCCTCGACGAGGCCCTGCAGCTCGCGCAGCAAGGCGACGGCGGTGCCTGCGGCCGGCTCGCCCGCGTCGGGCATCGGCAAGGCGCGCGTCACCTCGTTGATCCGCCGCAGCACCATGAGGCCTAGCTCGAGGGCGTCGCCGCGCTTGCTCGCCGAGGGGCCCGCGCCACGCTCGGCGGCGACCGCCTGGCGCCGCCGCGCAACCGCCAGGAGCAGCCGCTCGCGCGCCTGCAGGACCGGGTTCTGGACCAGATCCAGGCGCTTGAGCAGCGCCTGGGCGCGCGGGCGGTGGTGGGGCTTCGAGGGCGCGCGCAGGGTGTGGGTCGCGGCCAGCCGCGCGGCCCGCTGGACGGCGGGCGGCCAGGCGGCGATCGCCTCGGCCGTCACGTCGGCGGCCAGATCCACGAGCAGGTGGTGGTAACGCCGCGCGGCCGGATCGTCGGGGGCCTGGGCGAGGTAGGCGCGCACCGCCTCGACGGTGGCCTCCCAGAGCGCGATGCGGGGCTCGGGAGCCCAGCGCGACGCCACCGCGCGGGCGTAGGCCGCCTGGACGGCCGACGCGATCGCCGTCGCGGCTCCGGGATCCAGGGCCTGTGCATCGGTCATGGTTCGATCGTAGCGCGCCCCGGCATCTGTCGCAGGGACCCCCGTCACGCCGCCGCCCGCATGACCTGCTAGAATACCTCGACAGCGCGTCCGGGCTTTCGAGCGAGGTTTCCCATGCAGAAGAAGAAGATCATGGTGATTTACGAGACCGCCGGCGGTGGGCACTATGCCGCCGCCAAGGCCATCGAGGCCGCGCTGGCTTCGCTCTACCCGGGGCTTTTCGACGTCCTGCTGATGCCCGTCCGCACCGCCACCGGCTCGCAGCGCGTGTCGCATTTGATGGACGTCTACAACCACCTGCTCAAGATCAAGCCGTCCTATTCCAACATGGGCATGCGCGTGCTCAACCGCCTGGACGTCGAGAAGGTGGTGATGCCGCTGCTGCCCAAGGCCGCGAAGAACCTCGAGAAGACGCTCAAGGACTCCAAGCCCGACATGATCATCTCGGTGTTCAGCGTCGTGAACCATTCGGCGATCCAGGTGCTCAAGAAGCTGGGCTGGTTCGGCAAGGTGCCCTACGTCATCTGGTGCACGGATCTCACCAAGGGCTTCCTGCGCAACTGGGCCCACCCCGAGGCCGACCTCACGATCGCCCTGCACGAGCAGGCGCGCGAGCAGCTCATCGAGTACGGCGTGCCGGATTCCAAGATCCGCGTGCTCTCGGGCCTTCCCGTGAACCAGAAGTTCCTGAACAAGGTGCCGAAGTTCGAGGCCCGCCAGCAGATCGGCCTCGATCCGACGCGCTTCACGGTCCTCATCTCGATGGGCGGCATGGCAGTGGGCGCGACCTATTACTACGCCCGCGAGCTGGCCCGCAGCGGCCTGCCCGTCCAGGTGATCGCCGTCTGCGGCAAGAACGAGCGCCTGCGCGTCCGCACCGAGAAGCTCGCGGCCTCGGCCGACATCCCGATCAAGGTGTACGGCTTCACCGATCAGATGCACCTGCTGATGGACGCATCCGACGTGATGGTGGGCAAGCCGGGCCCCGGCACGATCGCCGAGGCGATCGCCAAGGAGCTTCCGATGCTGATCGACGCCAAGCGCGAGGCGATGCTCCAGGAGGCCGGCAACCTCGACCTCGTGATCCGCCAGCAGCTCGGCATGGGCATCACGCGCGAGCGCGGCCTGACGGACCTGGTGCGCACCTACATGGACAACGCCGAGCTCTACCAGCGGACCCAGAACAACCTGCGCAGGGCCAAGAACGACAAGGCCATCGAGGAGTTGATCGAGATGGCGCTCTCGAAGCTGCCCGGCGGCCCGCCACAGCGGCCGACGCCGACCACCAGCGCGGACGGCCAGGCGGTCGGCTCGAAATGAGCGAGGTCCGGCCGCCGCGCGACTCGGCGACGGTCCTCTTGCTGCGGGACGAGGCCGAGGGCCTCGAGGTGTTCATGGTGCGCCGGCACCTGAACAGCGACTTCGTGGGCGGCGCCTACGTGTTCCCCGGCGGCGGCCTCGACCCCACGGACCTCGAGCCTGACCTCCTCGCCCGCCTGGCAGGCGTCGACGACGCGAAAGCGGCGCGCCTCGACCTCCCCGCGGAGCGCGCGCGTGCCCACTGGGTGGCGGCGATCCGCGAGACCTTCGAGGAGGCCGGCGTCTTGCTCGCCGGCTACGGGGCGGGCGAGCCCGCCGCCACGGCGTCGCGGCCCGACCCGCCAGGCCTGGTCTCGATGCGCACGGCGGCCGAGCTCGCACATTGGGGCGAGCGGCGCGCCGCGCTGCTCGACGGCCGGCTCGGCTGGGCCGCGCTGGTGGCGGCCGACGACCTCAGGCTCGCGGGCGACCAGGTCGGCTACTGGTCGCACTGGGTCACGCCCGAAGGGGCTCCCAAGCGCTTCTCGACCCGCTTCTTCGTGGCCGAGGTGCCGGCCGACCAGGAGCCGATGGCCGATGAGCAAGAGGTCGAGGCCGGCATCTGGATCCGGCCGGTCGACGCGCTGCGCGAGCGCGAGCGCGGCCAGATGACGATGATCTTCCCGACCGTGAAGACGCTCGAGGAGCTGGCCGGCTTCGCCCGCGCCGCCGACGTGGTGGCTGCCTGCGCCGGCCGCGAGGTGGTAGCGCGGCTGCCCCGCATCGTGCTGCGCGACGGCCAGCCGGCGGTGCTCCTGCCAGGCGACGAAGGCTACGAGGAGGCCTGTGGCCAGCCGCCGCCGGCCTTCGACCCCAGCCGGATGTGATGGCGGGCCTGGCCGAGGCGATCGCCCCCGGCGTGCGGCGCTTGCTCGCGCCGAACCCCGGCATGATGACGGGCCCGGGCACCAACACCTGGCTGCTGGGCGAGCGTGAGGTGGTGGTCGTCGATCCGGGCCCGGACATCCCCGCGCACCTGGACGCGATCCGCGCGGCAGCCGCCTGCGCGCCGATCACCGGCATCTGGCTCACGCACGCGCACCCGGACCACGCCAATGCCGTCGGCGCCCTCGTGGCCGCCACCGGTGCGACCTACGCGGCCTGGCCGACGCCCGCTCCGACCTACGCCATCCCGAACCTCCCCATCCCGGACCGCCCGCTGGCGGACGGCGACGTGCTCCACGTAGACGGGGAGCCGTGGCGCGCCGTTCACGCGCCGGGGCATGCCAGCGACCATGTGTGCTTCTTCCGCGAGGGCGATCGGCTGCTGCTCACGGGCGACGTCGTCGTCGGGCTGGGCACCGTCGTGATCGCGCCGCCGGACGGGGATCTCCGCGCCTACCTCGCGAGCCTGGATCGTTTGGCCGGCCTGGGCGCGTCGGCGCTCCTGCCCGGGCACGGCGACCCGATCGCCGACCCGGCGGCGAAGATCGCCGAGTACCAGGCCCACCGCCTGGCGCGCGAAGCCCAGGTCGTCGACCGGCTCGGCCGCGGGCTCGACACGATCGGGGCCATCGTCGCGGACATTTACAAGGACCTGGACCCGAAGGTCCACCGCATCGCGGCGCGGCAGGTGCACGGGCATTTGTTGAAGCTCGCCGCCGATGGGCGAGCGCGCGAGGCCGACGGCCGTTGGGTGCCTGAGCAGGCTTGAAGGCTCACGCCCGGTCAGTCGTAGCGGAACGCCCCCGCCTCGGCCCACAGCCGCTGCATCGACGCGATCCCCTTCGCGTTCGGGTGCACCCGGTCGGCGGCGAGCTCCTCGGGATGCGCCCGGAAGTACGCATGGAAGTCCGGTCCCGGCGGCAGCTGGTTGGCCCGGCCCACCTCCTGGCAAATCCGCGCGTAGTCCTCGATCTGTCCGTTCAGGCTCCAGGGCAGCGTCGCCACCACGGGAACGTGACCGGCCCCCCGGATCAGGTCCACGGCGGCCTGGAGCCCGCGCCGGCAGGCCTGGAGGTCGACGCCGCGGCGCGCATCGTTGCTGCCATAGCACAGGCCGACCACGGTGCCGGGCGGCAGGGTGGGCAGCCCGACCCGCAGGCGGGCCACCGCCTCGGCGCTCGTGTCGCCGCCGGTGCCGCCGCTCATGACGACGGGGTGGTGGCCCGGCCAGCGGGCCGCGACCGTGGCCGCGAAGGTATCCGGCTCGGCCGGGTCCATGCCGACCGAGGTCGTGCTGTCGCCCATCACGAGCCAGGCGTCCGGCGCGCCCGCGCCGGTGCGCTCATGGACCATCACCTCGCGCAAGAAGGGTTCGCGCTCGACGCCGCTCCACTTCGTGAGGAACACGAGCTTGACCCAGCGGGCGCCTGGGGCGCGGACGACGTCGACGCGGCTGCGCACCTGGTTGTCCTCGACCCGGCTGGCCGTGCGCCAGGTGCCGTCCAGGCCGTCGGTCGAGTCGGCCGAGACCTGGATCTCATACGTCCGCGGGCGGCCGGAGTCGTAGTTCACGTAGTGCAGCGCGTGGCCATGCCAGGAGACCGCGATTTCCTCGTCGACCGGGCCGTCGAGCGGCAGCGCGAGCCATTGCGGGCTGCCGGGCCCGATGAACGCGCGCGGGTTCCATTCGGTCTTGGGATCGCCGTCGACGGCGGCGATCGCCGGGCCGCTGCTCGCGCTCGCGCGCCCGCGGACGTGGGCGATGCGCCAGGTCGCGGCCGTGCGGGGCGCCGCCGGCACCTCGCGCGCCATCGCGTTCCGGCCGGCGGCCGGGGCGGCCCCGGGGAGGGCGATCATCGGCGCCGGGAAGGCCTGCGGCACGTCCGGTGCGAGGGGTCGCCCGCCTGGGGTGGCGGAACTCCCGGGCGGCCACGGGCGGCCCGCGGCGGCAGGCGGCCCCAGCGGCGCGATCGCGCACCCGGCCAGGGCGAGGGCGAAAACGACGGCTGGCAGGAGGCGCTGGCGCAGCGCCGTGTTCGGCTCGGGCATACCCCAGCATGCTCGCCCGGTGCCAGGCGACGCCTGGGCGCGATCGCCAGACCGCACCGGCGTCTTGCACGAAGGCGTCCTCTAGAACGCCGCTGATGAGGCAACAGCCCCACCCGCGAGGGGTGAGGCTGCTGGAAGACGAAGGCTGGAAGCCTACTTCTTCAGGCCCATCTTCTCTTTGTAGAGGTTGGCGGCGCCAGGATAGAACTTCTGGAAGCAGGCCCAGTTGTCGATATCGAGCTTGCCGATCGCCTCGTAGACCTGCGCCTCGGAGCTGTAGGCGTCGTTGTAGCCGTTCGGAACCTTGAAGTTGAAGAACTTGCCAAGGTCAGCCTTGGCGATCTCGGGCTCGGCGGCCGGGTTCGTGAGCTTGCAATTCGCCGACGTGTCGGTGATTTCACCACCCGAAGAAGCAGGTGCGGTCGTCGCGGCGGGCGCCGTCGAGGCGGTCGGGGTGGTCGTGGTGGGTGCGGTCGAGGCGGCGGTGCCCGGGGCGGCCGAGGCGCCGGCGCCCGGCATGCCCGGCACGGGGGGGTTGGCCAGGATGCCGGCGAGCGGGCCGCAACCGGCGACGGTGGCGATCGCCACGGTACCCACGAAGGTACGGATGATGTTCTTCAACGTTTTCTCCTCAAACTCTCGAGATTTCTTTGGGCACATAACGCACGACGCGCCGTGCCTCGAAGCAACCTAGCATACCGGAGACGAGCGATCGTTTGTCAATGTTCCATGCCGCCGCCACGGATGAAGATTGGTGAAGCTCACCAGACTCGGCGCTAGCGTCCCCACTCCACCATCAGCGTGGTGAACACGCCGAAGTCGTTGGGCTGGACGCCCGGTCGCGGCGCGGTGTCGTAGGCGTCGGCGCCGGTGATCTTCAAGGAGAGCAGCGGCGTGAGCTTCACTTTCAGGTAGGCCTCGCCGTACAGCCGGACGTCCGAGGGCGCGAGCAGCGCCGGGGTGACGAACGTGTCGGTGCCGAACTCGACGCCGTCGGACAGCGGCTTGATCGCGTTGAGCCGCACCACGCCGCGCCAGGCCTGGGCGGTCGTGCCATCCCGGAACCACTCGGACTCGTAGGCCGGGTTCACGCTGATCAAGAACAGCGAGAAGTATGGCGAAAAGAGCCGGTGCTTGCAGCCGCCGAGGCCGGCCGTGAAGCGGTAATCCAGCTGGATCGAGGCGTCCGTCGCATGGGTCGTGTAGGCGTAGAGGTTGGCGTCGGGGGCGGTGGCGTAGGCGTAAAGGGCGGAGCCCGCCAGGCGGTTGACGATCGTCGTGCCGCCCGCCCGCGTGTAGGTGTTGCCGGCGTCGAAGAAGAGTTGGTGGGCGCCCCAGTTGGTGTTCGCGGCGATCGCGCCGTTGGCGCTGAGCAAATCGACGTTGCCGCCGAGCATCACGCCGGTGAAGGAGACCTCGAGGCCGCCTTCCTTCCAGCTCGGGCGGTGCTGAGGGGCCGCCGGGCGGGTGTCAGGCGTGGTGCCTACGGGCACCTGGGCCATGGCCGCAGCCGGCGCGGCGAGCAGGCCCGCGAGCGCCGCGAGGGAGGCGAAGCGCGCGTTCATTCGGCACCTCCACCGGTGAAGTTGGTGCGGACCACGTCGAGTGCGGGGCGGCCGGCGAGCGCGTAGGGGTCGTGGAGGTCGGGGCCGCCCGACCAGGTGTGCCAGAACACGCCCGCCAGCCAGGGCTTGCCCCACATCACCTTGAAGAACGCCTCGTAGGCCGCGGCCTGGAGCTTCTCGTCCTCCGGCGCGCGGTTGTCCGGGGCGCCGGGTGCGGCCGCTGCACCCACGAGCCGCGGGAAGCCCGCGGAGGTGAACAGGATCGGCTTGCTCGAGCCGCCGGCGGTGCGCCAGCCCTCGAGCGACTCGGCCGCCCGGCTCCAGCCTTCCTCGAGGTGCTTGACCTGTGGGCTGCCCACATCGGCGAGCGGGAAGTAGGCGTCGATGCCCACGTAGTCGAGCGCGGACCAGAAGGCCACTTTCCTGAACCCGGTCCCGTCGTCGTGGGAAGCGGCATAGGTCAGCTTGCCGGTGTAAGCCTTACGAGCCTCCGCGATCAGCGGGTTCCAGCCGTCGGCCTGCTGCACGGCCGCGAGCTGCGAGCCGAGGCAGACGACGTCGACCTTTTCGCTTTCGGCCATCGCCAGGTATGGCTGGAGCGCCTTGCCGTAGCTCGCCAACCAGGCCTCGGCGTCGGGCGGCGCGATCTTGTCGCGCGCGGTGCCATCGCCCGAGACGAGCTGTGGCCGCAGCATGACCTTGATGCCGGCGGCCTTGGCGGCCTTCACGCCATTCCGCGCGTCTTCGAGCACCAGCGCCGTCGCCGGATCGGCGGGTACCTCGGCCGATTGGCCGGTGGGCTGGTTGATCGGCGGCTGGAGGGCGACCCACCCGGCGCCCTGGCGCGCCATGTCCGACAGGGAGCCTGCCAGCGATTCGCCGGCGAGCTGCTTGCCATCGGCCGGGATCAGCGTGAAGCCGCCGATGCGGCGCTCGGCGGCCTGCGGCGCGACCGGCGAGGCTGCGGCGTCCTCGGGCGCGACGATGGCGCTCGGCGCGGCCTGGGGCTCAGCCGCTTCCCGCCTGGACGGTGCGGCCGGCCGGTTCGTCACCGTGATGAGAATGTAGACGCAAAAGAAGCCCCCGGCGAGGCCCCAGACCTGGCGCATGTTCATGCGGTCGCCCTCCGGGGCCGAACATACCCCGGCGGGCCAGGTCCTATGCGCTACAATCGGGGCGTGTTGGCGACCTGGGCGGCGGGTGCCTGGCCATAAAGCGCCGACGCGTCGAGCAGTTGTCCGGCCGAGAAGCACACGAAGCCCACGCCAGTCAGAAAGGCGAAGCCCACGAACAGCGCGACCTCGGCCACGCCGGTACCGGCCTCGCTCACGCCAAGCGTCTTCAAATGCCGATTCCACATTGCAATCACCTCGGGTCCTGGGCTATCCAGGCTTCATGTTGGCACCGCCGGATGACGGGCGCGTGACCCGCACGTTGCGCGATCGTGAACGTATAAGCCGCTTGCCGTGCGGCTTGGAGGTTTTATTCATGTTGAAGGACGACGCCCTGAGCTGGCGCGAGCGCCTCGCCCCCGTCGCCGCCCGTGCCGCCGCCCGCGCCGGCGTGGAAGGCCTCGCGGACGACGGCAAGCTGTACCACGACGAGGTCGACGGCCAGGCCCGCTGGGCCCAGCGGCTCGCGGCGCCCGGCTGGCCGCACGCCGCGATCGGGGTAGGCCTGCCCGCGCGTCCCGGCCTGCGCCTTGAGGTCTGGTACCGGCCCGGCAAGCCCGGCAAGGACGAGGAGCTCGGGCTCTATCTGCTGATCGCCGACGAGCCGGCCCTCGCCGGTCTACGCGCACGGCTCGAGCCGATCTGGGCGTCGTTGCTCGGCGGCGGCAAGGCAGCCGGCCGTTACAAGGCCGTCGCTGCGCTGGAGCCGCTCGCGCCACGCCTGGAACCGGGCGTCGCGGGCGTCGGCCGGCGGGTGGGCGTGACCCCGGCGAAGGCCGAGGCGGCCCTGGCGCAGCTCGTCGAGGATGCCCTCAAGCCTGTCGCGGCAGCCGTCGCCGCCTGGACCGCCGAAGGCGGCGCCACGGCCTTCGAGGCCACGCCGGTCGATCCGCTCGCCGCGCTGCGCGACAAATTCGGCAAGAAACCGTAGGCGAGGCGAAAATCAGTCGTCGTCCCGCCGCCGCGACAGCTTGGGCTCGTCCATGATCGTGATGTGCCGGCAGACCCACTCGCCGTTGGACTCGCCCAGGCGCACGATGTACGCCTTCACGTAGCCCTCGACGCCGGCCACCCAGCATTCCCAGACCTTGTAATCGTCGCGGTAGGTGACGCCCGAAACCACGGCCTGCGGACCCAGGTTGCGCTTCACGTAGCCCGCCAGGATGTCGAGGGCGTCCTCGGGGCGGAGTTGCTGCAACGGGTTCTCGGACATCGGGGGACTCCGACGGGGCAAAGCTGGCGACCCTTCCTGTTTACCCCGATCGCCGCGGTCCGGCACGGGGCGCCCCCGCCCGCTTCGACCACTTAAAGCGAGTTTCATCGAAGCTTCGACGTTGGATAAGGTTGTCTTAAGAATCTTTCGGTTGCCGGTGGCGATAACGGGTCCAGGTGTTAACGAGGCGTTCGCCACCACCCACCCCACCCGCGAGGTCGCCGCATGTCCCGCCTGTCCATCTTGCCCACCGATCCGCTCCAGCAGCTCGCCGAGCTGATGGCCACCTACCCTTGCTACGCCTACCTGCGGGATCTCGAGCCGTCCGGCGTGCGGGCGCTCTTCCGGGGCCGCTGGCGCTGGGAGACGGTCGGCGAGCACCTCGCCGGCGAGGCCACCCAGGTCGTGGTCGACGACGAGCGGGCCAGCGGCTACATGCGCTTCCGCCTTTACGGCACGGTCGACGACCTGTTCGGCTGCCTCGCCGAAATCGAGGTTTACTTCGCGCGCGGCGACGGCCGTACGTCGTTCTGGTGCGCCGCCGACGCGGCCGGCGGCCGGCTCGCCCTCGCCGCCTAGGTCGCTCCCCTGGCGGGCTTCCGCCCGCCATGGTCCAATGACGGTCGGCTGCGCGACGACGCGCCGCAGTTCGGCCGTATATGTCCACCCATGACGATTTCACGGCCACGGTGGGGGTCGCGCTCATCGAGAGCGCCGGCCTGCTGCCCTGGACCGCCCCCCTCCCCCCCGACCTGCCGGGCGCGCGCGGTTGGTACACACCCGACGCGGCCGGCCCGTCGGCCGTATTCGTGCTGCCGGGCGACAAGCTCGACGCCGACGCCTTGTCGACGACCATCGCCGCCTGGCGCGCCTGGCTCGAAGGCTTGCGCGTGGACGAGGCGATCCTGCTCGTCGTGACGGCCGACGTGGGCGAAGAATCCGAGCCGCGCGGCGAGTGGCTCGACCACCCGCGTTGGCAGCCGTGGCTGGTGGACCTCGCGAGCCGCCGCATCGAGCGCCCGGCCCCTGAAGAAGGCGCGGACGCGCCGCCGCTCGGCCGCTTCGGCCAGGCCGTCGACGCGGCCATCGTCTCGTACTTCCAGGGGCCGGCGATGACGCTGACCGACCTCGCCGAGGAGGAGCGCGACCGGTTGGCCGGCAAGACGCCGTTCCTGGCCTGGCTCGACGATCAGCCGGCGCCGGCGTCGTACATCCTGTTGGGGCTGGTCGTCGGCCTTTACGTCATCACGGCGTTGGCGTCGGTCGGGCCGCTCGGGCCGTATGCCGCGCGATCGATCCGGGAAGCGGCCGGCGTGCTGGTGGAAGGCCTCATGTTCCCCACGCCCATCGCGCTGATCCAGCTCGGGGCCACGTTTGGGCCGCTGGTGGCGCAGGGCGAGATCTGGCGGCTCATGGCCGCCAACTACCTGCACGCCCACTGGATCCACATCCTCGTGGGCGCCGCCAGCATCGCGGCGATGGCCCCGACGCTCGAGAAGATCTTCGGCACACCGAAGTTCCTCGCCATCTGGACGATCGCGGGCGCCACCGGCGCCGCGGCCAGCGTCGCCGTGAACCGCGACGTGATCGGCGTCGGCGCATCCGGCGCGCTGTTCGGCCTGATCGGCGCGATGCTCGCCCTGGGCGCGCGGTTCCGCGGCGCGATCCCGAGCCACCAGATCCGCGCCTTGCGGCATGTGGCCTTGATCCTGCTCGGCTTCAACCTCATCCTCGGCGCGACCATCCCGCGGGTCGACAACGTCGCGCACCTCGGCGGCCTCCTGGGCGGCTTCGCCGCGGCGTTCATGCTCGGCCCGCATCCCGCGCTCACCGGTCGCAAGCCGCGCTTCCTCAGCGGGATCGCGCTCGCCGTGTTCCCGCTGCTGGCGGTGGCGGCGATCGCGACGGGCCTCGCCAGCGCAGCCACCGGCCACATGCCCCGTGTCGCGCTCACCGGGCCGACGCGCGACTACGTCGTGACCCTGCCCATCGACGCGCACGTGAGCCGCGACAACCAGTACCTGATCGTGCGGAACACGCGCGGGGAGCATTACGTGCTGGTCCACAGCGTGCCCAACCCCGAGGGCGAGCCCGCCGCGGATCGGCCGGCGTTCACCGAGGCCACGCTCGACGCGCGCACCTACGAGATCGCGCGGCGCTACGCGACACAGGGTGCGCGCCTCGTCGACAGCCCCGCCATCTTGCAAGGCGGCCATCACCGTTTCTTGATGATCCCCGTCGCGATGCCGGAAGGCGGCCGCGAGGAGATCTGCGTGACCGCCTCGCAGGCGCGGATCTACGCGATCCGCACGCGCGGCCTGACGACCGATCCGTGGGTGCGCCGCATGCGTGATCAGGTGCTCGCGACCTTCGAGATGCGGGCACCCTGATGCCATCACCGACCCCGTACGACCCGAGGAGGACCCATGGAATTACGTGACACGACCGTCGAGGCCAACAGCGGGCCCGACATGACCGCCTTCTACCTGTACCGCATGCAGTCGCCGACGAGCCGTTGGGGCCTGGCCGTCGAGCACCCCGAGACCGACCGCTTCTGCGTGGCCGTGACGTTCGAGGAGGCCGGCTGGGACGTGTACGGCACCGCCCGCTACTGGATGTACCCGACACGCGATCTCGCCGAGGCCCGGTTCCTCGAGCTGCAGCGGCTGTTGGGCGGGCTCGACGAGGGCCTCGACCTGCGGGCGATGGTCGCGCAGCTCCCGCCCGAGGAGCGCATCGAGGAAGACGAATAGCGCCTTGCGGGATGGGATTTCTTGGGTCGGCGGGCGTCGGCGTTACGTTGTGATCGTGGTCCCAGACGGCGGCGGGTCGCGGGGTGTAGCGTGGGGTGGTCCACGCAGTTATCAATGAAACCAGGAGGCCCCGCCATGTTCGAAGGCGCGTTTCCGTCCCCCGACACCAACCCGACCGAGGCGATCACGGCCGAGCCGCCGGTCATCTGGCTCGAGCACGGCGAGGGCGTAGCACCGGGCGCCGATGTTCCCGTAGCGCGCGAGCGCGATCCCGAGGCGGTGATCGAGTTCCTGCTCAAGAAGGTCGACGAGCAGCAGGGCAAGATCGCCGATCAGGACGCCTACACCGAGTTGCTCAACCAGGAAGTCGAGCAATTGCGTGGCCAGTTGCAGGTCACCCGCGAGGAGCTGGATCGCCAGCTCTCGGATTACGAGGTGATGATGCAGAACGCGCTCGCCACCGAGCGCGAGCTCGAGTCCTTCAAGCAGCGCGTCAGCGAGAAGCCGAAGATCAGCCTGCCGTTCCACACGGAGCAGAAGCTCGCCAAGCTCGGCTGGACCGATTCCGATCCCGCGATGGAGGCCAAGGCCGTCTAGCGCCCGTTCCCGACGAAAGGCGGTGGGGTCCTGCGGGCCCCGCCGCCTTTCTCGTCCTGTAGTTTGTACGGATTGCACGAAGGACGCCGTCGGATCGATCATGGGCGGGGCTCGCGTGGCGTTCTAGGCTATAATGAACAAATCTTAAGCAAATCGACGCAGCCCCCTTGGAGGTCCAATGATGCACCCCAACCGCGCCGACGTTAGTCAGCGATTCATCACGGTCCTGACCTGCCGCGAGGCCGAGGTCGTGTTTGAAGTCTTTCGCGCCGCTGCGGACGGCAACCGCCGCCGTTTGCCGCCCGGCATCACCGGCGTGGATGACGTCCGCGCCGTCATGCGCGGCGGGATGGCCTTCTTCGTGGCGTTCCGCGGCCGCCAGGCCGGCGATTCGCAGCCGGTCGGCGCGATCGGTTACCGCTGGGAGCGCGGCACGCTGCGCATCACCCATGTGGCGGTGAAGGCCGAGGCACGCAGCACGGGCGTCGCCCGCCGGCTGGTCCAGGCGGTCGAGGCCGTCGGCACGGCCCTCGGCTCGACGAACATCTCGGCGACCGTGGGCCGGGAACTGGACCACAACCGCCTCTTCGAGCGCTTCGGCTTCCATCAGACCGGCGAGGGCGATCGCCTGCCGATGGTGAAGCACCTGGCCTGAAGCACCGCCGAGGGAAGCATCGGGGCCGGGGCCGGGTAGACTGGGGTCATGCCTGACCACCGCGCCGTGACGCTGGCCCTGATCGCGCTCTTCCTGCTGGTCGTCGTCGTCGACTTCTGGCGGAAATCCAAGCTGGTCGCTAGGCCAGCGTCGCTTCCGGCAGCGCCTGACGAAGAACCGCCCCCAGGCGTTTGATGCCTTCGCCGATCTGGTCTTCCGACGCGTTCGAGAAGTTCAGGCGGAAGGTGTTCTCGCTGCCGCCGTGCGCGTAGAAGGCCTGGCCAGGGATGAAGGCGACCTTCTGGGTCGCGACGGCCTCCTCGAGCAGGGACGCCGCCGAGAGCCCGCGCGGCAGGGTGACCCAGATGAAGAGGCCGCCTTCCGGCCGCGTCCACTCGCAGCCTTCGGGGAAGTAACGCTGCAGGGCGTCGAGCATGAGGTCGCGGCGGCGGCGGTACACTTCGCGCAGGTGCGCCAGGTGCCCGTCGAGCGCGCCGGTCGCCATGTACTCATGGATCATCAGCTGGGTGAAGGCGCTGGTGTGGAGGTCGTTGCACTGCTTGATCGGCAACAGGCGCGTCATCACTTCGGTCGGCACCACCGCGTAGCCCACGCGCAGGCCGGGCGCGAGGATCTTCGAGAAGGTGCGCAGCAGCATCACGCCGTTGTCCTGGTCGATCGACTTGAGGGTCGTCGGCCGGTCGGGCCCGAAGTACAGGTCGCCGTAGGGATCGTCTTCCATGATCGGCACGCCGTGCAGGCGCGCGACCGCGTAAAGCTCCGCCTTGCGGGCCTCGGTCATGCTGATGCCGGTCGGGTTCTGGAAGGTCGGAATCGCGTAGATGAACTTCGGCTTGCGGCGCTCCAGGATGCGCGCGAGCGCCTCGATCTTCATGCCGTGCTCGTCCATCGGCACGGTCACGAACTTGGCCTCGTAGCTCGCGAAGGATTGCAGCGCGCCCAGGAAGGTCGGATTGGCCACCACGACTTCGTCGCCCGGGTTCAGGAAGGCCTTGGCGATCATGTCGATGCCCTGCTGCGAGCCCGTCGTGAGGAGGATCTGGTTGCCCTCCATGTCGATGCCTTCGCTCGTTAGCCGCTCGGCGAGCATCTGGCGGAGCGGCATATAGCCCTCTGACGCGCCGTACTGCAAGGCCTTGAGCGCCTTGTCCGGCGACGCGAAGGCCGCGTTCGCCGCGGCCTGGAGCGCGTCGTACGGGAACAGGTCCTGCGCCGGCATGCCACCCGCGAACGAGATGATGTCGGGCTGGGCGACCACCTTCAGGATCTCGCGGATCACCGAAGGGTTCACGTTGTCCGTGCGCGTCGCGAAGGACGGGTTGAATAAGGGCATGGGGACGAGCTCCCGTGGTGCGGGGCCCTGGCAAGGGATCGCCGTCGACTCCGTCGGGCCCGTCTATTATGGTATCACACCCGCTCGAACGCCGGTAAAGCAAGAGGGGCGGGGCCTCGACGGCTCCGCCCCTCCCAGATGCTCGGCTGCTAGACGCCGAAGGGATTCATGACGCGCTCGCCGGTGTACACCAGCACGCTCTTCTCCTCCATGTACTGCTTGATCGTGTCGAGCGAGAGCTCGCGGCCGAAGCCGGACTGCTTCGAGCCGCCGAACGGCACGCCCAGGAACGAGCTGAAGGGCGTGTTGATCGTGAGCGAGCCGGACTTGATCTTGCCCGCCACGCGCATCGCGCGGCCGACGTCGCGCGTCCAGACCGTGCCGTAGAGGCCGTACACGCTGTCGTTCGCCAGCTTGATCGCCTCGGCCTCGTCCTTGAACTTGATGAACACGACGACCGGCCCGAAGATTTCTTCCTGGGCGACGCGCATGTCGTTCGTGACGTCGCCGAGCGCCGTGAGCCGGTAGAAGTGGCCGCCCTCGAGCCCTTCGGGCTTGGCCCCGCCGGTGAGCAGCACGGCACCTTCCTGCTGGCCGAGCTGCACGTAGCTGTGGACCTTTTCCCAGTGCTCGCGCGAGATCAAGGCGCCCACCTGGGTCTTGGGATCCATCGGGTCGCCGACCTTGATCGCGTTGGCCTTCTCGACGAACTTCTGCACGAACGCGTCGTAGATCGCCTCATGGACGAACACGCGGCTGCGCGCGTTGCAGGCCTGGCCGCAGTTGTCGTAGATCGCGTAGAGCGAGCCCGCCACCGCCTCCTCGAGGTTCGCGTCCTCGAACACGAGGCCGGGGCTCTTGCCGCCGAGCTCGAGCGTGACGCGCTTGATGCCCTTGGCGGCTGCCGCCATGACCGCGCGGCCGGTGTCCGTGCCGCCCGTGAAGGCGATCTTGTCGACGCCCGGGTGGCCGGACAGATAGGCGCCGACGGTCTCGCCGGGGCCGTGCACGACGTTCAGCACGCCGGCCGGGATGCCCGCCTCGGCCGCAAGCTCGGCGAGGCGCAGCGCCGTGAGCGGCGTGAGCTCCGAGGGCTTGAGCACGCACGTGTTGCCCGCCGCGAGCGCCGGCGCGAGCTTCCAGGCCGCCATCACGATCGGGAAGTTCCACGGGATGATCAGCGCGCACACGCCGAGCGGCTCCCAGGTGGTGTAGCTCATGAAGTTCGGCAAGGTGGGGATCGTCGCGCCCTGAACCTTGCCCGCGATGCCCGCGTAGTAGTCGAAGACGTCGGCGGCATGCGCCATCTCGCCCTTCGAGGCGCTGATCGGCTTGCCGGTGTTGCGCGTCTCGAGCTCGGCGAGCGCGTCGGCGTTCGCGCGGATGAGGTCCGCGAGCTTGCCGAGCATCTTCGCGCGCTTCGGCGCCGAGACCTTGGCCCAGGTCCCTTCGAAGGCCGTGCGTGCGGCCTTGACCGCTGCATCGACGTCGGCCTCGGCGGCCACCGCCACCGCCGCCAGCACCGAGTCGTCGTGCGGGTTGCGGACCTCGAGGGTCGCGCCGTCTTTGCCGGGCACCTTCTCGCCGTTGATCCACAGGGAGTAGGTCTGGTTCTCCAGCGTCACGCTCATCGTGTAGCCGTCCTTTCAATACGAGTTTCCGTCGGCATTGTCCACGAGCGGGGGGTACATGTCCATCGGAAGCCGGCCGCCCCGGAGTCACCCTGGCATCCGCCGAAGCGTGATCGCGCGCACCGGGCCGTTATCGATGGAAAACCGCGGCGCGTGGACTTCGTGACGCGACCCGGTGACGGATCGCACAGCCCCCGCCGGGCCATCGGCGTAACATAACGGGCAATTGGCGGCACCAGGCCGCCGCGCCCAGAAAGGTCACGCCGATGGACCCCCGCACCACCCCGCGCCCCAAGGTGAAGCCCCGGCCCGCCACCGGCCGCCCGACCGGCATCGCCAGCCTGGCGGCCTGGCTCGGCCGGCTGCCGCTGCCGGCGGTCAAGCCCCGCCAGGACCGCCGTGAGGCCTGGCTCGCCCGCCGCGATGCGCGGGTGACGATCGACGGCCAGCCGGCTGTCGCGCCCGTGGCGCCCGAGCCTGTCACCAGCCGCGTCCCAGCCGCCCCCGCAGCCACAGCCGCGCCCGCAGCCCCGCAGCCGCGCCAAAGGCCGGCCCGCGCCACCCGCCCGAGCGTGCCTGGCCCGCTGGCGTTCGCGGCCATCCCGCCCTCGCCGATCGACGAGCTGCCGGACCTCGCCGTGCTCGTGGCCGCGGCCGACGCGAAGGCCGAGCCCCTGCCCGCCTGGGTCACGGCCGAAGCGCCGCGGATGCTTTTCGAGATGCCCGGCCCTGGCGAGGCGGTGGAAGGCCAGGAGTTCTTCCGGCTCTTCCGGCAGAACGCCGACGGCCTGGCCGAGCTGGCCCGCCTGGCGGGCGATCGCCCCGCCGAGCCCGCCGGCGCTCGCGGTGCCGACGAGACCCCGAAGGATCGGCCGTGGTGGCGCTTCACGGCCCGCTAGCCGCCGCCCTGCTGGCCTGCCTCGCGCTGGCCGGCTGTGCGGCGAGCCAGGCCCGGCAACCCGCCCCCGACCCGGCGCCGGCCGCGCGCCGGACCTACGATCCGGCCGCCGAGCCGTGGCTCGCCGCGGCCGGCCGCACCATCCAGGGCGCGCTCGCGACGTTCGCCGCCACCCATGACGGCCGGTACCCGCCGACCCACCAGTTCCCGGTCGAGCTCGTGACCTACCTGCCCGAGGCCGACCTGCCGGCCTCGCCGGCCTGGCCCGAGGGGATCCGGCAGGTCCGCACGGTGGCGATCGCCGCCCCGCTGGTGGCCGCCATCGGCGTGCCCACAGCCGTCGGCACGGTGCTCGGCCGTGGCCGCCTGCCGACGTCCGACGAGGATTTCGACGCCCGCACGTGGGGCGCCTGGATCTACGATCACGACGTCGCCACCAACCGTTACGTGCTGTATGGCATCGGGCGATCCGGCGATCTCGCCGTGGTCGGCTACGCCGGCACCCCGCCCGACCGGTGAGCCGGGCGGTCAGCAAGCTTCCAGCGGAGCCCGAGCCACGCAAGCCCTGGGGCCGCTGGCTCGCAGGCTCGCTCGTGTTGGGGCTCGTCGCCACCTGGTACGCCACGGCGCCGGAGTTCCCGCTGCTCGCGCCACGGCCCGTCCCGCCGCGCACGTTCGTCGCGAATGCCGACAACGCGATGCCGTACACCGGCCTCGGCGACGTGGTCGTCTTCCCGCCCGGCGATCGCGAGAACTGGTCCCGGCGCTTGCTCAACGCCTCGTTCGACAGCAAGCCGGTGCCCGCGACCATGGGCGAGGTCGTCCGCCTGAACCGCGCCGCGCTCGCCCAGGTGCGCGCGGCCTCCCGCCGGCCGAAATTCCGCGCCACGGGCGACTACGGCGGCGAGCTGCTCGAAACCCAGGTCGAGGACTTCCTCGAGCTCGGACGGCTCACCGTCGTGGCGTTCCGCATCGGCGGCCCGGGCGGCCGGCCCGATCCCGATCGGCTCGTCGACGCGCTCGGCCTGGCGCGGCGGGCGATGTGGGCGCCGCAGGAAGCCGCGTCGGTGTCCGAGCTGGGCGCTGCGGTCGCCGAATCCGCCTACGACGCGGAACGCGCCGAGCGATCGCGCCTCTTCGCGTTGCCCGAGGCCGATCTCGCGCGCCTGCTGCGTGGGCTGAACGCGCTCGATCCGCTTGAAATCCCGCTCGAGGCGCTGCTGGGGGGGCACCGCGACCATGCGTTGCTGCCCGAAGGCCTCGAGACCGGCGAGGATCGCTTCGAGGCGCGCTGGCAGTGGCTGGTTCGCCCGTTCCTCGCGCGGCTCCGCGACGGTGCCGCGCGGGTGGCCGACGCCCGCATCGCGCCCGTGGCGCGGCGCGACTTCGACGCCTACCATGAGGTCGCGAAGCGTTACCCCTCGCTCGCGGCGCAGCCGGTCGCGTACATGATGCATCCGATCGACGGGCTCGCGCGCAGCCACGGCGCGGCGATGCCGATCGCCGACTGGGCGCACCGCGTGCTCTGCGCCGAGGCCCGCTTCGACGCGCTGCGCATAGGCCTCGCCGCGGAGCTGTACCGGCGCAGGCACGGCGGGTATCCGATTACGCTGCAGGCGCTGGTGCCGACCTGGCTGCCCGCCGTGCCGGCCGATCCATACGGCCCCACGCGCCCGTTGGGCTGGGACGGGTGGATGCTGTCCAGCATCGGGCCGGACGGCGACGACCAACGGCACCGGCGGGCCTCGCGGCCGGGGGCCTGGCCGCCGCCGTTCCGGCGGGACGGCGATTTCCTGCTCTGGCCGGACGTGGGGTTCGCCGCGGCCGGGCGGTGACCCTCAGGGGCGGCCGTAGCGCAGGTAGAGCGCGTTCTGGAAGCGCTCGCCCGGATCGTAGCGGCGCTTGAGGGCGAAGAAACGCGCGGCTTGAGGGTAAGCGCGATCGAACTGGCCGAGCGTCGCGTGGAGCCGGTAGGGCAGGTAGTGACGCCCGCCGCAGGCCAGCGCGGCGTCCACCAGGTCGCGCGTCAGCGCGGCCATCCGCGCCTCGCCGTCGGCATCGCGGCGCTGGCGGAAGTACATGACCAGCGCGAACAGATCCTCGGGCGCGTAGCGCAGGAAGGTGTCGTCGTCGCGGGCGACGTCGCGGATCGTGACGTTGAGGAGGTTCGCGCGGTGGCGCGGCACGATCTCCCGGCAGCGCGCGACGAACTCGGCGAAGCGATCGCGCGGCACGAAGTACTCGTGGAGCAGATCGGTGGAGCCTTCGCTGGTGTTGGCGATCCGCGCAGTGCCCTCGTTGAGCAGCTGGTTGCGGTTGGTGTAGGTGGTGCTCAGCTGCGGCTCGACCAGCTTCTCGAGCGCCCATCGGAAGTCTTTCCAGGCCCCCGCTTCGGCCTGGCGGTGGATGAGCCAGGTCGTGAAGTCGCTCGCGGAGCCGTCCGCCGGCGTGAGCGCGGGGATCGCCTCGCCGGCGCCGAGCGGCACGCGGGTGAACACGTTGAGGATGCACTCGCGCATGAAGCTGCCCGGCGCCACGGACAGGCGCCCATAGGCCATCCCGGCCGCAGGGTCGGCGGCCACCCGGCGCGCGAACGCGGCGGCGTACCCTGCGGGGGCGACTTGCTCCCGCGCGAGCGCGTAGCGCTCGTTGGGGATCACGCGCAGCTCGACGTCGAGCATCACGCCGAAGAGGCCGTAGCCACCGAGCGCGAGCGCGAAGAGCTCGCGGTTCTCCTGGCGGCTTGCGCGCCGGACGCGGCCGTCGGCGGTCATGATCCGGAAGGCCTCGACCGAGCCCGCCATGGGCGGCTTGCCGGTCTGCCAGCCGTGGGCGTTCACGCCGAGGGAGCCGCCGACGCTGAAGTCGTTGTAGCTCTGCATCACGGCAGGCGAGAAGCCGCGGGCGTCCAGGTACGGCACGATCGCCGCCCAGCGCGCGCCGGCGCCGACGTGAAGGATCCCACGGGTGGGGTCGAGGGACATGGCCGATAACTTCCGCGTATCCACGTGGATGCCGTCCGCCACGAGCGCCTGGCCGCCCATCGAGTGGCGGGCGCCGCCGATCGAGACGGGCCGGCCGTCGGCCGCCGCCGCGGCCAGGGTCGCACGGAGCGTCCGCTCGGCCTCGCCGGGGTCGGCCGCGAGGGTGACGACCGAGGCCACGCGCGTGGCGCTCAGCCGGCCGGCGTCGTCGAGGATCGTTTCGGTAGACGTCGCGGCGGCGAGAGCCAGGGCCACCAGCATGGCGCGCATGCGCCTAGCCCCGCGGCCGCTCGAAGACCGCCGCGATGCCCTGGCCCACCCCCACGCACATGGTGGCGAGCCCCCAGCGCGCGTCGCGGCGGCGCAGCTCGTAGAGCAGCGTCGTCGTGAGCCTGGCGCCCGAGGCGCCGAGCGGATGGCCGAGGGCGATCGCCCCGCCATTGGGGTTCACGCGCGCCGGGTCGAGCCCGAGATCGCGCATGCAGGCCAAGGCCTGGGCCGCGAAGGCCTCGTTGAGCTCGGCCACGTCGAGGTCCGCCACCGTGATGCCCGCGCGCGCGACCGCCTTGCGCGTGGCCGGCACCGGGCCGATGCCCATCACCGCCGGGTCCACGCCGGCGACCGCGCTCGCCGCCACGCGCGCGAGGGGAACGAGGCCGAGGGCGCGCGCGCGCGCGTCGCTCATCACCACGAGCGCCGCCGCGCCATCGTTGATGCCCGAGGCGTTGCCCGCCGTGACCGTGCCGGTCGGCGTCGCCGGGCCGCCGCCTTTGGCCTGGCCGCTGGCGTTCACGAAGGCCGGCTTGAGCGCGGCGAGCTTCGCGAGCGAGGTCTCGCGCGGGTGCTCGTCGGTGTCCACGAGGCGCGTCTCGCCTTTGCCGGCGGGCACCGAGACGGGCACGATTTCGTCCTTGAAGCGGCCGGCGGCGATCGCCTCGCCGGCCCGCCGCTGGCTCTCGAGCGCGAAGGCGTCCTGGTCCTCGCGCGAGACGCCCCAGCGCACGGCGACCCACTCGGCCGTCTCGCCCATGCTGTAGGGCGGGTAGGCCGCGGCCAATCGCGGGTTGGTGAAGCGCCAGCCGATGGTCGAGTCGACGAGCGCCTGGTCGCCGCGCGGGAAGGCCCCTTCCGGCTTGAGCGCGACCAGCGGCGCTCGCGTCATCGACTCCACGCCGCCCGCCACGAAGACCTCGCCGGCGCCCGCCTGGATCGCGTGCGCCGCCGTGATGATCGCCTGCAAGCCCGAGCCACAAAGGCGGTTCACGGTCTGGCCCGGCACGTCCACCGGCAGGCCGGCCAGCAGCGCCGCCATGCGCGCGACGTTGCGGTTGTCCTCGCCGGCCTGGTTGCTGCAACCGAAGATCACGTCCTCGATCGACGCGGGATCGATGCCGGCGCGCGCCACGGCGGCCTTGATGGCGAGCGCCGCGAGGTCATCCGGCCGCACATCCTTGAGCGCGCCCGCATAGCGCCCGATGGGCGTGCGGACGGCGGCGACGATGACGGCTTCGGGCATGGCGCGATCCTTTCCAGGGTCGGAACGTCGAGACATGATAGTGCGCGCCGGCCGCGGACACCACCTCCGGCTGGCGAGGTCGGTGGCCCAATGTTTTTCGCCAGATAATCTTTATTATCTGGCGAAACGCCTCGCCCCCGGTTGGAAGTCGGCCGGGAGAGGTATGAAACCAGCGACTTCGCCCCTGTTCGCACGGCTGCTCGCGTCCCCATGCCCACGTCCTTCTTCGCCAACCGCTACCGGACGATCCGCTCGCTCGGCGCGGGCGCCATGGGGTCGGTCTGGCTGGTCGAGGACGAATCGACGGGCGTGGAGGTCGCGCTCAAGGAGATCAAGCGCGAGCTCGCGAACACCGAGAAGCTGCTCCTGCACTTCAAGCAGGAATTCCGGCTGATGTCGCAGCTGCGCCACCCGAACTGCTGTGGCGTCTACGACTACGGCGTGCTCGAGGACGGCAGCCCCTATTTCACGATGGAAGTCGTGCCGGGCCAGGGGCTCGACGAGATCGCACCGCTCGAGCCGGAGCGGTTTCGCGACGTGATCGCCCAGCTCGCCCTCGCGCTCGGCTACGTCCACGCGCTCGGCTTCGTCCACCGCGACCTCAAGCCCGCGAACGTGCGCCTGCAACCGGACGGCGTGGTCAAGCTGATGGATTACGGCCTCATGGATTACGCCGGCCGCAGCGGGTCCTTGATCGCGGGCACCATCGGCTACCTCTCCCCGGAGGTGATCCAGCGCGGCCCGGTCGATGGCCGCGCGGACCTCTACGCCCTGGGGTGCCTGGCCTACGAGCTCGTCGCGGGGCGGCCGCCGTTCGTTGCGGACCGGCCCCAGGAAGTGCTGCGCGCCCACGTGGTCGAGCCGCCGACGCCGCCTTCGCGCCTGCGCGCCGGCATCCCAGAGGACGTCGAACGTTTAATCATGCAGCTGCTCGCGAAGGAGCCGACGGCCCGCCCCCAATCGGCGGCCGAGGTGCTGGAGGCGCTCGGCGTCGAGCCGCCGCCCGGCCTCGGCGGCAGCCTGCTGGCCTCGCCGATGCAGGGCCGCGTGGACCAGGTCGCACGCCTCGACGCGGCGCTGGCCGCGCTCGCGGCGGGCCGCAACGCGGGCGCCCTGTTGTTCCACGGGCCGGCGGGCGTCGGCAAGAGCCGCCTGATCCACGAGCTGCGCTGCCACGCCCAGCTCGCCGGCATCCCGATCGGCGCGGGCCGCTCGCAACGCCAGACCACGCCCTACGCCCCCTTCGTGAGCGTGTTGCGCGACCTTTTGCCCGCGATCCGCGAGCACGCCGCCGAGGTGCTAGACCGCCATGCGCCGGCGCTCATGCGCCTCTTGCCCGAGCTCGACGTCGCGCACGCGCCGGAGCTGGACTCGCCCTCGCGCGACAAGCACCGCCTGCAGGGCGCGATCGCCGACGTGCTCGAGGCGCTCACCGCCCACCGGCCGGCGATCATGGTGGTTGAGGACTGGCACTGGGCGGATCCGCTCAGCATCGAGCTCGCGGCGCACCTCGCCCGCACCCTTCGCGAGCGGCCGGCGCTGCTCGTGCTCACCTCGCGCCGGTCCGAAGACGCCGACACCGAGTGGGCCCACTCGCTCGAGCAGCATGGGGTCGCGCCGCTCGGCCACGTGGCGCTCGGCGCCATGCTCGCCGCCATGCTCGGCAGCCGGCCGGACGAAGGCTTCGTCGGCGAGGTCGAGCGCCTGACCGGCGGCAACCCGTTCTTCGTCGAGAAGCTGCTGGACCACCACGTGCGCGCGGGCCGCCTGCGCAAGGAGAACGGCTGCTGGAACGCCGACGCGGCGTTGCTCGCGGACGAGGCGCCGGTGGACGTGGCGTCGCTGCTCACGGGCCGCCTGGCCGCGCTGCCTGAAGTCTCGCGCACGCTGGCGCAGGTGGGCGGGCTGCTCGGCCAGGCCTTCGACATCGACTTCCTCAAGGAGGTCGCGGCCTTCGAGGAAGAGGAGCTGTTCGGCGCGCTCGAGGCCCTGCGCGAGGCGCGCATCGTCGAGCTGGAGGGCGAGGGCCGCTACCGTTTCACCCACGACCAGATTCTCGAAATCCTCGCCGCGGACATCCCCGCGGACGAACGCGTATTCCTGCACGGCATGATCCTCCACGCCCTGGAGCGCAGGCTGGGCGGCCAGCCGCTGCCGGCAGCGCCGCTCGGGCTGGTCGCGGCGCTCGCCGACCATGCGGCCGCCGCGGGCGACGATCGGGCCTCGCTGCGCTATGCGCTGGCCGCCGGCACGCGCTACCAGGCGTTATACGCCCGTGCGGCCGCCGGTCGCTGGCTGTCGGCCGGCCTCGCGCTCGCGCGCGGCGTCCCGGATCGCGGGGAGACGCGCCTGCCTTACTTGGTCGCGCTCGGCGATCTCGAGCGCGGCGCAGGCAACGCGGACGCGGGGCTCGCGCTGTACGACGAGGCCGTCGCGATCACGGAGGCGCTCGGCGCCGCAGATCTCGCCTCGTTGCTGGTCTCGCGGGCCAAGCTGCGCCAGATCAACGGCCAGTACGAGGAAGCCAGCGCCGACTGCCGGCGGGCCGTGCCGGTGGCCGAGGCGACGGGCGACGACACCGCCGCCGTCCGGGCCTTGCAGACCGAGTCGCGCATCCGCTTGTTCACCGGCGACAAGGCGGGCAGCCTCGCGTACGCCGAAGCCAGCCTCGAGCGGGCCCGGGCCGCCGAGCTGCCGGTCTTCGTCGCTGAAGGCGAGAGCTACCTCGGCTACATCTACATGGATTCCACGCCGCCGCGCATCGAAGCCGGCATGGCCCACCTGCGCGCGGCGATCGACCAGCTGGTCGTTCTGGACGACAAGATCGGCCAGAACAATGCCTACGACCTGCTCGGCAACGCCCTCCACATCCTGGGCGACCACCGCGGTGCGCGCGAGGTCTTCCAACATGTCGACAGGTTGTGCGACGCGTGCGCCCTCGAGGAAGCCGGCGTGTTCGCCAAGCTCAACCTCGCGCTCACGGCGTTCGAGCTCGGCGAGGCGGCCGAGGCCGGGCGGCTCGCCGCGGCCTGCAACGAGGCGGCGACCCGTATCTTGAACAAGTTCGCGGCCAGCGGCGCGCTCGGGATCGAGGGCGGCGCCCTGGCGGCGGTCGGCGATCTCGGCGGCGGCCTCGCTCGGCTCGACGAGGCGACGGCGATCGCCCGCGAGATCGGCAACCGTTACATCGAGGCCGTGGTGCTGCCGATCCAGCTCGAGGCCATGATCGCAGGCGGCCAGCTCGCTGACGCGCGGTCGGCCTGCGACGCGCTCGCCAGCCTGATCACCGAGACCCGCAACTTCGAGCCTGCCGCGCCACAGGCCGCCTGTGACGCGGTGCTGCGGGCGCTCGCCGGTGAGCTCGAGCTCGCCGCGGCTGCCGCCGACCAGGCGGTGGCGCTGGCCGAGCAGGCCGGCCGGCGCGCCCAGCTCGTTCAGGCGCTCGAGGCCCGCGCCCGGGTCGCGCTGGCCGCCTCGAAGGTCGCCGAGGCCCGCCAGGCAGCCGAGACCGGGCTCGCGATCGCCGATGAGCTGGGCGTGCGCGGCCGGGTCGTCGCGCTCACGCTGCTGCTCGGCGAGGCCGCGTTGGCCGAGGGCACCGACGCCACTGGCCACTTCACGCGCGCGGCACGCGAGGCGGGCGAGCTGGGCAGGCCGCTGCTCGAGGCCCAGGCGCGCTTCGGCCTGGCTGCGGCGGCGCCGCTCGCGCAGTCCTCGCGCACGCTCGCGGACCAGGCCCGCGAGGCCTTCGAGACGGCGGCAGCCACGCTCGAGCCGGCGGCGCGCGCGCGATTCGTGGGTGGAGCTGCGGCCCGCCGGATCGCGAGCGGCGACTTTGCGGCCTGGGCGCGCGCGCTGCGTGTGGCCGGGCCCGTGGCCAGCGAGCAGATGCCGCTCGGCATGCGCCCCGGGATGGCGCCTGCGGCTCCCGGCTGGATGAACATGTAGGTCTGTACCTGAGCGCCTGCGGCTACCACTTGGGTGAACAGGAAGGTCTGTACCTGAGCGCCTGCGGCTACCAATTGGGTGAACAGGAAGGTCTGTACCTGGTAGCATGGGCGGGTCGACCTTATCGGAGAACCGCTTCATGGCCAAGTACGACCCCGCCAGCATCGAGCCCAAGTGGCAGCAATACTGGGACGCGAACAAGACCTTCAAGACGCCCGACCTGCCCACCAAGCCGAAGTACTACGTGCTCGACATGTTCCCGTACCCCTCGGGCGACGGCCTGCACGTCGGCCACCCGGAGGGTTACACGGCCACGGACATCGTCTCGCGCTACAAGCGCATGAAGGGCTTCGACGTCCTGCACCCGATGGGCTGGGACGCGTTCGGCCTGCCGGCCGAGCAGCACGCGATCAAGACCGGCCAGCACCCGTCCGTCATCACGAAGCGCAACATCGACAACTTCCGGCGCCAGATCAAGAGCCTGGGCCTTTCCTACGACTGGGACCGCGAGATCAGCACGGCGGACCCCGACTACTACCGCTGGACCCAGTGGATCTTCCTCAAGCTCTACGAGCAGGGCCTCGCCTACGAGGCCGAGATGAGCGTGAACTGGTGCCCGGCGCTGGGCGCGGTGCTGGCGAACGAGGAGATCACGGACGGCCTCAGCGAAATCGGCAGCCACCCGGTCGAGAAGCGCCACCTGCGCCAGTGGGTCCTCAAGATCACCCTGTACGCCGAGCGGCTGCTCAGCGGCCTCGAGGGCCTCGACTGGCCCGAGAGCATCAAGGAGATGCAGCGCCACTGGATCGGCCGCTCGGAGGGCGCGGAGATCACCTTCGCGGTGCAGGGCCACGCGGAGACCTTCACGGTGTTCACGACGCGGCCGGACACGCTCTTCGGCGCGACCTACGCCGTGCTCGCCCCCGAGCACGCGCTCGTCGACGCCGTCACCACGCCCGAGCAGCGTGAGGCGATCGCCGCCTACCGCGCGCAGGCGGCCAACAAGAGCGACCTCGAGCGCACCGACCTCGCCAAGGAGAAGACCGGGGCGTTCACCGGGGCCTACGCCGTGAACCCCGCGAACGGCCAGCCCATCCCGATCTGGATCGCCGACTACGTGCTCGCGACCTACGGCACCGGCGCGATCATGTCCGTGCCCGGCCACGACCAGCGCGACTGGGAGTTCGCGAAGGCTTACGGCCTGCCGATCGTGCGCGTGCTCGCGGGCGGCGACCTCGACCAGGCCGCCTTCACCGAGGACGGCCCGCACGTGAACTCGGGGTTCCTGGACGGGCTCGGCAAGGCCGAAGCGATCCAGAAGATGAACGGCTGGCTCGAGGCCGGCGGACACGGCCGGGCCAAGGTCACCTACCGCCTGCGCGACTGGATTTTCAGCCGCCAGCGCTACTGGGGGGAGCCGATCCCCGTGCTCCACAAGGCGGACGGCACGATCGTCGCGATGGGCGAGGACGAGCTGCCGCTGGCGCTGCCCCACCTCGAGGAGATCAAGCCGACGGGCACCGGCGAGAGCCCGCTCGCCAAGGCCGAGGCGTGGCTCGCCGTGACCATGCCGGACGGCACGGCGGCGCGGCGCGAGACCAACACGATGCCGCAGTGGGCTGGCTCCTGCTGGTACTACCTGCGCTTCATCGACCCGCGCAACAGCGAGGCCTTCGCCGACAAGGAGAAGCTCGCCGCCTGGCTGCCCGTCGACCTCTACGTGGGCGGCGCCGAGCACGCGGTCATGCACCTGCTCTACGCGCGCTTCTGGCACAAGGTGCTCTTCGACATCGGCGCCGTGCCCACCGACGAGCCCTTCCAGAAGCTCTTCAACCAGGGGATGATCCTGGGCGAGAACAACGAGAAGATGTCGAAGTCGCGCGGCAACGTCGTCAACCCCGACCATGTCGTCGCCAAGTTCGGCGCCGACACGCTGCGCCTCTACGAGATGTTCATGGGGCCGCTCGAGGCGACCAAGCCCTGGAACACCTCGGGCGTCGAGGGCCTGTTCCGGTTCCTGCAACGCGTGTGGCGCCTCTTCGCGACCGAGGACGGCGAAGGCCTGAACCCCGCGATCGGCGCCCACTCGGCGCCCGAGCTCGAGCGCACGCTGCACAAGACCATCAAGAAGGTGGGCGCCGATATCGAGGGCCTGCGCTTCAACACGGCCATCAGCCAGATGATGATCTTCACGAACGAGGCCTACAAGGTGGAGAAGCTGCCGCGGCAGACCCTCGAGACCTTCGTGCTGCTGCTCGCGCCGTTCGCGCCGCACCTCGCCGAGGAGCTCTGGAGCCGCCTCGGGCACGGCGAGTCGCTGGCCTACGCGCCCTGGCCGAGCTACGACGAGGCGCTCACCCAGGACGCCGAGGTGGAGCTCGCGGTGCAGGTGAACGGCAAGCTGCGCGCGCGCATCGTGATGCCCGCCGAGGCGAGCAAGGAGCTGGTGCTCGACCAGGCGAAACAGGAGGTCGCGAGCCACCTGGAAGGCAAGACGATCCTCAAGGAGGTCGTCGTGCCTGGGCGCCTGGTCAACTTCGTCATCAAGGAGTGATCCGCGAGGGTATAAGAACCTCGTCCCGGCGCCCCCTGGAGGTCCTCCCCATGACGCTCGCGAGAGCCGTCCGTCGATTCGTCCCCACGCTCGTGGTCGTGGCCGCCGCCGCGGCCGGCACGGGCTGTCCCGCCGGCACGCCGATCGCCGTCAGTGGCAGCGCCGTTCCGGGAGGCAGCAGCGACACGCGCATCGGCGGCAGCTCGGGCGAAGGCGTCGTGAAGGACTCGATGATCTTCCAGCTCATCGAGGGCTCGGTCGCGGCGCCCGCCTCGCTCGCCAACGGCGCCGACACGATCGTCGGCCTGACCATCGACGAGGCGGAGGAGGAGGCCGCGAAGTACCGCGTGCCGATGTTCACGCTGGCCCAGGCCCCGGCCCCCACGAAGGCCGAGAAGGTCGTGCAGAACGCGCTGGTCAGCGTGCGCGGCTACGACATGCGCACGATCCCCGAGCTGCCTAGCCTCTACACGAACCCGGATGGCGGCTTCTACTTCACGAACGTGCCCTCCAAGATCGCGTTCTTCCTCGAGGCCAACATCGAGACGCGGGAGCGCACGCTCCAGCTGCTCGGCCTGACGCGCACCGAGGATACCGGCAAGATCACCAAGGTGAAGATCGACGTGGCCTCGACGCTGGTCGCGCGCGAGCTCATGCGCATGTGGCAGATTTCGGGCTACCGCGTGAGCTTCAAGGATCTCGACCCGCGCGACTTCAACCCGCTCCTGCTCCGCCTGCGCAAGCACCTCGAAAACGGGCTGCCCGCCGGCGTGTTCTTCGATCCCTCGAAGGTGACGACCCCCGACGGCGATTGGTCCGCCGAGAAGGACCTGAAAGACAGCGCGCTGGTCGCGCTCGACAAGATCGCCGCCAAGGAGGACCTCATCTCGCGCGAGATCGATCGCCTGTACCTGGCGGTGAACTTCACGATCACCCGCGTGCGCGACGCCAGCCGGGTCGTCATCCCGCGCCCGCCCTCGCTGGCGAATCCCCCGGCGGCGTCGACGGCGCCAGGCGGCGGGTCGACCGCGGCGGCCACGATCGCGCCGTCGAAGGCGCCCGCGAAGTTCTTCACCGTGACCGGCACGGTCACCGGCACGACCACCAAGGTGAAGCTGCGCTTCGCCCCCGACCTGGAAAGGGACGAGGACGGCCAGGCCGCCACCGTCGAGACCGACGCCACCGGCAAGTACAGCGTGAAGCTGGCGGTGGGCGAGGACGGCGGGGCGTTCTACGAGGTCTTCGTGACCGCGAGCGACAACAGCGAAGTTTCGCGCGGCACGTTCCGCGTCCACCAGGACAACCAGGTGGCGCCCGATTTCGCGGCGGCGCCGGCGCCCAACTAGCCTCAGGCGTAAAAGCTGTCGAGGAACTCCGCGAGGTGCACGATGCGCACCGGCGTGCCGGCCTGCTCGAGGCCGCGGCCGATCTGCATCAAGCACGGCGGGTTGGCCGTGACCAGCACCTGCGCGCCCGTCTCGCGCACGTGGCGGATCTTGTGGGCCAGGAGCTTGTCCGCCATCTCGGGCTGGAGCAAGGTGTAGCTGCCCGCGCCGCCGCAGCACCAGTCGGCCTCGGCTAGCTCGACGTAACGGACGCCGGGCATGGCGCGGACGAGGTCGCGCGGCTCGGTGCGCACGCCCAGGCCGTGCACCAGGTGGCAGGGATCATGCCAGGTCGCCGTGACCTCCACGGCGCGCGTGGGGGCGGGCAGGCCTATGCGCGCGAGGAAACGCGCGAGGTCCACCGCCTTGGCGGCGAGCGCCGCGGCGCGGGGCGCCCAGATCGGGTCGGCGGCCAGCAGCTCGCCATACTCGTGGAGGGCGGCGCCGCAGCCGCCCGCGTTGGTGACGACGGCCGCCACGTCGTGGCGCTCGTAGGCCGCCACGTTCGCGCGGGCCCGCGCCCGGGCCCCCGCCAGATCGCCGTCGTGCAGGTGGATCGCGCCGCAGCAGCCGGCCGCGCGCGGCACCCACACGCGGTAGCCGGCGCGGGCGAGCAGCCGCACCGTCGCGTGGTTCGCGGCCGGGTAGAGGACGGGCATGGCGCAGCCCTCCAGGAAGGCCACGACGCCCTTCTCTTCGCCCACCGCGGGCGTCCACACGGGCAAAGCGGGCGCCGCCGGCTGGCGGGCCGGCAGCAGCTCGAGCGGGCGGGCCAGCGCGGGGGGCAGCCAGGCGGGCGCCTTGCCGCCGCGCACGAGCGCCCGGCGCACAAGCTTGCCTGGCAACATGGCGAGGCCCATGCGGCCCTTGAAAGGCAACACCTGGCGAATCAGCGGCCGCCAGAAGGTCGTCCGCGCGTCGCGCGGGCGCACGGGCTCGACGTAGCGGGCGCGGGCCTGCTCGAGCAGCGAGCCGTAGCGCACGCCGGCCGGGCAGGCCGTCTCGCAGGCACGGCAGCCCACGCAGCCGTCGAGCGGCACGTTGACCGCGGGGCTCGGCGCGAGGCGGCCTTCTTCGAGGGCACGGATCAGGTAGATGCGGCCGCGCGGCGACATCGCCTCATCGCCGGTCTCGCGGTAGGTCGGGCAGCTCGTGAGGCAGAGGCCGCAATGGATGCAGGCATCGTACAGCCCGCTCAGCGGGGCATCGGGGCCGAGCGACCCGGGTTCGTGGTTGCCTCCCATCGTGGGACGTCCCTTCTTCGACTTACCGTCATCCCCCGATCGAGCGACCCGGGCACAGGGTCCCGGCCGGATCGAGGGTGTGCTTCAGGCGGGCCATGAGCGCGCGGTCCGGCCGCGGCGGGCCCCAGATGTCCAGCTGGGCCTTCCAGAGCGCCGGGCAGGCCTCGAGGATCCAGTGACCGCCAAGCTCGGTGGCGATCGCCGCCGCCTCCCGCCAGCTCGTGGCCCCCGCCACCTCGCGCCACGCCACGTGCACCACGCCGTTCAGCGCCTCGGCATGCACCGCGACAGGCGGCACGCGGGTCGCCGCGAGCCAGGCGAGCAGCGCGGGCAAGCGATCCGGCAACACCACCAGGCGCAGCCGCACCTCACCGGCCCCGCGGTGGGTCATCAAGGCCTGCCGGGCTTCGGCCTGCGCCTCGCCATCCAGGGTCGAGGCGGCGTCCGCGCCTCGCGCCCGGGCGAGCGCCTGGAACTGCTCCGTCTGCCAGGCCACCGCCGCGTGCGGGCCGTCGGCGCCGAGCGCGAGCACCCAGGGCCCGCGCGCGAAGGGCTGCCCCCAGGCCGGGTCGCCGTGCACGATCGTCGCGACCGACGGGGCCAGGTGCGCGGCGGCGATCGCCGCGAGCAACGGCCCGAACGCGTCCGGCGAGGCCGCCGCGATCAGCACGAGCGTGGCGGCCGCCGGCCGCGGCTGGAGCTTGAAGCAGGCCGCCACGATCACGCCCAGCGCGCCCAGCGCGCCCAGGTGCAGCTTGGGCAGGTCGTAGCCGGCGACGCTCTTCACCACCTTGGCCCCGCCGCGCACGATCGCGCCGTCGGCCGCCACCACCTCGGTCCACAGCACGCGGTCGCGGGCCGTGCCGTAGCCGGCGCGCTGCGGGCCCGCCACGCCGGCGGCCAGCAGGCCGCCGATGGTGGCGGTCGCGGGGTCCTCGGCGTCGAGCGGCAGGAACTGGCCGTGCGGGGCGAGGCTCCGTTGCACGGCGGCCAGCGTGGCGCCGGCCTCGACCGTCAGCGTGAGGTCGGCGGGCGCGTGGTCGCGGACCCGATCGAGCCCGCCGAGCTCGATCGCGAGGTCGTAGCGCGCGGGGCGGTTGCCGAGCCCCATGTGCGCGCCGCCGCCCCACGGCACCACCGCCAGGCCGTCCTGGTGGGCGGCCGCCACCGCGGCCGCGAGCGCAGCCGGTTCGGTCGGCCGGATCACCTCGCGCGGCACGAGCCCGTCCACCGCCAGGGTGGCCGCGGGCCGGGTAGCCGGGTCGCTCAGCACAGCAGGCCGCCCTTGCCGACGGTGCGCGTGACCTCGCCGCAGCCGCGGCGGGTCGGGAAGAGCTTGTCGGGGTTCATGCGGCCCTCGGGGTCGAAGACCGCCCGGACGGCGCCCATCGCCTGGAGGTCGGCCGCGCCGTACATGAGCGCCATATGCTCGCGCTTCTCGATGCCGACGCCGTGCTCGCCGGTGATGCTCCCGCCGGCCTCGACGCACACTTTCAGGATCTCGCCGCCGGCCGCGAGCACGCGCGCCACCTGGGCGGGATCGCGCTCGTCGAACAGGATGATCGGATGGAGGTTGCCGTCACCCGCATGGAAGACGTTCGCGACGCGCAGCCCGTGGTCGGCCGCGATCCGCGTGATGCGCGCGAGCACCTCGGCGACGCGCGTCCGCGGGATCACGCCGTCCATCGTGACCTTGCTCGGCGCGAGGCGCCCGACGGCGCCCACCGCCTTCTTGCGCGCGAGCCACAGCCGGCCGCGTTCCGCCGCGTCGGCCGCGCGCCGCAACTCGGTCGCGCCGTGGGCCTCGAGCAGGCTGGCCGCCCGCGCGGCTTCTTCGTCCAGGCCGGCGTCGAAGCCGTCGAGCTCGACGATCAGCACCGCGCCCGCGTCCAGCGGCAGGCCGAGCCCGAAGGCCGCCTCCACCGCCTGGATGATCACCTGGTCCATCATCTCGAGCGCGGCCGGGATCATGCCGGCGCCGATGATCGCGCTGACGGCGGCGCTGGCCGCGTCCACGGAAGGGAAGACCGCGAGCAGCGTGCGCACCGCGGCGGGCTTCGGCACGAGCCGCACGATCGCCTGCGTGACGATGCCGAACGTCCCTTCCGACCCGACCGCGACACCGAGCAGGTCGTAGCCCGGCGTCTCGTCCGTCTCGCCGCCGAGCCAGACCACCTCGCCGTCGGGCAGCACGAGCTCGACGCCGAGCACGTGGTTCACCGTCACGCCGTACTTGAGGGTGTGGGGACCGCCCGCGTTCTCCGCCACGTTCCCGCCGATCGTGCAGGCGCTCTGGGAGCTGGGGTCCGGCGCGAAGTGCAGCCCATCGCCCGCCACGGCCTCGCTCAGCCGAACGTTCACGAGCCCGGCCTCGACCACCGCCCGGCGGTTGGCGACGTCTACCGAGACGATGCGGTTCATGCGCGCGAGCCCGATCATGATGCCGCCGCGCTCGGCCAGCGCGCCGCCCGAGAGGCCGGTGCCGGCGCCGCGCGGGATCACGGCGAGCCCATGCGCATGGGCGAAGCGCATGACGGCGACCACCTCCGCGGTGCACGACGGCAGGACGACGGCCGTGGGGGCGGCCTTCTCGACCGTGTAAGCATCGCAGTCGTAGACCAGGAGCTGCTCGGGCCGGTGAAGCACGGCATCGGCCGGGAGCAACGCCCGGAGCCCAGCGACGAGGTCCGATTGGCTGATGGGGAGCGCCATACGGGGATCATACCCCAACCGGTCGGGAACCGCCGAAAAACCTTCACGGCGGGTTAACCCCGTTGCAGCCCGCTGCCCCGTTTCTTTACACCACCTTAACCGATTGTGAATCAAAACCGCCGAAGAGGACACAAACCAGCCACCAACCGCCCGAGGACCGCCTATGCCCACGCCGATCCCGCCTCGCCCCACGCCCCTGCCGCCCACCGTGCCGACCTCCGTCACGGTGCGGGGCGGCGACACGCTCGCGGCGATCGCCAGGCGCGTGCTCGGCGATTCGCGACGCTGGAAGGAGATCCATGCGCTGAACCAGGGCGTGATCGGGAGCGATCCCTCGAAGTTGCGCATCGGCCAGGTGCTGCGCATGCCGCGCCCCGGCGCCCCCGGACGCCAGGAGCCGCCCCCGGCTCCGCCACAGGCGCCGCCGGCGAAGCCGTCCGACCGCGACGGCGACGGCCTGATCGATCGGTTCGACGCCGCGCCGGACAACCCGCGCAACCGCCAATGGAGCAAACAGGCGGTCACCGAGTTCCAGGACTTCGTCATGAAGCGCACGATCAAGCTCGCCGTGATGGGCGTGGAGATCGATTGCGCGGACCTCGCGGCGAAGCTGCTCAGCGACTTCTGCAAGGCCACCGGCATCCCGAACCCGCTCGGCGAGCGGGGCGAGCGCTGGCAGGTCTACACGCCAGAGCGCACGGGCGGCCTGCCGAACGTGAAGGGCCCCAACTACTTCCTGCCCGAAGTCGGCGCCGACAACCTCGCCAAGGGCCATACCAAGGACGTCAACGACGCCGACGGCAACGGCGTGGCCGGCTGGGACCGCGAGACCGGCCAGGTCGACGCGGCGGACCTGCGGGCGGGCGACATCCTGTTCTACGACTGGGAGGACGACGGCAAGGTCAACCATACGGTGAACGTGCTCGACGTCTACCCGGACGGCTCGGTGGTGATCGCCTTCGGCACCTACGACAACCTCGCGGAGGACGACGTGGTCGACTGGAAGGATCTCGACCTCGCGCCGATCGCGGCCGCGGTGCTGAAACCGGGCACCGAGGAGTACGAGAAGTACCTGGGGCCCAAGTGCCGCATCTGGGGCGTGCGGCGCTACAGCGTGATGCCAGACAAGGAAAAGAGCGAGTCGATCCCGTACGTGCCGTTCGTGAGGCCGCTGCCGGTCGTGCCGATCGATCCGAGCATCTTGCCGGGCCTGATCGATCCGCCGCCGTTGCCAGCGCCCCCGGCAGACGACGTTACTTCTTGATGAAGCCTTGCGAGATGAGGAAGTTCAGGTAGATGTCGAGGTGCTTCAACCCGTCATCGTTGAGCATCGTCATCTTGCGCAGCATCGGCTTCATCTCGTCGACCACGACGATCGGGATCGCCTGCTCGACCTGATGCCGCGCGGCCTTCGCGACCGCGTCGGTGCCTTCCATGATGCCGTGGGCGATCTCGGGGATCGTCTCCGACGCCGGGCGGCCTGACAGGAGGGTCTCGATCGGGCCGACGCTGTTCCGGAAGCCCAACAGCTGGAGGATCTGGCCTTCGGTCACGCCGACGTCGCGCGCGCGCGCCATCATGAACGTGGCGAGCTGATCGAGCGCGTGCTGCGGACCCGGCGATGAGGTGCCCATGGTTGCCTCCCGGCCATTCCCGGCCGGGGCCATCATACCATCCAGGGCTCGCGGGCAGCCTCGCCGCCTAGAAGAGGTCCTGGAGGCGCGGGAGCGGCCGCGAGGGGCGCTTGCCGGCCATCGTCTCGGCGAACTTGCGCAGCGCGAGCACCTCGTTGCGGTGGTAGAAGCTGAGGCCGTCGATCACGACGAACGGCTTGATCTGGCCCCAGCGCACGTGGTCCTGGAAGTGCGTGGGCGGCACGCCCGCGAGGTCGGCGGCGTTGCGTGGCGTGAGCAGGTCGTTGGTTTCGACGAGCATGCGGGTCCTCGGTCGGCGGTCAGCAGCGATGATTATGTTAGGCGAGCGGGGCGCGCGGCGGTGTGACGGATGCACATGTCGCTCAGCCCGGCAAAAACGCCCGGGCGGGCACGCAGCCGCCGGCCCGCAGCCTGGCGAGCGGCGGCGGGGCGTGCGGCGCCGCGATCGTGATCGCCTCGACCAGCTCCGCGCGGCGGAACGGCTTGTGCAGCAGGATCGCCGCGCCGGCGTCGCGCACCTCGGGGGCCAGGTAGTCCAACACGGAAGCCGTCTGGGCGACGATCGGGATGTGGGCGGTCGCCGGGTCCGCCTTGAGCCGGCGGATCGCCTCCAGGCCGTCGAAGTGCGCGCCCTTGAACATCATGTCCATCAGGATCACGTCGGGCTGTTCGCTGAGGGCGAGCGCCAGGCCGAGCTCGGGATCGTGGGCTTCGATGACCTGGTAGCCGATCATCGCGAGGTTCATCCCGATGATCTGCATGTTGGTGACTTCGTCTTCGACCACGAGGACGCGGAAAGTCATAGGCTGTGATCCTCGGGGTCGGGGGTGTAGGGCGGGGGACGGGGCTTCCCCCACCAGAAGTAACAAAATGCGAAGCGCGCCGAAATGGCCGCCAGGCCGCTGGAGAACCCCGGATGCCGCGCGGGATGACCGCAGCCCGCCGGCGGTGAAGAATCGTGAACGCCCGCCCGGCCGCCGGCCCGCGGCGCGCCGCCGGTGCGCCCACCCGCGAGCCGGGGTATGAGGAGGTGTCCCCGCCCCTCGGAGCCGTCGAAACGCCCATGCGTCCCGGGTTGCTGGCCACTATGACGGCCGCTTTCCTCGCCTTTTCCGCCCTGCCCGCCGCCGCCTCCCCGGTGTACGTGACGCTGCGGACCGCCTATGGCCCGGTCGAGCCGGGCATCCCCGTGGTGGCCTTCTCCTACGACGTGGAGCGGGTCTACCCGGAAATCGAGCGGCGCTTCGAGCAGTGGAAGCCGATGCCCCCGTTGCCGAACACGAACTACCGGCCGATCCCGGTGCTGCGCGCGTGGGGCGTCTACTACCTGGTCCACGCGGCCCAGCTCGAGCACTTCCGCGAGGACTTCTCGCGCGCCCACCGCGACGACCCGCCGATGCTGCGCGACATCATGCCGCGCTTCGACGCCGTCTACAAGAAGTACGGCGAACGCGCCACGGACATCCAGGAATCCTTTCTCCAGCCCGAAGACGAGCGCCAGCTCTGGTGCCAGAAGGTCACGCGCGACCTCAACCTCGTGATCAACGAGTTCAACGCGCGCTTCGGCGCCGGCGAGGCCGCGATGGAAGCCTACCGCACGAAGTACGCGGGCTGGCTGGGCAAGCGCAACGAGGCCCTGCGCTTCGCCGTCATCCGCGCGGGCGGCAACCAGAACCTGAACTTCGTCGAGAGCGTGACCACGGGCGATGGCATCGCCGGCTTCGATTTGCCGCCCGGTACCTGGTTCGTGGCCGCGCAGACCGCCACGTGGAGCTGGTACCGCCCGATGCGCGTCACGAATTGGGGCGGCAAGGTGACGCTGACCGGCGCGGACGCCTCGCGCCGGCGCATGCCGCTCGCCGACTGGGTCGGCAACTAGCGAGCGACCGGGAGTCGCGTCAAATAACCTTGACGCCCGGTACACATACGCGTCACGTGGGTTCACGGGCGCGTCACACCGGCCGCCTATCCTTGGAATGTCCCTGCTGGAGGATGTTCCGATGACCGACGACTTCTCGATTCCCGACTTCGAGCCCCTCGTGCCGGCCTGGGCGCCGGTCAGCGATTGGTCCCGCGTCCCGCCTTCGACCCGCCGCCCGATGCCACCGGCGCCGCGCCTAGGGGCGAAGAAGAAGCCCGCGGAGCGCAAGGGCCTGCGCTTCTACCAGCAGGTCACGCGCGGCCTGGTCTGAGCCGGCCGCCCGACCGCCCGAATAGTTTTCCGCCCCCTTCCCCTGTCCTTCCTCTCGCGAACCGCCCCCCTGCCCAGGGGGGCGGTTCGCCCATGGGAGAGGGGAGGCCAGATAATTGGTCTTATCTGGCCAAAGCCGCGAGACCCCCCGGTAGCGTCACGCTTTCCGGCGACGGCCGCCAGGTGATCCAGATAATACGCAGCATGGGCCTGGTCCGGCGAGATAACGGGGCCCGCGCAGATGGGCCCTTTCGCCCGGTGGGCCGGGCGCCGGGACGGGGGCATCGCGAATGACCATAACGGTCAGTCGGCCTGGACGGGTGTCTCACGCGGCAGCTCGAACCAGAACGTGCTGCCACGGCCCTGCTCGCTCTCGACGCCGATGATCCCCCCATGGGCCTCGACGAGCGCCTTCACGATCGAGAGCCCGATCCCCGTCCCGCCTTTGCGCACGCCGGCCTCGAGCTGGCTGAACCGCCGGAACAGCTTGGGGATGTCCTCGGCGGCGATGCCGGCGCCGGAATCGGTCACCTCGCAGCGCAGCCGATCGCCCGCCATGGTCGCCCGCACGCGGATCCGCCCGCCCGCCGGCGTGAACTTCACGGCGTTGCCGATCAGGTTGGTCAGCACCTGGCCGAGGCGCGCGGGGTCCCACCGGCCCTCGATCGGCCTCGCCAAGTCGGACTCGAGCGTGATGCGCTCGGCCTGTAGCTGCGGCACGAAGCTCGCCACGATCTCCTCGACCTTGGCGGCGACGTCCATCGGCTCGGGGCGCAGCGTGAAGGTGCCCGCCTCCAGCCGCGCGATGTCGAGCAGGTCTTCGAGCATGTTGCCGAGGCGCGTGGCGGCGTGGAGGATCTGCGCCGTGAAGTTCGCCTGATCGGCGCTGAGCGGCCCACCGAGCCCGTCTTCCAGGAACTCCGCGTAGCCCATGATCGCCGTGACCGGCGCGCGCAGGTCGTGGCTCACGGCGTTGATGAAGGCGTCCTTGGCCGTGTCCAGCTCGCGCGCGGCCGTGAGCTCCGCGCGGGTCGCCGCCTCGCGCGCCTCGACCCGCGCACGTTCAGCCTCGGCCTCGTAGATGCGCGCGTTCTCGAGCGAGATGGCGGCCTGGGCGGCGAGCAGCTCGAGCACGGTGAGCTTCTCGGCCGAAAACGCGCCGGGCGTCAGGTTGTTCTCGAGGTAGAGCAGGCCGGCGAGCTGGCCCTGGCGAACCATCGGCAGGCACAGGACCGCGCGCGGCCGGTGGCTCGCGAAGTAGGGATCCCCTGCGAAGCGGCCTTCGGCCGCCGGGTCGTCGACCGCGACCGGCTGGCGCGTGCGGCGTGCGACGTCGATGATCGCCTGCGGCACCGCGGCCGGGCCCGGCTGGAGGCGGACGGCGATCGCGGGGCCCGCGTCGGCCTCGGCGATGAGGACGAGCGACTCGCCTCGGGCCCGGAAGAGCCAGCCGCGCTCGGCGCCGGCCTGCTCCAGCATGATCGTCATGAGCGCCTCGGCCAGCCGATCGAGCACGATCTCGCCGGCCAGTACGTGGGACGCCTTGACGACCGCCAGCACGTCCAGGTGGTCGGCGGGCAGGCTCACGGTCGTGCGGTGGTCGGCCCCGCCCGGTTCCCGCTCGGAAGGCGCGCCGAGCCGGGCGACCAGCGCATGCGCGCCCCAGCGCTCCGCCGCGCGGCGGGCGGCCGCCTGGCCGGCCGCCGCGGGCAGCGCGAGCCCGAGCGACCGGTAATGCCGCGACGCGAGCAGGTGGCCGACCAGCTCCAGCTGGAGATCGTGCTGGCCGCGCGCCGCGGCGATCGCCCGCTCGAACCCGCGCATCGCGTCCACGTCCCGGCCTTCGTGCCGCGCGAGCTCCGCGGCGACGAGGTCGTGGCGCGCCGCGAAGTTGGCCGGGCAGTTGCCGGCCCAGGAACCCAGGCGCGCCGCGATCTCGCCCAGCTCGGCGAGGCGCGCGGCGCGGTCGGCCCCCCCCGGCGCATCAAGGCTGCGTGCCAGCGCGAGCGCCCGATAGACGTGATAGATGATCAGCGGCTTCTGGGCGGCCACGGCCCATAGCAAGGGCTTCGCGGCTTCCGCGGCGGCCAGTGCGCCATCGACGTCGTCGAGCAGGAAGCGGGCCTCGAGGCGCAGGATCTGGTCCAGCGCGTGCGTGAACGGCAGCGTGAGGGCAGGCGGCCCCGCGAAGTCCGACGGCTCGCCGGTCAGGGTCGCCAAGTAGTGCCGCAGCGTGTCGACGACCGGCGCCATCGCCGCGAAGCCGATCCGCCGGCCTTCCTCGGCCAACCGAACGGCCTGGCGCTGCACGTCGGCGAGCGGCGCCCCGGTGAGCAGGAGGACGAACGCCTGTTGCGACGCGATGTAGCACCGGTACGCGGCGTCGCCGGCCTCCAGCGCGGCCGCCCGGGCCCGCAAGAGCAGCGCGAAGTCCTCCTCGAACGGCCGCACCCAGAACGAGACGAACGAGGCCGCGATGCTGAAGACCTTGCCCTGGTAGGCGTCGGCGCCGCGCTGTTCGGCCAGCGCGATCGCGAGGCGCGCGAACCGATCGCCTTCCAGGTAGCGCCCCTGGTGGACGCCGAGCGCCATCCCCAAGAGCACCAGGCCGACGCCCGACGGTCCGCCGAGGCCATGTTCCAGGCTTAGCCGGGCGATCCGCACGCCGATGAGGTCGTGCATGGCGGGATGGGTGAAGTAGGCGACCGGCAGCGCGGCCGCGAGCAGCGCCATCGTCATCTCGATCGCGGGGTCGCAGACCGGCGGCAGGGCGAGCACGGCCAGGTCGCTCCGCTCGCCGAGCGCCGCCAGCGCCCGCCTGATCTCGGCCGCCACGTGGCCCTCGTCGGGCTTCGCGGGCAAAGGGTGGCCCAACGTCGCGAGGCCCAGATGGACCGCTTCGAGGGCACCCGCCAGATCGCCTGAGCGGATGCGCAGCTCGATCGCGATCAGCTCGGCCGCCGCCCGGTCGAGCCGTTCGGTCGCCCGGCCGCGCACCTCATCGAGGGTGCGCTCGGCGTCGTCGAAGCGCCCGAGCAGGGCGTCGACCTCGGCGAGCTCGAGGCGCAGCGCGGTCGTCGCGGCGGGTTGGGTCGCCCAGGCGTCGGGCTTCAGGAAGTCCAGGCCGGCGACCAGGTAGCCGCGCGCGGCGTCGAAGGCCGCCGCGTTCTTGGCGCGGCGGCCCGCGCGCAGGTTCACCGACGCCGCGCGCTCGCGCTCGTCCGGGTCGTCGATCAGCGCCGCGCCCGTGTTCATACGCCGCGCCGCCTCGAACAGGCGAAGCTCGAGCGTGGCGTCGTCACGCGCGAGGAGGCTGCGGCCCAGCACCAGGTTCGCCTCGGTGCAACGCGCGGCCGAGACCAGCTCGACGGCCGCCTCGCGGATGCGGTCATGGGTGAAGGTGATCGAGGTGCCCACGTGCACGACCAGGCCCCGCTGGCTCGCGGCCTCCAGCGCCAGCGAGGTGGCCTGGTCGTCGCAGCCCGCCACCGTCGCGAGCTCCGTCAAGGTCGCCTCATGGCCGAGGCAGGCCGCCAGCCCGAGCGCCTCGCGATCCGGCTGGGCGAGCTGCCGGAGCTGGCCGATCAGCATCTCCGCGACGTTGTCGGCGATCGCCCGCCGCCGGATCCGCGCCAGGTCCCAGCGCCAAGCGCCCTCGGTCGGCTCGAACCGGATCAAGCCCTCGTCGTGGAGATCGCCAATCAACCGCCGCGCGAAGAACGGGTTGCCGGCAGTCTTCTCGTGCACGAGCGCCGCGAGCGCCGCGACCTCGGGGCCCTCGGCGCGAAACGCGTCGCCGAGCAGGCCGGCCAGATCGGCCACCGCGATCGGGCCGAGCGTGAGCGTCCGCACCACCACGGCGGCCTCACGGACCCGCTCCATCTCCTGCCAGAGCGGATCGTCGGGGCCCATCTCCGAGCTGCGGTAGGCCCCGATGATGAGCACATGCCGCAGCTCGGGGTCGATGAGCAGGTCGGCGATCAACACATGATCCGCCGGGTCGCTCCACTGGAGGTCGTCGAAGAAGAGCACCAGCGGCCGATCGGGCTGCGCGATCGCGCCCAGGAACCGCCGAATCGTCAACGCGAAGCGGTGGCGGGCGTCGGCCGGCGGCAACGGCGGCACGGCCGGCTGCTGGCCGATCAGGGCCGTGAGCTCGGGCACGAGATCGGTCACCAGCCGGGCCGTCTCGGGCAGCGCCGCGAGCACGGCGGCCCGCCAGCTGGCGACCCGTGCCTCGGGCTCGGCCAGGATCTGTGCCGTGAGCTCGCGCAGCGCCTGGGTGATCGCCGCGAAGGGCACGTCGCGGACCGGGCCCGCGAACTTGCCCGCGGCGAGGTGTCCGTGGCGCTGGGCGATCGGCAGCCGCAGCTCCTCCACCAGCGACGATTTGCCCACGCCGGCCACGCCGCCGAGCAGCAGGCCGCGCGTCCGGCCATCGTCCACGACCGCATCGAAGGCGGCGAGCAGGTCCGCCTGCTCGTGGGCGCGGCCGTATAGCCGGCGCGGCAACGCGAAGCGCTCGGGCACGTCGTGCAAGCCGAGCGGGAACGCCGCGATCATGCCGTGGGTTTCGAGCAGCTGGAGGCAGCGCGCGAGGTCGGCGGCGACGCCGGCCGCGGCCTGGTAGCGGTCTTCCGGCGCCTTGGCGAGCAGCTTGAGCACGAGGTCCGAGAGCGGCGCCGCCAGGCCCGCGACGAGCCTGGCCGGCGGCTCCGGCCGGCGCGCGAGGTGGCAGTGGATCAGCGCCGCGGCATCCTCGCCGACGCAGGGCAGGGCGCCGGTCAGCATCTCGTAGAAAATCACCCCGAGCGCGTAGAGATCCGCGCGGTGGTCGACCGGGCGGTTGAGGCGGCCGGTCTGTTCGGGCGCCATGGAGGTCAGCGTGCCCTCGATCCGCCCCGCGGTGCGCACCGCCGCCGGCTCCAGCGCCGCGCGGATCGCGAGCCCGTAGCCGGTCAGGCGCACCGCGTGCGAAGCCGGGTCGACGAGGACGTTGACCGGCTTCAAATCGCGGTGGATCAGCCCGCTGCGGTGCATCCGGGCGACGGCCCAGGCGAGCGGGATCGCGACGGCGAGGAAGCGGTCCGGCGCCAGCGGGGCGCCGAGCGCCTCGCTGAGCGGGCGCCCGGGGAAGCTTTCGAGGCCGGCGTCGGGATCGGAGCCGGCATCCGGCGGTAGGGAGCCCGTCATCGCCACATTTTACGCCATGGCACGGGACCGTTGCGAGGTCAACCTGGCCGTCTCGTGGGTCAGGCCCCGATCGACACCAGGTGGGCCATCTTCTCCTGCCAGCAGGCATTGCCGGAAGTTTGGTTGAAGAGCCGGCGGACGATCTCAGCCCAGGCCCGCGCCGCGCACGGCCGCGTAGGCCATCACCGCCAGGCCCAGGAAGCCGAGGAGGCCCGCGGCGATCGCCCGCCAGCCCGAGCGCTTGAGCATCGCCCAGTCCGTGTTCAGGCCCATCGCGGCCATCGCCACCGCCATGAGGAAGATGCTTCCCTGGGTCAGGGCGCCCTGCGCGGCCGCCGGCAGCCAGCCCAGGCTGTTCACGCCGCCCACCGCCAGGAAGCCGATCACGAACCACGGGATCGGCGGCTCCTTCCAGGAATACCGCACGTGCCCGCCTTCGCCAGCCGTCGCGCGGCGGTGGGCCCAGCCGACCACCAGCAACGCCGGCGCGAGCAGCACCACGCGGGTCAGCTTGACCATGGTCGCCATGTCGCCGCTCTCGGGCCCCCAGGTGAAGGCGGCCGCGACCACCTGCGCCACCTCGTGCAGCGTCGAGCCCGTGAGCACGCCGAGCGCCCGCGGCGAGAGGCCCAGGAAGGGGCCGACCAGCACGTAGGCGAACACGCCGAGCGTGCCGATCAGCCCCATGAGCGCCACGCCCAGCGTGGTGTCCTCCTCCTTGGCCTTGATGACCGTGCCGGCCGCGACCACCGCGCTCGCGCCGCAGATGCCCGTGCCCACCGCCATCAGGATGCTGAGGTCGCGTGGCAGCCCCATCTTCATGGCCAGCCAGGCCAGGCCGGCGATGCCCACCACCACGACCGCGAGATCGAGCGCCAGCACGCCGGGGCCGGCGGTGGCGACGAGGCCGTAGTTCAGGCGCGCGCCCATGAGCACGATGCCGAGGCGCAGCAACGTCTTGGCCGCGAACTTGATGCCGGGCCCCGACCCCGCGGGCACGCCGAGCGTGGCCCGCCAGGCCATGCCGACCAGCAGCGCGACGCACAGCGTGCCGATCACCTTGAGCACGGGCAGCGTCGCGAGCGCGTAGCCGGCGCCGGCGAGGGCGACGGCGAGCAAGACGCCCTTCGCGAAAGGGAACAACGGGGACCTCCAGGTGGCGAGCGGCGGATGGCCCCCATGTTTACCACGTCGTCCAGCGAGCGTGCGTCGGGCGCGACGAACGGGGGTACATGAAGGGATGCGGAGGTGGGACGTGCGCCGTTCGGGGATCATGGCCATCGCCCTAGCGTTCTGCGTGGGCTGCAACTTGCAAGCACCAGCCGCTCAGCGGGGAACGGGCGCCAAGAAGGCGCGCGTGGCCGCCTCTGCGGCACCCAGAGCCGACGCGCGCCTGGCGCTCGATGCGCCCCCACGCCCGATCGGTGAAGAAGCGATCGCCGTCAGGCTGATAGGGAAGGTGAAGCTGCTCTCGGATCATGGCGCATCCTTGATCAGCAACAACGGCGGCGGCATCGTCGCGAACAACAGCGGCGGGCTAATCGCCAACAACGGCGGCGGCCTCGTGGCGAAGACCAAGTACGCGCTGCGGCAGGCTGAAGCAGGCGCCGAGGCGTTGCTGGCCGACGCCGACATCGAGTTCCTCGACGCGGCCGGCCAGGTGCTCGTGGACGCGGCGAACAAGCCGATCATGGCGCGCACCGACGGCACCGGCGCCTTCACCTTCGAGGGCCGGCTGCCGGCCGAGGGCCTGGTCGCCCGCGTGCGGCTCTGGAACGGCGGCGTGCTGCTCGCGATGCTCGCCAGACACGGCGGCGGCGGGCTCACGCTCGACCTCGACACCGCCTCGACGCTCGGCGCCGGCTTCGTGCTCGAGCGCTTCGTGCAGAAGCGCCGCGAGGTCTTCGACCGGTTGCCGGCCAGCGAGGCCGACGCGCTGCGCCGCGACTTCAACGCGGCGCGGGCCCTGCTCGGCGGCCAGGTGCCCTCGTACCGGATCGCCGACCTGGTGGCGATCGCCGACGATCTGCGCGCCCGCGACCAGGCGGTGGGCCAGCGCCTCGAGCGCATCAAGGCGCTGCTGCTCGTCGGCCAGTCGGACCTCGGCGAGGGGCGCGCCGCGACGAGCGTTTCGCTCTCGGGGGCGATCGCGGTCGCGGGTGACGCGGCGGGCGCCTTCTACATCGGCGAGATTGGCGGCGGACGCATCCGGCGCGTCGGGCCGGATGGCAAGATTCACCGGTTCGCAGGCGGCACGGCCAGCGCCGCCGCGCTCGAGGGCCCGGTTAGCGAGGTGAGCTTCGATGCGCCCGCTTCGCTCGCAACCGGGCCGGACGGCACGATCTGGGTGGTCGATTCGCTCGCCCACCGCCTGTTCGCGATCAAGGACGGCCAGGTGCGGCTCGTCGCGGGCTCCGGCGAGAAAAACCAGGGGGCAGTCGGCCGGCCGGGTCCCCAGGTGGCGCTGCAGGGCCCGGCGGTCGTCGCCGTCGGCCCGGACGGCCGGGTCTGGTTCGGCGAGCACACCAAGAACGACGATCGGCCAGGTCGGCTCATGTACGTCGCGGCCGACGGCACCGTGCAACAGGCAGCGGCGCCAGATGGCCACTTCCAGTTCGGCGGCCTCGCCGTGACGAACGACGGCGCCGTCTGGGCGCTCGACGCCGACCGCGATCGGGTTTGGCGCAGGCCCCTGGACGGCCCCTGGAGCGCCTTCGCCGTCACGTTCGCGACCAACGATTACAGCCGGCTGTGTGCGCTGCCGGACAATGCGGTGGCGCTCAGCGAGGAGCGCGCCCACAGCGTGATCCGCCTCGCGGCCGACGGCACCGTCTCCCCGATCGCGGGCGCCGGCGGCCCGGGCTACGCCGGCGACGGGGGCCCGGCCGCGGCGGCCCGCTTGAACTCCCCGGCGGGGCTCTGGCTCGCGCCAGACGGCGCGCTCGTGATCAGCGACATGGGCAACGGCGTCATCCGGAAGGTGGCGCCGCCGCTCGACGGGACCGGCACGATCGCGACGATCGCGGGCACGGCCGGCGTGAGCCAGCAGGGCGACGCGCTGAGCATCGCGATCAACACGCCGGGCGGCATGACGCTGGATCGCGAGAGGCGGCTGGTGTTCAGCGAAGGCGGCGGCCACACGGTCAAGCGCCTCGACGGCGGTGCCCTCACGGTGCTCGCCGGGACGGCGAAGGGGTTCGCGGGCGACGGCGGCCCGGCCACCAACGCCAGCTTCGACACGCCGACCGGCCTCGCGTACCTGGGCGACGACCTCTACGTGCTCGATCTCGTGAACCTGCGCATCCGCAAGGTCGACGCGACCGGCCGGATCGCGACGGCGGTGGGCGTCGGCGTGCGCGGCGAGATGAAGGCCGAGCGGACGCCCGCGCTCGCCGTCCAGATGCGCCGCCCGGTTTCCTGCGCCGTTTCGCCGGACGGACGCCTCTACTGGATCGACAACGAGAACGCCCAGGTGCTGCGGCTCAACCCGGACGACACAGTCGACCTGATCGCGGGCCGCGACCACAAGGGCGGCGACGAGGGCGACGGCGGGCCCGCCCGCGAAGCGCTGCTCAGCCAGCCGCTCGGCATCGCGTTCGACTCGAAAGGCGACCTCTACGTCGGCGACGCCGGCAACTTCCGGATCCGCAAGATCAGCGGCCTCGCGGGTCCCGATCCGCGCATCGACGCCTTCATCGGCGTGGCCGGCTTCGGCGCCCTCGCCCGCCTCTCCGAGCCGGAGCCCGCGGGGCCGGTGCCGGGCGACGAGGCCGTGCTCATGATGCCGATCGGCCTCACCTTCGACGCGAACGACGTGCTTTACGTCGCCGAGCTCGGCACCGCGCGCCTGAACACGTTCCTGGGCAGCGCCGTCGCGCCGTTCTTGCAGGGCGTGCCCCGCCGTGGCGCGCGCATCCGCCGCGTAAAGGGCGTGCGCGAGGGCCGGCCGATGGTCGAGACGATCGCGGGCGAGGGCACCGCGATCCTGAACGAGCCCGGCACCGACAACTCGCTGCTGATCCCATCCATGCTGCTCATCGATCCCACCAAGGGGCTCTACGTCCTCGACACCGGCAACAACGCGATCAAGCTCCTGCCGCGCGGGACGTTTTAGGAGAACTCAGCCATGACCCGTCGTTCCCTCCGCTGGCCGCTCACCGTGCTCCTCGTCTTGTCGGCGGGGTGCGCCATCCCCGCGCCGGCCAACGCGCCGCGGCCGACGCCGAAGCCGAAGGCGGCGGGCGCAGCCACGGACTCCGAGCGGCCGAACCGCCCGCTGCCGCCAGCCACGACCGAGATTTCGCGCAAGATCCCGCAGGGCGCGGGCACCGTCGTCGAGCTGACCGGCAAGACCAAGCTGATTTCGGACCACGGCGCGGGGATCGTCAGCAACAACACGGGCGGCCTGATCGCGAACAACGGCGGCGGCCTGATCGCCAACAACGGCGGCGGCATCATCGCGAACAACGGCGGGGCGCTCGTCGCCAAGACCAAGTACGGCCTGCGCCAGGCCGGGCCGGGCGCGGAGGCATTCTTGGCTGAAGCTTTCGTCGAGGTGCTGGACGGCGAGGGGCGTGTGCTCGTGAACGAGCGCGGCGAGCCGCTCGGCGCGTTCACGGACGACGCAGGCAACTACGCGTTCAAGGGCGTGCTGCCCGGCGAGAACCTCGTGCTGCGCGTGCGGCTCTTCCCCAACGGCGGCGCGCGGGCCGCGGGCGGGCAGTTGCTCGCGATCCTGCCGCGCGGCGCGACGGGCGCCGTCGATCTCGACACGGCCTCCTCGCTCGGGGCGGCCTACGTGCTGGAGCGCTTCGTGCAGAAGCGGCCCGGCGTCTTCGACAAGCTGCCGGCCAGGGAGGCCGAAGCGTTGAGGCGCGAGGCGACCGCGGCGATCGCCCAGCTGCCGCCCGGGTCGCCCACCTACGCCGTCGCGGACCAGGTGGCGGCCGCCGACGCGCTGCGTGCCAAGGCCAAGGGGCTGGATGACGCCTTCGAGCGGATCAGCGCGATCCTGGTGGCCGGCCAGAGCATCCGCGCCGGCCGGCCCGCGCGCGAGGTCGCGCTGGCCGGCCCGATGGGCATCGTGGGCGACGCCCAGGGCAACATCTACATCAACGAGTACACCGGCGGCCGGATCCGGGTCATGCGGCCCGACGGCACGATCGCGCTGTTCGCGGGCGGCGTGTCCACCACCGCGGGCGTCGACGGCGACGAGGCGCTCAAGATCGGCTTCGAGACGCCCCATGCGCTCGCGCTCGGGCCCGACGGCCACCTCTATGTGGCGGACGCGCTGCGCAACCACGTGCGCCGCCTGGAGATCGGCCAGGACGGCGTCACGCGGGTGCGCCTGGTGGCCGGCGACGGCAACCGCAAGCAAGGTCCTGTGAACGTGCCGGGGCCGACGACCAGCCTGTGGCAGCCGATGGCGCTGGCCTTCGGGCCGGATGGCCGCCTGTACATCGGCGAGCAGACCAAGAGCGCGGTTCCCGGCCGGATCCTGGCCGTCGATCCCGACGGCACGCTGCAAGAGGTGGCGGGCCCGCCGCCCGAACTGTTCCAGCATGGTCAGGTCGCCGGGCTGGCCTTCGGGCCGGACGGCGCGCTCTACCTGGCCGACGCGAACAACGACAGCGTGTACCGGCGCGCGCCCGACGGGCAATGGTCGGTGTTCGTCCACGAGAACGGCCTCAATGACTTCTCGAAGGTGCTGGTCGGTCCGGACGGGGCGGTCTACGTGACCTTGGTCGACACCCACCGGGTGCTGCGCTTCACGCCCGACGGCAAGCGCGAGGAGCTGGCCGGCACCGGCGTGCTCGGCTACACGGGCGACGGCGGGCCGGCCGCCGCGGCGCAGATCAACATGCCGACGAGCATGTGGCTTTCGCCCGGCAACGAGCTCTTCTTCTCCGACTACGGCAACACGGTGGTGCGCGCGATCGATCTGGCCGACCCCGCGCGGCCGATCCGCACGGTCGCGGGCACCCAGTCGCTCTCGCGGCAGGGCGACGCGCTGTCGGTGCCGATCAGCAACCCGGCCGGCCTGGCGATCGATCCGCAGGGCCGCCTGGTGGTCGGCGAGACCACCAGCCACACGCTGCGGCGCCTGGAGGGCGATCGCCTCACGGTGATCGCGGGCATCGGCCTGGGCTTCGCCGGCGACGGCGGCCCCGCGTCGGCCGCCCGCTTCGACACGCCGGCGGGGCTCGCGTACCGCGGCGACGACCTCTTCGTGATCGACGCCTCGAACAACCGCATCCGCAAGATCGCGGCGGACGGCACGATCTCCACCGTGGTGGGCAACGGCGACAACCCGCCGGCCAATCAGCGCGTGTTCCCGGCGACCGGCCCTGCGGTGGCGGGCGGCTTCACGCTCGCAACCGGCCCGGATGGCCTGCTCTACTGGACCGACAACGCGATCCACACGATTTCCCGGCTGCGGGCCGACGGGATGGTGGAGATCGTGGCCGGCTCGCTCGCCGTTAAGAACGGGGACGCCGGCGACGGTGGCCCGGCGGCCGAGGCCCTGCTCGCCACCCCCACCTCGATGGCCTTCGCCCCGAACGGCGACCTCTACTTCGTGGACTCCGGCAACCTGAAAATCCGCAAAATCACGGGGCTCGACGGCGCGGCGCCGCGCATCGAGACGGTGGCGGGCCTCGGCGCCTTCGCCACGCTGGCCGCGCTCGGCAACCTCGGCGCGACGCCGCCGGTCGAGGAGCCGCTCGACGGCGTGCCGCTGCTCGGGCCGATCTCGCTCGCGGTGACGCCGGAGGGCGACCTGCTGGTCGGCGAGCTGGGGGCCTCCAAGCTCCAGACCCTGGCGGGTTATGCCGGCTTCTCCGGCATCGCGCTGCCGCCGATCGGCTCGCGGATCCGCAAGATCACGGGCCTGGGGGGCCCGGCGCCGCGCATCCGTACGGTGGCCGGCCACGGCGGCCCGACGCTCAACGATCCGGCCAGCGACGACTCGCTCAACTCGCCCTTCGGGCTGCTGATCGACCGCGAAGGCCGGCTCGTGATCGCGGACTCGAACAACAACCAGATCAAGCTGCTGCCGAAGGGCGGCTACTGACCGCTGGCCCGCCCCGGGGCGGGCCAGCGGCTACTTCGTGTTCAGCACGACCTTGCCGTTCTCGGCCGTCACCGACGTGATCGGCGGCATGTCGAGGCTCGACGCCTTGCGCAGGTCGAGCACGAGGCCGTCGCCGACCTGGCGCATGCCGGGCATCGACTTCATCGCGCCGATGATCTGGCTCTTGCCGAAGCCGAGACCCGCGACGTGGACGTCGTGCGGCACGAGGTACAGCTCGCCGGCCGCCGTGTTGGTGAAGCGGATCTTGAAGTTGACCGGGATCGGCAGGCCCAGGACTTCCTTCTGGCCCCTGATCACGAGATCCGTGCCGACCAGCTTGACCGAGTCCATGTAGAAGCCGTCGCCGCCGGCGGTGCCGAACTTCTTGATCAGCATCTGCTCGGGCAGCACGACCTTGCCGTACTCCAGGAACGCGAAGCCTTCCTGATCCCAGCGGTTCAGGCTATAGGGATCGTTCGGCGTGTTGTCGATGATCACGATCTTGGCGTCGCGGATCACGCCGGAGTCGAGCGCCGTCTCGCCCTTGGCGATCACCTCGGCGTAGTTGGGCACGTTGGCGCGCCGGCGCGGGGCGACCTCGGGGTCCGGCGCGCCGCCGAGCACCACCACGGCCTGGCCCTGCCGGATCCCGAGCTGCGCGATCTGGCCCTGAAACAGGTCGACCCTGCGCAGATCGACGTCGAGCGAGCCCTTGGCGCCCATCGCGAGCGGGCCGCCGGCCGGCATCTTCATCAGCTTCGGCAGATCGAGCCGGAAGAGCCGCACGGCCCAGCCGACCGGCAGGCCGAAGACCTTGATCGACTCCGGCTTGATGTTCAGCGTGTCGGGCGACGTCGGCGTGATCTGTGCGCGCACCGAGAGCGGCAGCGGCAAGGGCCCCAGCTTGGCGCGCAGGCCGATCTTCACGCGGTTGCCGTCGAGCAGGTTGACCTCGACCTTCGAGACCGGCGGCTTCTGCTGCTCCGCGAGGAGTCCGGCGATCGCGCCGTTGAGCTGGCGCTCTTCGATGTCGATGCGGGCGGCCGACACGCGGAAGGTGTAGGAGCCCATCGCCCACAGGTCGAGCGGATCCTGCGGCGTCTTGTCGATCAGGTCGGCGCTCAGGTAGGGGATCGAGACGTAGTTGTCGCCCGAGATGGCGTAGCGGAGGTTCCGACCGTTCAGGTGGGTCTCGTTGGTGTTCTGGGTCCGCGAAGGCGGCGCAGGCTGCGCGGGCACCTCCCAGTGGGGGCGGCGATCGCGCTGCCCGTAGGGGTTCGGGAAGGGCGAGTAGTACGGCGGCCTGGGCTGATAGGTATCGGGCCTCGGGCTGGGCGGCTGCGGACGCGGCGCGGTCCCCGGGTTCGGGCCCGGCATCGGCTGGCCGACGGGCGGGAGATCGACGCCCCAATCCGTGCCGCCCGCGGCGCGGCGGACAGGCTGTTGCGGCTGGATCGGGCGGACCGGCTGGATGGGCATGAAACCTCCTGGGCTTGAGGAGGTTATCGGGGACAAAAGGTAAGGTCTTTCTAAAACTACTTTATGGGAAGGTTATCCTTGGTTAAGGAAAGGGTAATGGAATTACCGGTTCCTCCATGGCCTGACGGGGGCCGAACGAGGCCAGATAATTACTATTATCCGAACTGTGCCGTCAGTCTGATGCGATCCGCCGGAGTGCTCCGCCACCTGCCTTCTGCGCGATCTGCGCGAACAGCGCAATCCAGATAACCGGGTCCATGACGGCCCCCGCCGACATGCCCGCGCCGCGCCGGCCCAGATAACACGACGCGGACACGCAGGGGCTCGGGGCATGGCCGCGGGGGCTCCCGCTCACCCCTGGCCTCTCGCCGCGCGGGGACCGTAACCTGGTCGAACGGCGCGATCGTCCCCATGGACATGGCGTGCGCTTGATGCCGGAGCGACTCGCCTGCTACGCCTGTTCATTGTGGCGGCCGCCCACCGTGCGCTAGAATCGAGCAAACCCACGGGAGACCTATGGCAGCCCCTTACGCGATCCGCCGCTACGAGCGGACCGATTTCGACGCCGCCGCCTCGCTCGCCGTCCAGGCGTCGGCGTCGGCGGTCACCGCGTGCGGCCAGCCGGACGTCGCGAGCCCGGCCGAGTTCGAGGCGGATTACAGCCACCGGGCCTTGGAGCAGGAGGCCTGGGTCGCCACGGCCCCTGACGGGACCGTCGTGGCCTTCGCGGCCGGCCAGCTGCGCAACGGCGTCGTGCTCGTGGACGGGCCGATCGTGGACGCCGACTGGCGCGGCCGGGGCATCGGCTCGGCGCTCTTCGCGAAGGTGGAGGCGGACAGCGCCGCCGCAGGCGCGCTGGCGATCGAGACGGGCGTCCGGGCGACCAACACGCGCGGAGAATCGTTCCTGCGAGGGCGAGGCTACGAGGCGAACCGCGAGATCTTCGTCTACGAGACGTACGAAAGGGCGCGGGCCGAAGGGCCGCTGCCCGGCGGGTATTCGCTGGTGGACCTCAAGCCGAAGTACCTGCTGCCCTTCCTCATGGTGATGCAGGAATGCTTCCCCGGTTACCGGCTGCCGAGCACGCCGCAACGTCTCTTCGAGCCAGACAAGATGAAGATCTTCCTGGCCCTCGACGCCCAGGAGCGGGTCGCCGGCGCCATCACCGCGTTCTACTACCCGGAAGACGAGCTCGGCTACATCTACCACCTCGGCATCAGCGACCCGCACCGGCGCCGCGGCCTGGCCCGCGCGCTGCTCGTGGCCGCCTGCGACTGGCTGTGGGACGAGCACTCGCCCAAGATCATCGGCGCCTCGACGAGCGACGAGCTCGGCGCGCGGCGCGCGCTGTTCGAGCCGTTGGGCTTCGACCTCCGCTACTCCCTGCGGTACTCACGCAAGGCGCTCGGGCAGCCTTCGCCGGCCTGAGGCCGGCCCGCCACCCGGCTCAGCGGCCGTCTCGGACCGCCCTGGCTTCGGCCACGAACGCCCGCACCTCGTCGTCCGAGTTGTAGAAGTGGGGCGAGACGCGGATGCCGCAGGCCGGCCGGTGGTCATGCTGGAAGCCGCGCCGCAGCAGCTCCACGCTCGCCTCCTTGGAACCAGGAAAATCGAGGCACACCGTGCCGCCGCGGCGCGCGTCGTCCCGCGGGTTCTTGATCGTGAAGCCCGCCTCTTCGGCCAGCGCCATCAGGAGCGTGGTCTGGCGCAGGCTCTTCGCGCGGATGTTCTCGACGCCCACCTCGCCGATGATGCGGTGGCCCTCGCTCGCGGCGTAAAGCGAAGAGATGCCCGGGCTGCCGCCCAGGAAGCGCATCACGTCGTCGGCGTATTCCATGTCCAGCCGGAACGCGAAGGGCGCCTTGTGCGAGAGCCAGCCGGTCTGGCGCGGCTCGAAGCGCGACACCAGATCGGGGCGGACGTACAGGTACGCGGCGCCCGGGCCGCCGCACAGCCACTTCACCGAGCCGCCCACCACGAAGTCGACGTCGAGCGCCTGCACGTCGACGGGCACGATGCCCAACGACTGATAGGTGTCCAGCACGACGTAAGCCCCGTGCTTGTGGGCCTTCTCGACGATCGCCTTCGCGTCCTGCAGGTAGTTGCTCTGGAACAGCACGTGCGAGATCGGGACCACCAGCGTATCGTCGTCGATCGCCTCGAGCACGCGCTCGGTGGGGACATGGATGCCATCCGGGCTCTCGACGAGCCGGATCCGCGCCCCGAGGCGCGATTGGGCCTGCCAGAGGTAGTGCACCGTGGTGAAGTTCATCGCCTCGTACACCACGCCGTTCTTCCGGCCGGAGAAATCGAAGCAGCTGGCCAGGATGCTCTGCAACGTGGAAACGTTCGTGTGCATCAGGATGCTGCCAGGTTGCGCGTTCATGAGACGCCCGATCCGATCACCCGACGCCTTGACCATCGGGAACCAGGTCTCCCAGGCGCCGATCCCGTCCTCGCTCCAGCGATCCGCGTAGGCCTGGAGGGCGTCTCGGACCCCGCGGGGCATGGCGCCGAGCGAGTGGTTCACGAGATAAACCTTGTTATCCAGGATCGGGAACTCCGCGCGCCAGGCGAGCAGAGCGTCGGTGGTGGTGGGGGGCGTCATCGCGAAGTCCTCGGGCTCACTTGAAGGGGCAGCCGCCGCCGCCGGCGGGGCCTGTGGGGGGCGGAGGGGCTGAGCCGTAGGCCGACAGGTCGGGCCCGCCGAGCACGGCGCGCACCTCGAAGAGCAGCGGGAAGCAGCGCTTGACGAGCGTGCCACGCAGGTAGCCCGCGCCGCTCGAGCCCCCCGTGCCCGGCTTCATGCCGATCACGCGCTCGACGACGCTCACATGGTGGAACCGCCAGAGCGCGAGCTGGGTGTCGAAATCGACGAGCGCCTCGGCGAGCATGTAGACGTCCATGCGGCCCTGCGGATCTTCGTAGATCACCTTGAGCGCCTTCATCAACCGATCGCGCGCCGGCCCCGGCTCGGGGGCGTTGGGCAGGGGCACCTCGGGCACGTCGTAGCCGAGGTCCGCGAGCATTCGCTGGAAGGCGGCCCAGAGCCCTGGCATCGTCGCGCGGCGCCGCAGCCCGTCGAGCCCCGTCTGATCGACGAAGTGCGCGTAATAGGCCTCGTCCACCAGGCCTGCGATGAACTCGATCTCGCGGAACTGGAACGACTGGAAGCCGCTCGCCGGGTTCAAATGGCCCCGGAACGCGAGGAACTCGATCGGGGTCATCGTCTCGAGGATGTGGATCTGGTTGACCAGGAGCTTCTGGATCTCGACGACGCGCCGCAGGAAGTGGTGCGCCCGCAGGACCTGGCGCTCCGCCATGTACGCCATCGCCGTCTCGAGCGACGAGAGGATCATCTTGAACCAGAGCTCGTACGCCTGGTGGATGACGATGAAAAGCAGCTCGTCATGGTGCGCCGGATCGGACTTGAGCTCTTGCAGCGCGAGCAGCTGCGGAACCTTCAAGTAAGACTCGTAGGTCAGGTCGCTCGGCTTGTAGACAGTGGGTTCCTCGGACACGGCGCACCTCCGGTCCAAGAATACCGCCGGCCGCCCGGGATGGAAAGCACGGCGGGCGTCGGCGAGAGGCCGGCCGGGCGCTCAGGCCTCCGGGTTGGTGAGCCGGTCGAGGCGGTCGAACGCCGTCGTGAGCGCCGGATCCTGGGCGCAGAGCCGGCGCAGCTGCCCGATGTTCGCCGCGACGCCGAGCTGCGCCTGGTGCCAATACAGCAGCTCGATCTCTTCCCGCACGGTGAGGTGGGCGAGGTCCTGGAACGGGACCTCGGCGTGCAATTCGTCCAGCGCGTCGAACTCCGCCAGGATCGCGCCCTCGCCGTTCGCCATCGCCCGCATGGCGGCCTTGGCCGGCGCATGGCACACATGGCGGCAGTAAATCATCACGAGCGCCTGGGCCAGATCGCCCCGCATCGCCTCGCGAACCCGTCGCTCCACGAACTTCGGCGTCATCGCCGTGCCCCCCTATCCCATCCGTCCCGTCCCGAGCCTAATCCGGATGGGTCGCCGGGGCACAGGCGGCCCGCAACGAATTTCTTCGCCTCGTGCGACAGTCCTTACACAGAATCGGCCCGATGCGGTACACTGTATGCCGTCCCGCGGGAACTCCGCGTCCCCACCCGGTATGCGGCAGCGTCGCCGACCGCACCTGCGGCTAACCTCCAGCTAGCGCCTGCGGCTTACTTCCTGTAAGCGCCTGCGGCTAACTTCCAAGTCAAGGATTTTCCCCGCTTTTCATGCCAGAGCAACTCACCACGGCGGAATTCGAGCAGCGCGTCGTCAAGGTCTCCGAGCGCCTCGACGCCTTGCGCGGACCTTCGCGTTTCGGAGCCGCCACCGGCGGCCTGCCGTATCTAGGCATCGACCTTACGAGCGAGCTGTCCGAGCTCGCGCCTATCCTTTCGACCCTGATCCACCAGGATCCGGAAGAGCCCGTCACCACGAACGCGCGCCTTGAAGTGGGCGGTCGCCGCCTGGCGCTCGCCGCGATCGCGGCCCTGCTGCTGCAAGGCGACGGCATGTCGGACTTCCCGGCGCGCTACAAGGCGTTGATGGGCGCCGAGCCCGAATACGAGCTCTTCGAGCGGCTGTTGCCCGCCGCAATGCGCGAAGCCGGCCTGCCGCTGCCCTCCAAGCCCGAGCCGAAGCGTCTGCTCGAGACCCTGCTCACCGTCGCCGGCCTGCCCAAGGGCCTGATGCGCGCGGTGGCCGAGTACTTCGTCATCTATTGGCGCCTCTTCCACCCGCAAGTCGACGTGCTGGCGCCGCTCGCGGCCGTGGCCGACGCGGCGCCCGGCTGGGCCGATCTCGACGACGAGACGCGCGCGTCGCTCGGCGAGCTCGCCAAGCGGCTGTTGCCGAATGCCGGCGTCGCGGCCCCCGTCGTCACGAGCCTCGCCGACATCATGAACGGCCTGCGCGCCCAGCCCAAGTGGCGCGTCGGCGATCTCTTCGCCCAGGCCGAAGCCGTTCGCGGCTGGACGGGCTGCAACCCCAAGAAGTTGCTGCAGAACGACGAAGAGTCCCTCGCCGTGCTGGTGGCGGGCCTCGACAAGGCCTGGCACCCGGACCAGTTCCGCCATGTGATGACGAGCTTCCCGCGCGGCGGCGAAGTGCGCCTGCCTTCCGGCGCGCTCGCGATGGTGGACAAGGCGATCGGCGTCCCCCAGTGGGGCCTTTACCGGATCGAGCACAAGACTTTCCTCGTCATGCCCAACGAGGGCCTCGGCCTCGAGGACGTCGAGCGGTTCGCCGACGGCACCGCCTCGACCTGGGGCTCGCGGGTGGTCTGGCGCGGCCCGGCCGAGCCCGAGGTGCGCCTCGACGGCTGGCCCGATCTGCTCGCCGCGCGCCCGCTCTACGTGGACAAGCAGGCCATGGGCTGGCTGTTCCTCGACGTACCGCCTGCGGCACGCGTGCTCCAGTTCGGCGCCCAGGTGCTGCCGCCCAGCCCCGGCGTCCATTGGGGCGCCTCGCTCTGGGCCAACGTCGACAGCGAAAAGAAGCCCACGCTGAACATGCGTCTCGTGGGTCTGCGCGTCTGCCTGCCCGAGCTCGCGGGCCGCACCCTCCAGCTCGAATGCCCGCAGGCGGATACCGCCGGCCGGCTGACTTTCGAGCTCGACGAGCGTGGCATCGGCGGCCTCGCCGACCGCGTGCTGCCCCTGACGGCCGCGGCGCCGGGCCAGGTCGAGCTGTTCCTGCAGGACCATGCCGAGGGCGAGAGCGCCCGCCTGGATGGCCGACCGCTCCAACATCGCCTGGCGCTCGCCGAGATCGTGTTGGCCGCGGAGGCCACGGGCGAGCTCGTGCCCACCAGCGAAGAGTTCCGCCCCTATGGTCTGCCGAGCTACCTCATGCTCGCCAGCCGGCCCGTCAACACCGGCGCGATGCAGATGCGCGACGTGGGCGTGGAGATCCTCGGCAAGATCGGCGAATACGAGGTCAGCCGCCTCACCTGGGCTGATCCGGCCCAGGCGCTCGAGATTTACATCGACGGCCGCCACCAGTGGAATTTCAACTACCGCGTCGACGCCGTCTGGCAGGCGGGCGAGCTGCCGTCACCGCCGCCGCCGTTCTCGTTCTCGCCGGAGACGCCGCACGGCTTCACGGTGACCTCGGCGGACCAGCTCTTCATCGACGACGTTTCGCTCGTGGAGAACCCGTTGATCTCGCTCACGCGTGACGGCCAGCCGCTGTTCACGCACACCTGGGCCGAGCTCAACTGGATGCTGAACTTCCCGGCCGAGAACCGCCGGCTGTCTGGCGCCATGCTGCGACGCGCGCTGAATGTCGGGCCGGACTACGACCTGGCCGGCATCTACGCGCTGCTGCACACCGCCGCGGGCGAGCTGCTCGGCGAGCGATATCTCACGATCCTGCCCCAGTTCAACGTCGCCGTCGAGCCGAAGGGCACGGTCGACGAGGACGCGACCTTCGTCGTGACGGCGAATTGCACGCAGCCGTGCTTCCCGGGTGCCACCAACCGCATCGAGGTGGAACTCGGCCGGCCGCTCGTCGACCGCGAGGCGATGGAGAACAGCCCGTTCGCGCCGCACCCGCTCGAAGGCAAGCTCGCGCTCCAGGTGCCGCGCGTCGAGGTGCCGATCGCGGTGACCCCCGACGTCGGCGGCTTCCGCCTGCTCGACGACAACGAGGGCACCTGGGTCCGCAAGACCAACCTCGGCTACGAAGAGCTCGACCACATGACGCTGGTGCTCTTCGCGACCGGCGGTCGGGTCGGCACGCTCAAGGTGGGCGACGAAACGATCACGGAAGAATTCTACGAAGGCTTCGCGACCTTCCCGCTCAGCTCGGTGCAGTCGATGCTCCGCGAGCACGAGACGGAAGTCTCGGTCGCGATCGACGGCCGTTCGTTCGGCACGCTGACGGTGCTCTGGCACCCGAAGATCAACCGCTTCGAGGCCGCGAGCGAGTACCTGCTCGAAGGCGTGGCCCAGATCGACCTCGCGGTCGTGGGGCCGCAGGACGTCGGCGTCCGCCTCGAGGCGGCCGCGCCGGACGGCAAGGTCCTCGTCACGCAGGACGTCGAGACCGACGGAACGCTCGATCGGGTGATCTCGCTGCTCGTGCCCAGGGGCAAAGACCATCCGGTGATCACCGTCAAGGTGTACGTGCCGTCGGTGCAAACGGGGATGTCGGCCGGCACGGTCGAGATCCGCAACGCGGCTTTCGAGCCGGAAATCGAGGCCCTCAACCAGCGCATCGCGGCCGATATGAAATCGGGCGAGCTGCGCTTCGAGCGGGCCCAACTGCTCGTCGCGAAGGGCCTGCGCAAGGCTGCGGCGCGAGACTTCCAGGCGGCGATCGACCTCGGGTTGACCGAGCTGTTAGACTCGCCTCAATACCAACAATTCCTCTCTCAACGGCGTGCGGAAGGCTTCCACGAGGACCTGAAGGCCCTGGCCAGCTTCTTCGTCCCGTTCGCCAGGAAGGAGCTATCCATTGGCTAAGACGGAATCGGAAACTCAAGCGATGGATCAAGCTGTCCAGGCGCTCCTCTCAGGTCTCGGGCTCAAGCGCAAGCAAGAGCTGATCGAGCGCAACGATCGGTTGCGCTTCCAGTTCCTGCAAACGCAGAAAATGGCCGCGAGCAAGGCCCGTGAAGGCCAGATCAACACGTTCCTGGCGTCCGTCGTGGCGGCCGACAAGAAGATCCGCGATCTCGTTTTCAACGCGTGGATCAAGGACAACACCGCCAACCTGGGCGAGGTGCCGGAGTTCCCCGACCGCTACAAGGCGGGGGCTGCGCCATCGGAAGACGAAGAAGTCGTCGAGACCGACATCAAGGATGCCACGGCCGCCTTCAAGAAGTGGCTCAAGGCCACCGACTTCGATCACGTGAACACGTACGCGCGGCTCGGCCCTTACGAGTTCCCGGCCAAGGTGTTGGCCGCCGTGAAGGCGCCGAAGGCCAAGACGCCGACCGCCACGTTGGACATGCCCGAAGACGGTCTGCCCGGTGATGCGGCGGCGGTGGTGGGCGGCGTGCCCGAAGCCGTGGTCAACGATCTGCGCCAGCAGCTCGAGGACCAGAAGGCCGCCTTCGAGGCGAAGCTCGCCAAAGCTGAAGACGAGACCACCAAGTTCAAGCGCCTCCTCGAGGAAAACAAGGAGAAGCGCAAGACCGAGCTCGCCGAGGTCGGCGAAAAGGCCAAGGGCGAGCTCACGGCCAAGCAGGCTGAATGGCAGCGCCTCGAGGCGCAGCTCCGCAAGGAGATTGCCGACCTCCAGAAGGCCCGCCAGGAGTCCGCCGAAAAGACCTCCAAGGCCCGCGACGAGCTCCTCCCGCTGCGCCAGCAGCTGGAGCGCGCGGACAAGGAAGCCAAGCGAGCGACCAACCAGCTCGCCGATGCGCGCACCGAGGTCGGTCGCGTCGAGGAAGAGCGCGCGCGCCTCGCGGAGCGCGTGAAGGTCCTCGAGTCCGCCCAATCTCAGCTGGTCTCCAAGGAGAAGCAGCTCGAGCGGCTCAAGACCAAGGGTGCGGCGGTCATGCTGACGGCGACCGACAACCTCAAGATCTGGGAAGAGGCGCTCAATGAGCAGGAAGTGAAGGAGGCGTTCCGCCGCACCTTCAACCTCGACACCATCAAGGTGAGCCAGTTCGAGCACGACGAGCGCGACCTCCAGGACGTCTGGAAGAAGCTCATCCAGCAAGAGCAGGGCATCGTCGACCGCTTCTTCGTGTTGCCTTTCGACGAGCTGACCACGCCGAGCGACGAGTTCCGCGAGCTGATCACGAACTTCATCGAGCTCAAGGATTCGCTCGTGGCGCGCGAACAACTCGCCCACATGATCAACTTCACGGGCAACCGTTTCCTCACGACGCTCAAGCAGAAGGTCTAGGCCGGCACGTCACCGGTTCCTTCTGCAACGGCCGCCCGGCGCTATCGCCGGGCGGTTTTTGCTGACTATACTCGCCCTGATCGAGAGAGGAAGAAGCCAATGACGAGCGGACGCATCGACATGTACGGCACGGACGAGCGTGAGGCGGTCACGACGTTGCAGTCGTTCCTGCACGGGGAGCTGCAGGAGCCCGAGGCCGATATCGAGGACCTCGACATCGTCGACGGGCACTGGCAGGCCAGCGTGGTGGGCAGCCAGCGCGGCATCCGCATGGTCTTCTTGCGGGAACACAACGGCAAGATCGCCCCCGGCCATGCGACCGAGGACTACCACCTGGAAAACAAGCTGGACAAAGGCTGAGGGAAACTCCTGGCGTGTCGCGAGGTTCCCCCTTCGGATGACGGCCGGGGGGTCGGGGCCCCGTTCCGCTCGCTGAGTTAGTCGGGGGCCCTGACCGCTATCGCGGTCACCCCGACTCCCAAGGCTCGCTACACGGGCCCCCTCGCCCCCGGCCTGGCGGACCCGTAGGCGTTGCGAGCGCCGCGGTCCACCGACGTGCTGCGGCCTCCAGGGCCGCCTCGTCGCCCGCGGCGATGAGGGCCTGCGGCGCCAGGGAGGACGCCACGCCCACGGCGATCGCCCCGGCAGCCAGGTAGTCCTGGGCGTTCTCCAGCGTCACGCCGCCGGTCGGGAAGAAGCGGATGCCGGGCAGCGGATCGCCCACGAGCTTCAGATAGCGAGGCCCGCCGACGGCCTCGGCCGGGAAGATCTTCACCACCTCCGCCCCGGCGGCCTGCGCCGCCAGGATTTCCGTCGGCGTGAGCGCGCCCGGGATTGCGAGCACGCCGCGGTCCGCGGCCGCCGCCAGCACCTCCGGCGCGAGGTGGGGCGAGACCAGGAATGTGGCGCCCGCGTCGAGCGCACGCCGGGCGGTGGCTGCGTCCAACACGGTTCCCGCTCCTGTTGCGATGCCATCCGCCACGAGGCGCGCGATCGCCATCTCCGCGCCCGGCGTCGTGAAGGTCACTTCCACGACGCGGCACCCGCCGCGAACGAGCGCCCGGCCAGCGCGCACGGCGAGGTCGGCGCTGGGCGCCCGCACCACTGGCACGAAGCGCGCCTGGGCCAGGGCGGCCAGCGCGTCCATCGCGATTACTGCTCCCGCGGGCGCATGTGGGGGAAGAGGATCACGTCGCGGATCGAGGCGGTGTCCGCCACCAGCATGATCAGCCGATCGATGCCGATGCCGATGCCGCCGGTGGGCGGCAGGCCGAGCTCGAGCGCGGCGAGGTAGTCCTCGTCGAGCGTGTGGGCCTCTTCGTCGCCCGCCTCGCGCTGGTGCAGCTGGGCTTCGAAGCGCTCGCGCTGGTCGATCGGATCATTGAGCTCCGAGAAACCGTTGCCGAGCTCGCGGCCGGCCACGAAGATCTCGAAGCGCTCGGTCAGGTGCGGCGCCTCGGGCTTGCGCTTGGCGAGCGGCGAGATCTCGACCGGGTGATCGATCACGAAGGTCGGCTGGATCAGCGCGTCCTCGCAGACCGCCTCGAAGATCTCGTTCACGAGGTGGCCGTGGGTCAAAAGCGGCGGGATCTTGGCGTGCACCTGGTTGGCGAGCTCGACGAGCGCTTGCACGTCCAGGTCGGCGACCTTCACGTTCAGCTTCTCGTCGACCAGCTCGCTCATCGACGCGCGGCGCCAGGGCCGGTTGAAGTCGAGGGTGGTGCCCTGGTAAGGGATCTGGAGGGTGCCGCAGGCCGCCTCGACCGCGGCGCAGATCAGCGTCTCGGCGTTCTCCATCACCACGTGGTAGTCGGCGTACGCCTCGTAGTACTCGAGCATCGTGAACTCCGGGTTGTGCCGGGTCGAGATGCCCTCGTTGCGGAAGTTCTTGTTGAGGTCGAAGACCTTCTCGAAGCCGCCGACCACCAGGCGCTTGAGGTACAGTTCCGGCGAGATGCGCAGGTGGAGCGGCATGTCGAGCGCGTTGTGGTGGGTGTTGAAGGGCCGCGCGGCGGCGCCGCCGGGAATCGACTGCAGCATCGGGGTCTCGACCTCGATGAAGCCGCGGTCCTCGAGCACGCGGCGCAGCGTGCGGATCACGAGCGCGCGCTTGCGGAAGGTCTCGCGCGTCTCGGGGTTCACGATCAGATCCAGGTAGCGCTGGCGGTAGCGCAGCTCCACGTCCGCGAGGCCATGCCACTTCTCGGGCAGCGGTCGCAGGCACTTCGAGAGGAACGTCCAGCCGAGGCCCGCGATCGAGAGCTCGCCGCGCTTCGTGCGCCGGACCGTGCCCTCTACGCCGATGACGTCGCCGAGGTCCAGCAGGTCGAGGTGATCCATCGTCGCCTGGCCGAGCTTGTCGAGCTGGAAGGCGAGCTGGATCTTGCCGGACTCGTCGACGAGGTCCGCGAAGACGAGCTTGCCCTGGCCGCGGCGCGCCATCAGGCGGCCGGCCACGCGCACGACGTCCTCGGTTTCGACGCCCGCTTCGAGCGCGGCGTACTTCGCCTGCAGCTCGCCGGCCGTCGACGTGCGGTCGTAGCGCGTGGGGTACGGCTCGATGCCCGCGTCTTTGAGCGCTTGCAGCTTCTGGCGGCGCACGCGCTCCTGTTCGGGCAGGTTGTCGGTTTCCACGGTCACGGCTACCTCCTGATGGGACCGGATTCTAGCACGCCGAACCGCTGACCGCCAGGCTTTCGGGCAGTTACGGTCGCGATCACCGACAGGCGGCCCGCGGTTCGGCAGCATGGGATCATGAACAAGCTGATCAACAAGGTCGTTGTCGTGACGGGCGCCAGCAGCGGCATCGGCCGGGCGATCGCCGAGCGCTTCGCCGCGGAAGGCGCCGCCGTGGTCGTGGCCGGGCGGACGCTTTCAAAGCTGCTCGAGGTCTCGCGCCACATCGAGGCGCGGCGCGGCCGCGCGCACGCCGTGGCCTGCGACGTGACGGCCGAGGCGGACGTCGAGCACCTCATGGCCGAGGCGCAGAAGCGCTACAACGGCTTCGACGTGCTGATCAACTGCGCTGGCGTCTTCCTCGCCCGCGAGATCGACCAGACCAGCGCCGACGATTACGCGCGCGTGATGGACACCAACCTCAAAGGCGCCTACCTGTGCTGCCGCGAGGCCTTCAAGATCATGAAGAAGAACGGCGGCGGCACGATCGTCAACCTGGCCTCGGTGGCCGGCAAGGAGGCCTGGGCCGGGCTGTCGCTCTACAGCGCGAGCAAGTTCGGGTTGGTCGGCCTCTCGCAGGCCCTGGCGGATGAGGGCACGTCGCACGGCATCAAGGTCTCGGCGCTCTGCCCGGGGGCTGTGAACACGCCGATGGCCAAGAACTTCGGCATCCCTTCCGACGCGCTGATCCAGGCCGAAGACGTGGCCGAGGCCGCGCTCTACCTGACGCTGTTGCCGAAGAACGTGGTGATCAAGGAGCTCTTGCTCGACCGCCGCGGCGCGGACTAGCAGGCGCGCGACAGCATCTAGAGCACGTCCAGGCTCGGCAGGCCACCCTCACCCTGCAGGCAGTGCCAGAGGTAGACCGCGAGCCCGAGGTCGCCGGTCCACAGCGAGCACCAGGGCGGGCTCGTGTGGCGGCGCGTCTCGTATTGCGCCACCGCCGCCATGGCGAAGGTGCGCGCGCGCACGAGCCAGGACGGATCGCCCGTCCGGCGGTGGAGCGCGAGCAAGGCGTAGCCGTTGCCGGCGGTGCCATGGCAGAGGCCGGCACCCTTGGCGACCGGCCCCGCGCGCCAGATCAGCTGGCCGGCCTGGTACAGCAACTCGTCCAGCCGCGCCGAGGCGCCGGCCGGCAGGCCGGCCAGGCTCGTCACGATGCCCGGGGCGCCGTGGCACCACTGGATGCGTGGGGCCGGGCCGTCATCCGGCGATCCCACGCGGGGCCGCCAGTTCGCGAAGCCGGCCACCCTGAGCGCGTAGCGCGTGAGCACGGCCTCCGTGCGGGCCACGAGCTCGGCCTGGCGAGCGGGACCGAGCAAATCCCAGGCGCCGATCAGCGCGCGGACGTTGCCTGCGAAGCCGTGGGCGGCGCCGAGGAAGCGCGAGCGCTCGCCGTACAGGTCTTGCGTCCACAGGTGGACGCCCTCGTCCGCGTCCCAGGCCCACGTCGACCAGACGTTCTCGACGCTCTCCTGCACGGCTGTGTCCCAGGCGACGTCGCCGGTCCAGGCGCGCATGAAGCTCGCCACGACCAGCGTGCCCGGGGTGCCCCAAAGCAGCTCGCCTTGCGGCGCGCCGACGTTCGCGCGCACGAGCGCGAGCAACCGCTGCGCCTTGGCCTCGCTCGGCGCGACGCGATAGGACGCGAGCAGCAGGCCACTCTCGCCGGTCAGGAAAGCGGGCACAGGCACCGGCGTCGCCACTGGCTTCGCCAGGTAAGCGGCGTGCAGCTCCTCGACGAGGGCCGCGAGATCGGTCATCGGCGCGGTCACGCCCGCCTGGGCGAGCAGGTGCAGCGCGGCGACGACGCCCGCGGCGCCGTGGTAGAGGTTGAGCAGCTCGGAGGCCTGGTCGTCCGGCTCATCGAGGTCTTCCGGGTGCACGGGCCAGAAACCGCCCGGGCGCCTGGCCGCCTCGGTATCCGCGCAAATGCGCGTGACCGCCATCCGGACCTTCTCGGGCTCCCAGTCGCCGGCGCGCATCGGGAGGTGGGCCGTGGTGTCGAAAAGGATGGTCATGATCGCTAATGCCGAAAAGGGCCGTCCGGCGTCGCCGGACGGCCCCATCCCTGTCGGGACTACGCCTTCGCCAGGCCCTTGCCCGCGGCGCGAGCGGTTTCGAGGGCGGCCACCAGGGCGCGCACCTCGTCGGCCATCGCGGCTTCATCGGTGTGGCGCGTGACGGCCTTGCCGACGCCCAACGCGTCGGCGCCCGCGGCGACCGCGAAGGGCGCCGAAACGCGGTTGAAGCCGCCCGCGAGCAGCAGGGGCAGCGAGACGACGCGGCGGATCTCGGCGGTGTTGCCGAGGGCCTGCACGGCGCCCGCGAGGGCCTGGAACGTGTCGTCCGACTCCGGGCCCACCTGGCCCTCGGTCTGCAAGACGTCGACGCCGAGCGCCTGGAGATCGGTGGCCAGCGTGCGCTGCTCGTCGATCGTCAAGTGGCCGGAGACGGTGACGCACAGCGGCGTCACGTCACCCACGGCCTGCTTGACCTCGCGCGCCCAATCGAGGATCTGGGCGCGGGTCGGGTGGATGCCCGCGCGGTAGAGCGCGTCGTAGTTGCCCAGCTCGAGCACGTCGGCGCGGTCGGCGCAGGCGATCAGCTTGGCGGGCTCGGTCGACGAGACGAAGACGACGAGGTCCGTTTCGGCCTTCACGGCGTCGACGAGCGCGGGGTCCGCGGCGATGTCGACGGCCTGGGCGCCACCCGCCTGCGCGGCGCGCGCGATGCGGAGGACGTGGTCACGGTCGAAGTTCGTGATGCCGGCGATCACCTTGAGCAGGCGGCGCTCGGTGAGGGCGGCGTGGAGGGTATTGCGATGCGTCATGGTACGAACTCTCTCCTCAATTCGGCTAGGGGCAAGTTATTATAGGGGCGGGCGGGGGTCCCGACAACCGACTCAGGCCACCCGGTCCGCGTGACCTGCGAGGAAGCCCGCGATGAGGCCTTCGACCACCTCGGCCCGCTCCCACATCGGGAAGTGGCCGCAGGCGTCGAGCACCTCGAGGTGGATCTCGGGGAGCGCCCGCGCGCCGGCCTCGACGAGCGGCAGCGGAAAGAGCCGATCCTCGCGGCCCGCGATGATCATGACCGGCAGCGGGCGCGCGCGCAGCTTGGCCTCGAACTCGCCCCGCACGCCCGAGCGGATCAGGCCGAGGTTGGCGCGCAGCGTGCGCAGGAACGCCAGGCGGTGGAGGGGATCGCGCGTGGCGTCGACGCAGCCGGCCAGCATCGCGGCCATTCGCGGGCCCGCGATCGCCTCGGGCGCGTGCATCAGCCCCTCGTAAAAGCGGCGGATGCCCAGCGGGTGGCTCGGGCCGAGGATCGGCAGGGCGCCGATCGCGATCTCGCCGACCACCGGGAACGTGAAGGGCCGGAACAGCATCGGCAGCTCGAACTCGACCCAGGCCGCAGGCGCCGCGACCAGCACCAGCGAGGCCACCCGCTCGGGGTGCAGCAGGGCGTAGGAGCTGCCGAGCAGCGCCCCCATCGAGTGGCCGACGATGGCCACGCGGTCGAGGCCGAGGGCGTCGAGGAACGCCGTGATGAAGTCGTGGTAGAAGGTCATCGTGTAGGCGCCGGCTGGCCTCGCGGAGTCGCCCCAGCCCGGGAAGTCCGGCACGATCGCCCGCATGCCCTGCGCGACGGTGGCCGCCGCCGTCTCCCACCAGAAGACGTTGCCCGCGAAGATCGCCCCATGCAGGATCAGCACCGGCGGCCCCTCGCCCCCCTCGGCATAGCCGATTCGCACGCCGCCGAGCGTGAGCTCGTGCTGGCGCAGAGAGACGAGGTGGTGAGGCAGGGGGTCGGGCAGGCGCACGATCCGCATTGTACCCGCTGATGCCCTTGCCGGGGGCGGAACCCGGCGGTATGATGCCGCCTTGCGGGGGGTCTGGGTGGTACGCGAATGACGGAAGACAGCGCGCCGGCGCTCGCGCTGGAAGGCGTGATCAAGGTCTACGACGAGGGTGGCGGCAAGGTCACGGCCCTCGGCGGCGTCACGCTGGCGATCGCCGCGGGCGACATGGTCGCGCTGATGGGGCCGAGCGGCTGCGGCAAGAGCACGCTCCTGCACGTGGCGGGGCTGATCGACACGCCGGACGCCGGCCGCGTGCTGATCGCGGGCACCGATGTCTCCCGGCTCGGCGACGACGCCCGCACGCTGCTGCGGCGCCGCGCGATCGGCTTCGTTTCCCAGTTCTTCAACCTGCTGCCGACGCTCACGGTGCGCGAGAACGTCGCGCTGCCGCTCGTGCTGGCCGGGCAAAGCGCGGTCGCGGCGAGGGACGCGGCGGTGCGCGTGCTCGACACCATGGGCCTGCGCTACGCCGGGGACCGTTACCCCCACCAGCTTTCGGGTGGCCAGATGCAACGCGTGGCGATCGCCCGCGCGATCGTCCACCAGCCCGCGCTGCTCCTCGCCGACGAGCCCACCGGCAGCCTCGATTCGGCCACCGGGCAGGGCATCCTCGAGATCTTCACGCGGCTCAACGCCGATCACGGTCAGACCATCGTGCTCGCCACGCATGCGCCCGAAGCGGCGGGGCTCTGCCGGCGCGTCGTGCGCATGCGCGACGGCTCGGTGGTCGCGGACGAGGCCCGGTGAGGCGGCCTGGCCGGATGAACCGCCGCGGGCGCGACACCGTGCGGGAGCGCGAGCGCCGCGCTCCTGGGTTGATGGTGGTCGCGCTCGTCGGTCGGCACCTGCTCCGCCACCGCCTGCGCACGGCCCTGACCTTGCTGGGCGTCGCGCTGGGGGTGGCGGTGGCCGTCGCCATGCAACTCGCGAACGGCACCGCGCTCGAGGCCTTCGCAGGCACCGCGCGCGCGGTAGCGGGTCCCGCGGCCTGGCAGGTCGTGGCCCCCGGCGGCGAGGTGGAGGTCGCGCTGCTCGCGCGACTTCGACCGTTCACGGACCTCGCGACGTTCAGCCCGGTGCTCGAGGCGCCGGCGGTGGTCGACGGCCGGCCCGCGACCGCGTTCCGGCTGATCGGCACCGATCTGCTCGCGCCGAACGCCTTCCGCGGGTACTCGGACGCCAACGCGCCCGGCGCCGACGCCGGCTGGCCGGGCGGCCTCTGGCTCACGTCCGCCGCCGCTGCCCAGCTCGCGCTCGCGCCCGGCGGCGAGCTCGCGCTGATCGTCCACGACCGGCGCGTGAAGGTGCGGATCGAGGGCCTGCTGCGCGCCTCGCGCGAGACGGCGGGGCTCGACCCCTGGGTCGCGTTCATGGACATCGCGGCGCTCCAGGAGCTCAGCGGCCGCACCGGCACGGTCGACCGGCTGGACGTGACGCCGCGCGCCGGGGTCACGCCCGCGGCGCTGCGGGCGGCGATCGCGCCGCGGCTCGGGCCGGGCCTCGCGCTCGCCGAGCCGGCCGAGACCACCCGCACCGCCGAGCGCATGCTCGCGGCCTTCCGGCTCAACCTGATGGCGCTCTCGTTCGTGGCGTTGATCGTGGGCGGCTACCTGATTTACAACGCCGTGGCGATCTCCGTGGTGCAGCGGCGGCGCGAGATCGCGATCATGCGCTCGCTAGGCGCGCTGCGCGCCCAGATCTTCGGGCTGTTCGCGCTCGAGGCGGTGATCGTCGGCGCGCTGGGCGGTGCCCTCGGCCTCGGCCTGGGGGCGCTGTTCGCGCGGGGCGCGGTGGGCGCCGTCGGCAGGACCGTCGACGCGCTGTACGTCGACGCGACGGTCGGCGACGTCGCCTGGGCGCCCATGCCCTTCGCCGTCGCCCTCGCCGCTGGGGTCGCGATCGCGCTCGTCGCCGCGCTCGCGCCGGCGATCGAGGCCGCCGGCACGTCGCCGGCGCTGGCGATGCGCGCCGGCAGCTGGGAGGCCAAGCAGCGCGGCCGGGCCTGGCCCTGGGCCGCGTTCGGCGCGGCGTTGCTGGTGATCGCAGCCCTGGTGGCACGCCTCCCGGCCGTCGACGGCATGCCGCTCGCGGGCTACGCGGCGGCGGCGCTGCTGGTGCTCGGCTGCTCGTTCTGGGCGCCGCTCGCGGTGGAGGCGATCGCCGCCGCGGCCTCGGCGATCGTGGCGCGGGTGGGCGACCCGCCCAGCCTGGCGCTCGCGGCGCGGAACTTCCGGCAGGCCGTGGGGCGCAACGCTGTCGCCGTGGCGGCCGTGATGGTGGGCTGCGCGATGACGATCGGCGTCGCCACGATGGTGGGCTCGTTCCGCACGACCGTCGCGGCCTGGGTCGGAACGACGCTGCCCGGCTCGTTCTACCTGCATGCCCCCTCCTCGGGCGCCACCGGCGGCCTCGGCGCGATCGCCACCGTCGATCCCGCCACGATCGGCCGCGTGCGCCAGGTGGCGGGTGTCGTCGCCGTCGAGGGCTTCCGCGAGCGGGTGCTGCCTTTCCGTGGGGTCACGATCCACCTCGGCGGCGCCGACATGGACGTGCTCGCCCGCCATGGCCAGCTCGTGCTGCGCGACGGCGGCGATGCGCGGCCGCATTACGCGGCCTGCATCGGCCAGGACCGCGTGCTGGTCTCCGAAGCGCTCACGATCAAGCACGGCGTGGACGTGGGCGACCGCCTCGAGCTGCCGACGCCGGCCGGCCCGCGCTCCTTCGAGGTCGGCGCGGTCTACCACGACTACGCGTCGGACCAGGGTTATGTGCTCATGGATCGCGGGACGTACATGCGCCACTGGCATGACCCGTCGATCACCGACATCGCCGTCTACACCGCGCCCGGCACGGACCTCCAGGCCCTGCGCGGCCGCCTGCGCGGGATGCTCGGCGACGCGCCCATCGTGATCACGGGCTCGGAGGAGCTGCGCGGCCAGGTGATGCGGGTCTTCGACGACACCTTCGCGATCACCTACGCGATGCACCTGGTGGCGATCGCCGTCTCGCTGCTCGGCGTCGCGGGCGCCCTGGCAGCGCTGGTATTGGAACGCGGCCGCGAGATCGCCGTGCTGCGCCAGGTGGGGCTGTTGCAGCGGCAGATCGCCACGATGGTCGTGGCCGAGGCCGCCTTGATCGGCATCACGGGCTCGCTGCTCGGGCTCGTCGCGGGCGGGATGCTGGCGGCGCTGCTGATCCAGGTGATCAACCGCCAGTCCTTCGGCTGGACGGTGCACTTCCAGGCGCCCGTAGGGTTCGCGGCGGTCACGGTGCTGGCGGTCGTGGCGGCTGCGATGGTCGCGGGCTGGCTGCCGGCGCGCCACGCGGCGGCGACGCCCATCGCGGAGGCGCTGCGCAATGAGTGACCGCGGGCTGGTGGCGAACGGAAAGGTGTTCCTCCTCGCCACGATCCTCCTCCTCACCTCGGCCTTCGTGCCCGCCCGTCCCGGCTGGAAGTACGTCTTCCCGCGCGACCACGCCGCGCACCCGGCCTTCAAGACCGAGTGGTGGTACTACACCGGCCACCTGAAGGCCGGCGACGGGCGGACCTTCGGCTACCAGCTCACGTTCTTCCGCGTCGGCGTGCCGCCGGGCGCGCCCCGGGGGCCGAAGGCCTCGCGCTGGCGTGCGAGCGACGTCCACCTCGCCCATTTCGCCGTCACCGACGTCGGAAGGTCGGCGTTCAAGTTCCATGAGCGGCTGCAACGGGGCGGCGTCGGGCTGGCATGGGCGTTGCCGGACCGCTACGAGGTGGTGAACGGCACCTGGTCGGCCCGGCTCGACGGCACGACGCACCGCCTCACGGCGCGCGGCGGCGGCGAGGCGATCGACCTCGCGCTGACGTCGCTCAAGCCGCCGGTGCTCCATGGCCACGACGGCGTGAGCCGCAAGTCGGCCTGCCCGAGCTGCACCTCGCACTACTACTCGCTCACGCGCCTGCGCACGCGCGGCACTTTGACCGTGGATGGTGCCCGCGTGCCCGTGGAGGGGCTGACGTGGATGGACCACGAGTATGGATCCAACCAGCTCGGCGACGACCTCGCCGGCTGGGACTGGTTCAGCGTGCAACTCGACGACGGGTCGGAGCTGATGCTCTACCAGCTGCGCCAGGCGGACGGCCTGCCGGTGCCCGAGTCCTCCGGCACCTTCGTGCGCCCCGACGGCACCTGGACCCACCTGCCGCTCGACGCGTTCACGCTCGTGCCGACCGACACCTGGACGAGCCCGCACTCCCGCGCCCGCTACCCGATGGGCTGGGAGGTCGAGGTTCCGCGCGAGCGCCTGACCATCCGGATCATGCCGGCGCTCGAGGATCAGGAGCTGCGCACGGGCGCGAGCACGAACGAGACGTACTGGGAAGGTGCGGCGCGCGTTGCAGGCACGCGCGCGGGCAGGCCGGTGCGGGGTGACGGGTACGTCGAGATGACCGGCTACGCGGGCCGCTTCAAGGCCCGCCTCTGACGATTACCTGGGGGCAGGCCTACACCATCAGCTCCGGCAATGCCTGCGGGCGCGCGTCGAACTCGGCCTTGAAGGCCGCCATGTCGGGCCTACCGAGGTTGCCGAACATGAACTTCTTGTACGCCTCGACGCCCGGCTGATCCAGCGGGTTGATTGCCTGCATGTAGCCTTCGGCCAGCGTCGCGAGCTCGAAGAGGAAGAAGAGCTGGCCGAGCGTGAAGGCGTTCACCTCGGGGATCATCACGTTCAAGCTCGGGCGGCCGTCCTTGGCGTAGGCGAAGCGCGTGCCCTCCATCGCGCCGAGCTGCATCCGGTCGAGGTCCCAGCCCTCGAGGTAGTTCAACGCGTCGATGTCGGCGTCGTCGTGCGGCACGGTGATCGGGCGCGCGCTGCGCTCGACCACCAGGTTGGTGACGACCGTGTTGTAAGGCCCTTCCTGGACCTGCTGGCCGCGAGCGTGCAGGTCGCGCGAGTTCACCGAAGAGAAGGGGATGCGGCCGCCACCGGCCTTGCCGACGCTCTCGGCGCAGAGCTGGTCGTACCAGAAGCCGATGAACTCCAGGCGCTTGGCCCAGGCCGCCATGATCGAGACGTTCCGGCCCGCCTTGTAGGACAGGTGCATGAGCGTCGCGTACAGGTACGCGGGGTTCTCGAGGAGGTCGGCGGTCTTGCAGCGGTCGGCCATCGCGCGGGCGCCCGCGACGAGGGCGTGCAGGTCCACCCCGGCGATCGCCGCCGGCAGCAGGCCGACCGGCGTGAGCACCGAGTAGCGGCCGCCCACGTCGTCCGGGATCACGAAGGTCTCGTAGCCCTCGCGGTCCGCGAGCGCCTTGAGGTTGCCCTTGCTCACGTCGGTGGTGGCGACGATGCGCTTCGCGGCGTCCGCCTTGCCGTACACCGCCTCGGCCTTCTGGCGGAAGAGTCGAAAGGCCACGGCCGTCTCGATCGTGCCGCCGGACTTCGAGATCACGTTGAGGGTGAAATCGCGCGCCGGGTCGCCGGCCTGCGTCGGGAGCAGGTCGAGCAGGTGGTTCATCGCGTCGGCATCGAGGTTGTTGCCCTCGAAGTACATCCGCGGCCGCCCCCCACGCGCGGCGCGCGTCAACTCGTTGCGGTAGGGCGAGAAGAGCGCCTCGAGGATCGCGCGCGAGCCCAGGTAGGAGCCGCCGATGCCGAGCACCAGATGCGCGTCGCCGAGGCCGGCGAGGCGATCGGCGGTGGCTTGCACGCGGTCGAGGATCGCGGCGTCCTGGTAGGGCAGGTCGAGGAAGCCGAGGAACTCCTTGCCCTGGCCCGAACGGCTCGTGATCAGCGCGTGGACGCGCGCCACCTCACCGGCCATCCCCTTCACGTCGTCGAGCTTCAACCCACGCTCGGGGCCGATCAGCCGGTCGGTCATGTTGTTGAAGTCGAGGCGCACGGCCATGCGGGCCTGCCACTGCGGATCGGTGAACGTCGACATGGACGGATCTCCTCGGCGTCGAAGGGGCGAACGAGCGTGGATTATGCGCCGCCCGCCGCGGGTCCGTCCAGCCGCCTCAGCCCATGGACGTCCCAGGCCGCCCACCCGGCATAGCCGACCAGCCCGAGCGCGAGCACGATCGCCGCGCCCGCAACCAGGGTGCCCGCGTCCTCGAAGTCCGTCGGCAGGACGAACATCGCCCCGACGGCGAGGGCGAGCACCCCATAGCCGCCGGCCACCACGGCGAGGCCGCGCAGCGGCGCCCCGACCAGCAGGTAGCCCCCCACGAGGCCGAGTGGAAAGGCGGCGAGCAGCGCAACCGCGACGCCATCGGCCCGTCCGGTGGTGAACAAGTAGGTCGCCACGGCGATCGCGGCGGCCGGCAGGCCGAAGGTGGTGAGGGGAGCGAGCCAGGTCATGCGCCCCCTATACCCATACCAGGCATCAGCTGTGCGTGCTCGCCGCTGCTTCATGGGCTGTAAATGCACCCGTCGCGCAACGATCCGGTCAGACCGGCACCGACCGCCGGGATGGCATGGCATTGCAAGGAGGTCCACTTGGCCATCACATTCTCATTCCCTCGCGGCCTCGCGGCGGTCGGCACGCTGGCGCTGTTGGCATTCACCCCGGCCGCGCGCGCCGACGTCGGCATCACCGAGACCAACGTCCAGATCCAGGTGGACGGCGCTGTGCGCAAGCCGGGCGTCTACGCCGTGCGGCGCGGCGGCCGGGTCGCCGAGGCGATCGCCGCCGCCGGCGGCCCGCTGCCCGGCGCGCGCCTGCTCACGCTCAACCTCGCCCGCGCGGTCGTGGACGGCGAGCGCTGCCACGTGCCGGCGGCGGGGGAGGCGCTGCCTGCCCCCGCGTCGTCAGCCAGGCCGCGAGCGAAGCGGGCACGCAAGGCCGCGGCGAAGCCGCCGACGCCTGACCGGCCGGTCGACCTCAACCGTGCCACGCTCCAGGACCTCGACACGCTGCCCGGCGTCGGCCCGGCCACCGCCGCGCGGATCCTGGCCGTGCGCAAGCGCCTCGGGCGGTTCCGCAACGTCGAGGAGCTGCGCGAGGTGCCTGGCATCGGCGCGAAGCGGCTCGCGCGGCTGCGTCCGCTGGTGGAGGCGCGCTGATGTTGGCGGTGATCGCGCTCGGTCTGGCGGCGGGCACCGCCGCCGCGCCCTGGCTGCCGGCCTGGCCCGCGAGCGTGGCCTGCGTGCCCGCGGCGTGCTGGCTGGCCTCGCGGGTGCCCGCGCTCGTCGGGCGCCCGCTCCTCGGACGGCTGATCATCGGCCTGGCCCTCCTGCTGCCCGCCGCCTGGTGGGCCGACCACCTCGCGCCGCGCCCCGGCCACGACGACGTGGCGACGCTCGCGCCGCGACGCTTCGTGCGGGTCGAGGGTGAGCTCGTCGGCGTGCCGGGCAGCGGCACGGCTGGTTGGCGTGGCGACCTGCGGGTGGCACGGGCCGCCGGCCGCCCCGCCAGCGGGCTGCTCGCCGTCCGCTTCCCGCCTGGCGCCGGCCGGCCGGCGCCGGGACACCGCTACGCCTTCGCCGGGCGCCTCGCGCGCCCGGCGGGCGCGCGCAACCCGGGCGGCTTCGACGCCGCGGCGTACCAGGCGCGGCGCGGCGTCTTCGCCACGCTCCGCGCCGAGGCGTCTCGTGACGTCGGGCCTGCCGCCGGACCGGTCGCCGCAGGCCGTCGCGCGCTCGACGCCCTGCGCCTGCGCCTGCTCACAGGCCTCGCACCCGGGCTCTCGCCCGCCCACGCGGCCCTGGCGGGCTCCCTCGCGATCGGCGCCGGGGCGGCGCCGGTCGACGCCGCCGTCGCCGATCGCTTCCGCGACGCCGGCCTGTCCCACCTGCTCGCGGCGAGCGGCGCCCAGGTGGCCCTGCTCGGCGGCCTGGCGATCGCCTTCTTGCGCTGCGTGGGCGCCTCGCCCGGCCGGGCCGCGGCCGGCGCGGCCCCCGTGCTGGCGCTTTACCTGGCCCTCACCGGCGCGCCGCCCGGCATGATGCGGGCCACCGTGATGGGCGCGATCGGGCTGGTGGCGCTCGCGACCGGCCGATCGTCCGTGCCTTTCTCGGCGCTGTGGGCGGCGATCACCCTGATGGTGATCCTCGACCCCACCTGCGTGCACGACCTCGGCTTCCAGTTCAGCGTGCTCGCCACCTACGCCCTGCTGCGGCTCGCCGCCTGGCAGCCGGGCCTGGCCCTGCCGGGGCCCGGCTGGGCCTGGGCGGCCGCGCTCTCGCCGGTCGCCTGCCAGGTCTGGGTCGCGCCCTGGCAGATCGCGCAGTTCAACGTCTTTCCGCTCGCCGCGCTGCCCGCGAACTGGCTGGCTGCGCCCCTCACGATGGCGATCACGCCCTGGGCGCTGGGCGTCGCCTGCCTGGGCCAGCTCGCGCCGCCGGCCGCGGCGGCCGCCAATTGGCTCACGGCACGGGGCCTGGACGGCCTGGTGGCGATCGCCGCTGGCGCGACGAGCGTCCCCGGCCAGCTCCTGGCCGTGCCGGCCCCGGGCACCTGCGCGGTGGCCCTGGCCTACGCGGCCCTCGCCTGCGGCCTGCGTCGACCCCGGCTGGCCCTCCTGTGTGCCGCCGCGGCGCTGATCGCGGCACATCCGCCTGGCCGACCCGCGCAGCTCACGCTCACGGTGCTCGACGTCGGCCAGGGCGATGCGATCGCCCTGCGCACGCCGGGCGGGACCTGGGTGCTGGTGGACGGCGGGCCGGCCGGCCCGTGGGGCGACGTGGGCGCCGCGGTGGTGCTGCCGTTCCTGCGGCGCGGCGGCTGCCGGCGCCTCGACCTGATGGTGGCGACGCACCCGCATGCGGACCACGTCGGCGGGCTCACGGCGATCGCCCGCGCCCTGCCGGTCCAGGCCGCCTGGGAAGCCGGCCAGGCCGGTGATCGGGGTCCAGCGACCCCGCTGCTGGCGGCCTGGCTCGCGGCCGGGACGCCCTGGCGGACCGCCGCCGACCAGCCGACCTGGACGCGCGACGGCGTGACCGTCGAGGCCCTTCACAGGCCCGGCCGCGCGGCCAGCGTCAATGATGGGTCGCTGGTGCTGCGCGTGGCCTACGGCCGCTTTGTGGCACTGCTGGCGGGCGACCTCGAGGCGCCCGGCGAGGCGGCGCTGCTCAGCGCCGCGCCCGCCCGCCTGCGCGCCGACGTGCTCAAGGTGGGCCACCACGGCAGCCGCGGCGCGACGTCCACGGCCTGGCTCGCCGCGATCCGGCCGCAGGTGGCGGTGATCTCGGCCGGGGTCGCGAACACCCACGGCCACCCGCACGCCGCGGCGCTCACCCGGTTGCGGGCGGCGGGGGCGGAGGTGTTCCGGACGGATCAGGGCGGGGCACTGACAATCACGACGGATGGGGCGGAATTCGAGGTGGCGAGCCTGAGCGGCGGTCATTCCCGTCATCGGGTCCCCGACCCCCGGCCGTCATCCGAAGGGGGAACCTAGCGAGGCACCTGGCGATTCACAGCCGCCCCTCGAACCCGCCTTGACCCCCTCACTCCGGCTGCGCCGGACCTCTCCCCCGCCGGAGAGAGGGAAGGGGTGCCGGCGCAGCGCCCGGAGAGGGAAAGGCTAACGGGCCGGGGAGGCCGTCGGGGCGGTCGTGCTGCGGTAGATCGCGACCCCCGCGAGCCCGACCGCCGCGAGGTTGGCGAGCACGAGCGTCCAGGCGAGCAGGTCGGCCTTGAAGCCCTCGCCGCTCCTGGGCCGCGCCGGGGGCGCGAAGAGCGGCTGGCCGTCCAGCGAGACGCCGAGGACCTGGTCGTAAGGCACGGCCTGGGTGCGGCCGTCGGCGCCCACCACCACGAGGCTCGCGGCCTCGACGCGCAGGTTGCCGTCGTAGGTGTGCCCGTCCTTGGTGTAGACGAGCGCCGCCTCGGCGGGCGCGGCAAGCGCGGCGGCGAGCAGGAGCGCGAGCAGGTAACGCATGGGAAGCCCTCTTACCGGATCAGCGTCGCGACGGCGACCACCACCGCGACCACGTTGGCCGCCACGGCCGTCCACACCAGCACGTCGCCGCCCGGAGGCCGATCGTCAGCGCGAAGCTGTTCGTAGCCGATCGGCTCGTCGGTGAAGGAGATCGCGCGCACCGAGGCCAGCGGGAAGCTCATCTCCGCGCCGCTGCCCTTGATGGTCACGCTGGACTCCTTGATCATCGCCTGGCCGCGCACCACCGTGCCGTCCTTGAAGTAGACGATGTGGGCGTCGGCGGGCACGGTCCAGGCCAGCGTGGCCACCAGCGCCGCGGCGCAAGCGATGAGGGGTTTCATGGGCGGCGGTCCTCCGGGTCGGTCGACGGCCCCTCTGTATACCGCCCGCCCCGGCCGCCTGTCCACCTCCCGGCCTTTCTCAAGGCGCCAGGATCGTGTAAAATGAAGGCTCCGGGGCACGGTGCCCCGTGGATCTGGCACCAGGAGGCAAGCCACCATGGCCGAGCGTGTGGCCGTCGCGATGAGCGGCGGCGTCGACAGCAGCGTCACCGCCCATCTGATCGCGCAAGCGGGCTATGAAGGCGTGGGCATTTCCATGGTCATCTGGCCAAACTCGCGCTGCTGCAACAACGAAGCCATGCGCGACGCGTCCGAGGTAGCGGCCCAGGTCGGCGTGCCGTTCCACAAGTTCGACTTCGTCGAGACCTTCAAGAAGAAGGTCGTCGACAACTTCACGTCGTCCTACCTCGCGGGCCTCACGCCCAACCCGTGCGCGATCTGCAACAGCGACTTCAAGTTCCTCGAGCTGTTCGCGATGGCCCGCGAGAAGTTCGGCTGCGAGCGTGTGGCCACCGGCCACTACGCCCGCGTGCGCTTCGACGACGCGAGCGGGCGCTGGCAGCTGTTGCGCGCGCTCGACGACACCAAGGACCAGACCTATTACCTGTACGGCCTATCGCAGGAGCAGCTCGCACGCTGCATCTTCCCGGTCGGCGAGCTGCGCAAGCCCGAGGTCCGGGCGATCGCACGCGAGCTCGGCTTCACCGTCGCGGACAAGCCCGAGAGCCAGGACCTCTGCTTCTCCGCCGATCCGCAGGGCTTCATCCGCGAGCAGGTCGGCGACCAGATCGTGCCCGGCGAGATCGTGAACCTGGAGGGCCGCGTGCTCGGCCGCCATGCGGGCATCGTCAACTACACGCTCGGCCAGCGCCGCGGCCTCGGCATCTCGTCCGAGGAGCCGCTCTACGTGGTGCGCCTCGACGCCGAAAACGCTCGCGTGGTGGTCGGCCCGCGCGAGGCCACGCTCGGCACGACGCTGGTGGCCGAGGCGATGAACTGGCTCTCGATCGCCGAGCCGACCGAAGCGTTCGAGGCCGAGGTGAAGATCCGCTACCGCTCGGAAGCGGCGCGTGCCGTCGTGGAGCCGCTCGGCGGCGGCCGCGTGCGCATCCGCTTCTTCGAGCCGCAGGCCGCGATCACGCCCGGCCAGGTCACGGTGCTCTACGACGGCGACCTCGTGCTCGCGGGCGGCCTGATCGCGCGCGAGTCGGTGGCGACGGGTCAGCCTGTGGCGAGCGCTTCGGCCTGAGCGACATGAACGATCAGCTGCCAGCGCATGGCGGCTTCTGGGCCGCGGCCGACCTCGCGGGTCCGACCCTCCCGGCGGCCCGCGCCCTGCTCGGCAGCCTGCTCGTGCGCGAGCGCGACGGCGAGCTGCTGGTCGGCCGGATCGTGGAAACCGAGGCCTACCTCGGCCACGACGACCCGGCCAGCCACGCCCACAAGGGCGAAACACCGCGCAACCGCGCGATGTTCGGCGAGCCGGGGCGGGCGTACGTCTACAAGATTTACGGCATCCACCACTGCGTGAACGTGGTGACCGAGCCCGCCGGCCGGGGCGCCGCCGTCCTGATCCGGGCGCTCGAGCCTGTGCTGGGCATGCCCACGATGGGGCGCCTGCGCGGCGAACGCTCGCTCACCGACGGGCCGGGCAAGCTGTGCCAGGCGCTCGCGATCGACAGGGCCCTCGACCACGCCGACCTGACCCGCCAGGGCCCGCTCTACCTCCTGCGTTCAGCCACCCCGCCCGCCGCCCCGGTCTACACCTCGCCCCGCGTGGGCATCACGCAGGCCGCCGACCGGCCGTGGCGGTTCTATCTGGGCGACACCGCCTGGGTCTCGAAGGGCCCGCGAACGGGCGCGTGAAGTCGGCATGAGCGGGCGCGACGCGGTATGATAGGGGTTCCGCCCATGCCCGACCTCACCCGCCTGCGGCGCGCCCTCGCGATCGAGGCCCGCCACCAGTATCCGAACCTCAAGGGGAACGAACACCGCTTCGCGGAGTTCGTGTCCGCCGAGCTGGCGCGCGTCATGGGCGATCTGCCGATCGCCCACCGCGGGGCGCTGAGCCCGATCACGGCGAAGTTCTCGCGCTACGACGGCCTGACCGGCGAGGAGCGCGCCCGCGTCGTCCAAGACCTGGCGACGGTGCTGCCGCGTCTGGACACGGCGATGGCCGAGGAAGCCGCGGCCGCCGCTCCTCGCGCGGCGAAGCCCGCGCGCCCCGAGCAACGCGAATACGACGACTGGCGCGACAAGCCCGTGCAGTTCGTGAAGGGCATCGGCCCGAAGGTCGCCGAGCTGCTCGCCAAGTTGAATATCCAGACGGTCGACGACCTGCTGCGCCATTACCCGCGCCAGCACCTCGACTACGCCCAGCGCGTGCGCATCGGGCGCCTCGAGGCGGGCGCGCGCGTGACGGTCTGGGGCGCGATCAAGCGCGTCGAGGCCTACAACCCGCCCAACGCCAAGGGCCTGAGCATCCTCACGGTCTGGGTGACGGACGGCACCGGCACGGTGGCGGCGCGCTGGTTCGGCAAGAAGGGCAGCAAGTACCAGCTCGACCGCCAGAAGGCCCGCTTCCCGGTCGGGCACCGCCTGCTGCTGTCGGGCGAGCCCAAGCTCGACTCGTTTTCGGGAAGGATCGTCTTCGATCGGCCGGAGGTGGAGGTGCTCGGGGCGTCCGATAGCGCCTGCGGCACCGAGAACGAAGGCGAGGGCAGCTCGCTTCAGGTCGGGCGGGTGGTGCCGGTCTACGACTTGACCGACGGCCTGAACGCCAAGGTGCTGCGCAAGGCGATGCGTACAGCGCTCGACCTCTACCTGCCGCTCGTGCGCGACCCGATCCCCGCCGAGCTCCGCGACGCGCTCGCGCAACGGCCCGAGCCCGAGCGGCTGGCTCTCATCCAGCTGCGTCGCGCCCTCGAGGGCATCCACTTCCCGAAGACGATGGAGGAGAAGGAGATCGCGCGCACGCGGCTCGCCTTCGACGAGCTGTTCTGGCTCCAGCTCGGCCTCGCCTGGCGCCGCGCGAAGGTGCAGGCCGAGGCCCAGGCGCTGCAGCTGCCGCCCGCAGGCGAACTCGTCACCCGGCTGCGCGACGTCCTGCCCTTCCAGCTGACCGGCGCCCAGGAGCGCGTCGTGCGCGAGATCCAGGCCGACCTCGCCTCGGCCAAGCCCATGAACCGAATGGTGCAGGGCGACGTCGGCTCGGGCAAGACGGTCGTGGCGATGCTGTCGCTGCTCGTGGCGGTGGAGAACGGCTACCAGGGCGCGTTGATGGCGCCGACCGAGATCCTCGCCGAGCAGCACCTGGTCAAGATGAAGGACTGGCTCGAGCGCCTCGGGCTGCGCGTCGCGCTGCTCACCGGCCGCCAGGGACGCGCCGAGCGCCGGGCCACGCTGAGCGCGATCGAGGCGCACCAGATCCACGTCGTGGTCGGCACCCACGCGCTGATCCAGGAGGGCGTGAACTTCGCGAAGCTCGGCCTGATCGTGATCGACGAGCAGCACCGCTTCGGCGTGCGGCAGCGCGCGCTGCTGCGCGGCAAGGGCAAGCAGCCGGAGGTGCTCGTCATGACCGCCACCCCGATCCCGCGCACGCTCGCCCTCACGATCCACGGCGACCTCGACGTCTCGGTGATCGACGAGCTGCCGCCCGGCCGCAAGCCGGTGGCGACCACCTGGGCGCGATCGGCGCGCGACCAGCGCGACGCCTGGGAAGCCGTGCGGGCGGAGCTGCGCGCAGGGCGCCAGTGCTACGTGGTCTACCCGCTGATCGAGGAGTCCGAGTCGCTCGAGAACGTCAAATCGGCCGTGGCCGAGCATGAGCGGCTGTCCGAAGAGGTCTTCCCGGACTTCGAGGTCGCGCTGATGCACGGCCAGATGCCCTCCGACGAGAAGGACGCGGTCATGGAGAAGTTCCGGCGCGGCGAGACCCACGTGCTGGTCGCCACCACCGTGATCGAGGTGGGCGTCGACGTGCCCAACGCCTCGGTCATGGTCATCGAGAATGCCGAGCGCTTCGGGCTGGCGCAGCTCCACCAGCTGCGCGGCCGCGTGGGCCGCGGCTCGGCCCAGAGCTACTGCTGGCTCTTCTCCGCGAGCCGCGGCGAGAGCACCCAGCAGCGGCTCGGCATCATGGAGGCCACCAACGACGGCTTCGTGATCGCCGAGCAGGACCTCGCGCTGCGCGGCCCGGGCGAGTTCCTGGGCACCCGCCAGAGCGGGCTGCCCGACATGCGCGCGGCGGACCTCGTGAAGGACACCGTCATCCTCGAGCGCGCGCGCGAGGCCGCGATCCGGATCGTGGCCCAGGATCCCGCGCTCGCGCAGCGGCCGTTGTTGCGGGCGGACCTCTTCCGTTACTTCGCCGCCAACCTGTCCTTCCTGGACGCCTGAGGCCCCCATGCTCACCCTGGACGATCGTTGGGGATTCCGGCACCGGGAGCTGGCCGTGCCGTGTGCCGCGCTGCGCACCCCGCTGCGCATCCTGCACCTGTCGGATGCGCACCTGATGCCGCACGACCGGGCGAAGATGCGCCACATCCGGCGCGTGACGGACGACGACTACGACTTCGTGTTCTTCACGGGCGACGTCGCCGAGGTGCCCGAGGCCGAGGCGCTCGTGCCCACGCTGCTCACGCGCCCGCCGCGCCACGGCGCCTACGTGGTCTTCGGCAACCACGACCACCTGCGCATGGACCGGGTCACGATGGTGAAGGAGATGGTCACGCAGACCTTTTACGGCAAGGGCACCTGGTCCGACCCGCTCGCCATGAAGGCGAACTTCGAGGAAGGCGGCCGGTGGCGGGTGCTGATCAACGAGGCGGTCACCCATGAGATCGACGGACGCCAGGTCGTGATCGCCGGCGTGGACGACCCCTTCACGGGCGAGGGCGATCTCCAGATTACGATGCGCGACGTGAAGCAAGCCGACGTGCTGATCGGGCTGGTGCATGTTCCGACGGACCTGGCCTCGTTCTCGCAGCGCGGCTTCCACCTCGTGCTCTCGGGCCACACCCACGGCGGCCAGATCCGGCTCCCGGGGGTCGGCGCGCTCATCACCCAATGCGACCTGCCGCGCCGCCATGCGGCCGGCCTGCACTGGGTCGAGCGCACGGCCGTCCACGTGAGCCAGGGCCTGGGCGCGGGCAAGCTCGTGCGCGTCCGCGTGAACTGCCCGCCCACGTCCTACGCCATCACGCTCGGCGGGTGACCGCCGAACAAGCAATTCGCTGTTGTGCGAGGTGGCCAGCGAAATTCGGCCATGCCGCCCGCGCCCGCGAGACGGGCAAGCAGGGATAAGAGTAGATACACCTGACGGCCGACCTCCGGAGGAGCAACCATGACCCTGACTGCGACGATGACCTGGCATGGCGACCGCCTGACGCTGCTCGACCAGACCCGCCTGCCACATGACGTGGTGGCGGTCGAATGCCGCGACGTGGGCGCGGTGGCGGTGGCGATCCGCGACATGATCGTGCGCGGGGCGCCGGCGATCGGTGTGACCGCAGCCTTCGGCGTCGCCATCGCGGCGCGGGCCGCGGGCCACCTGCCGCGCGGCGAGGCGCTGGCCGCGATCGGCGAGGCGATCGCCGAGCTGCGCGCCACGCGCCCGACCGCCGTCAACTTGTTCTGGGCGCTCGAGCGCATGCGCCGGGCCGCGGAGGATGCCCCGGGCGACGGCGTGGCGATCGCCGCGACGCTCGCCGCGGAAGCCGTGGCGATGCACGACGAAGACATCGCGGCCAACCGGGCGATCGGCCGCCACGGCCTCGCGGTGGTGCCCGAGGTCGCCAACGTGCTCACGCATTGCAACGCCGGCGCACTCGCCACGGTCGACTACGGCACGGCCGTCGGCGTGCTGCGCGCCGCGCATGAGGCCGGCCGCCGGATCCACGTCTGGGTCGACGAGACCCGCCCGTACCTGCAAGGCGCCCGGCTGACCGCCTGGGAGCTCGTCGAGGCCGGCATCCCGGCCACGCTGATTTGCGACAACATGGCCGGGCACTTCATGTCACGCGGCCAGGTAGACCTCGTGGTGGTGGGCGCCGACCGGATCGCCGCCAACGGCGACGCCGCCAACAAGATCGGCACCTATTCGGTGGCCGTGCTGGCGCGCCACCATGGCATCCCCTTTTACATCGCCGCGCCGGTCTCGACCATCGACCCGGCGATCCCGGACGGGCGGGCGATCCCGATCGAAGAGCGTGCCGCCGAGGAGATCACGCACTTCCGCGGCACGCCCGTGGCGCCGACCGGCATGCGCGTCGCGAACCCGTCCTTCGACGTCACGCCGGCCGACCTGATCGCGGGCATCATCACGGAGCGGGGCATCCTGCGGCCGCCCTTCGGCCCGGCGATCCGCGCGCTGTTCGAGCCGGAGTCCCCCGGCGTGCCAGCCTAGCCTCGGGCAGGGCTGGTGGGGTATAACGCAACAACCCCCGCTCGTTTCGCCGCTCGGTAGGAGGTCGGATGCACCCTCGCTGGCTCGCCGCCCTGGGCTTCATCGGCCTTAGCACGTCCTTCGCGTGCTTTCCGCCGATCGCCGTGGCGCCGATCGCCACCACCTACCAGCCGACCGGCGCCATCCCGCGGCCATCGGTCGCCTGGTCGGTGGCGCCGTACGGGGGATACGGATTCCCCTCGCCGCAGCCGGTCTCGACGTCGCCGCCGCCCGGATTCGGCCGCCCCAACCCGAACGTGTCACCCGCCTCGTACTTCCCGGCGCGCGCCGGCCTCTGGCGCTACACCGTGAGCACCGCCCCGGTCGGCGGCGCGGCGATCGCCGGCGAACGGTCGCTCGCACTGTCGGACGTCGTGACGACCGGCGACACCACCACGGCCACCGCGACCTCGAACGTCGCGCTCCAGGTGCCGGGGTTCACGGCGTTTGACGAAACCGACGTGAAGAGCCAGGTCGCGCTGACGTCCACGCGGTTCTCGCGGACCACCGCGGGCCGCACGTCGGCGATCCCACTCACGGCCTCGGTGGGTGACTCCTGGACCGAGAACGGGCTCGTCGTGCGCATCGCGACGTACAGCGACACGCTGAGGCTCCTGGCGCTGGGAGGGGCGACCTTCGCGAACGTGTTGCGCGTCGAGTACGTCGCCGAAGGCGCCAGCGCCGCGCCGATCGCCACCGTGTGGTTCGCCCCCGGCATCGGCCTGGTCCAGCGCATCGACGTGTTCACCCACGAAGGCAAGACCTGGGAGTCGCGGGCCGAGCTGTCCGACTACCCAGGCAAGTAGAGGAAACGGTTTGATGCGAGCCTCCCGCGCCTTCACCGCCGTCATCTCCGCCGCGCTCGCGCTCGGGCCCACCTCGGCGCCCGCCGCGGCCGGCGGCCTCCCGCCGCTCGATCTCAAGCGCGGCCAGGGCTCCGTCGGCATCGGCGCCGTCTCGATCGGCGGCGACGTGGCGATCGACGACGGCGTCGCGATCGGCTTGCTGGCTTACAACAGCATGCTCTACTGGAACGTGGTGACCGCCCGCGCGACGTGGACGCGCATGGCCAGTCCCTACGGCAACCTGGGGTTCACCGTGACCGGCGGTGCCGCGCTGATGGGCGGCGCCTTCCCGGGCATCCGCACGGCGCCGCTGTTGGTCGCAGGCCCGGTGATCGAAACGCCGCCGGGCTGGGTGCGGTTGCGCGCGTCCCTCCAGGGCGGCCTGCTCGTCGAACCGCGGCCGCTCTACGACACCGGCGAGTACCCGCAGTTTTACGGCGGTCCGATGGGCGACCCGGTGGTCGTCGCCAACCGAACGATCTATAGCCTGGCGGTCCTGCCTGGCATCGAGGTCGTCGTCCCACTCGGCGAGAATGCCGAGCTGACGCTCTTCGGCTACAACTTGATCGGGTTCTACGGCCGCTGGTGAAGCCCGTTCACGCCGCGAGGGTCGGCTTGCGGCGGGCCACGGCCGCGTAGACCCTTTCGTACGACGTCACCATCGCGTCCGCCGAAAAGTGGCGCTCCACCCGAGCCCGGCAGGCGGCAGGGTCGACGCGCTCGGCCTCACGCACGGCCTCCGCGAGCGCGGCGAGGTCGGCGTCTGCCGCGGCGATCGCCCCGGTCTCCCCGGGCACCACGATTTCCGGCACCGAGCCGCGGCAGGTTGCCACCACGGGCGTGCCACACGCCATCGCCTCGATCATCACGAGCCCGAACGGCTCTTCCCATTGGATCGGGAAGAGCAGCGCCCGCGCGCCGGCGTACAGCGCCCACTTCGGCGCCCCGCTCACCTCGCCCACGTAGCGCCGGCGCACGCCGTCGAGCCACGGGGCCACCTCGCGCTCGTAGAACGCCCGCTCATGCGCGATGCGTCCCGCCATCACGAGCGGCAGGTCGAGCGCGTGCGCCAGGCGCGCCGCCACGTCGGCGCCCTTCTTCGCGTCCAGGCGGCCGAGGAAGAGGTAGTAGTCGTCCTTTTGCGCGCGGAACTGGGTCGGCCTGAGGTCGAGGCCGTTGTACACGACGTCCACGAAATTCAGCGTCGGCATCGAGGCCGCGTGCGCGCGGCTGAGCGCCACATAGGCATGTGCGGGGTAGGCGCCGTACAGCGCCCGGCGCCCCTCCGTGAAGTCGTTGTGGATCGTCGTCACCACCGGCGTCACCGCCTGGGAGGCGAGCCGCACGCCCCAGGTCTTCGTGTGGTCGTGCACGACGTCGAACGCGGAAGCCTGCGAAAGCGCCCAGGCGACGTGGGCGTGCTCGAAGTCCTGGACGCGGCGGCTGTCCGTCACGCCGTCGAGCTCGAGCGCCCGTGGGTAGCGCGCGCGGAGAGCCGCGCGGGTCCGCGAGTCGCCGCTCGCGAACAGCGTGACGTCATGACCGCGTCCGACCAGGCCGTCGGCCAACTCGGCCACCACCAGCTCGGTCCCGCCGTAGCCGACGGGCGGCACCGGCAGCGCCACCGGCGCAAGGAGCGCGATGCGCATGGTACGTCCACCTCCAGATGGATCCGCCACGCGGGCGGGCGGCCCTCCGGCCCTCGCCGACCATATCACGCCGCCTGCGACCGGTCACCGGGCGAGCGCTCGCCATGCCTGTGGACCGCGTTATGACAACCGCCGGACCGGGCGATCGCTGGTTGTTGGCCCCATGAGGCCTGTGTTAATATCCCGTAACAATTCGGTCGGCATGCATGTGGGACTGCCGGGCCGCAGCGAGGCGGCCTGGAGACGGTGGCCAGGGGCTCAGATCCGGCGAAGGGGACGCCGGGGCTCCTCGCCTGCGGCTGCGCCCGCTGCCGACCGGGATGCAGGGTCGCATCAAAGCCGCAGACGCGTTGCGGTGCATCGGTTTGGTAGGGAGGGGCGGATGCGGAACGTGGAAGAGGCGCTCGGCGCGTCTCCGCCGGATCCGATGGTGGCCGCGGCGCTGGCTCAGCGCGCGGCGCTGAAACGGCTGTGTGGTGAAGGCCTCGACGGCCGTCGCCTGATCATCGCGTCGAACCGCGGGCCGGTGGAGTTCTTTGAACGCGATGGCCAGGTCGCGCAGCGCAAGGGGCAGGGCGGGCTGGTCACGGCGATCAGCGCCATGATCGGGTCCTGCGAGACCCACTGGGTCGCAGCGGCCATGACGCCGCTCGACGCCCGGATCGCCCGCCAACACGGCGGCCGGGTGCACGTGGAGGTGAACGGCCACGGGCTCGACGTCAGCTTCGTGAACCCGACGCGCACGCAGTACGCGCGCTTCTACGACCAGGTTTCGAACGCCGTGCTCTGGTTCCTGCAGCACAACATCACGAACCCGCCGATCCACCCGACCTTCGATCAGTCGCTCTGGGAGGCCTGGGAGGACGGCTATGTGGCGGTCAACCGGCTCTTCGCAGAGCACCTCGCGACCCTGACCGAGCACGACGACGTGCCGCCGGTCTTCATGATCCATGACTACCACCTGTACCTGGTGCCGGGCATGCTCCGCCAACGCTTCCCGAACGCGCTGATCCAGCACTTCACGCACATCGCCTGGCCCGCCTCCGACGCCTGGCGCCAGCTGCCTGGGCCGATCCGCGAGTCGATCATGACCCACCTCCTCGGCTGCGACGTGGTGGGCTTCCATTGCAAGCGCTACGTGAACAACTTCCTCACGACGTGCGTCGAGCTGCTCGGCCTGCCTGTCGATTTCGAGGCCCGCGAGGTGATCGTCGGCGATCGCCGCGTGCAGGTGCGGCACTACCCGATCTCGATCGATCCCGCGGCGCTGCTCGCGCTGGCCGACAGCCCCACCGTGCGGCGCATCGAGGCGAAGATCATGGCGAAGCGGCCGCCGCACCTGATCGTGCAGGTGGCGCGAACCGATCCGAGCAAGAACATCCTGCGCAGCTTCCACGCCTATGAGCACTTCCTCGACCAGTGGCCGGAGTGGCGGGGGCGTGTGCAGATGCTCGGGTTGCTGCCGCTTTCGCGCCAGACGACGGAGCTCTACAAGGAATACGTCGATGAGCTGTTGCAGGTGGCTGACCGCATCAACCGGGAGTCCGGCGAGCCAGGCTGGCAGCCGATCGCGCTCTTCCTGGAAAACGACTACCCGCGCGCGATCGCCGCGCTGAAGAACTACGACGTGCTGGTGGTCAACTCGATCGCCGACGGGATGAACCTCGTGGCGAAGGAGGGGCCGGTGGTGAACCGCCGTGCGGGCGCGCTGATCCTCTCGGAGAGCGCGGGTGCCGTCGATGAGCTGGGCGAGGCGAGCCTGGTGGTGAATCCGTTCGACCTCGTCGGCACGGCGCAGGCCTTCCATGACGCCCTCACCATGCGGCCCGCCGAGCGTTCTTGGGCCCATGCCGCTCAGCGCGAGGCGATCCGCGCCAATACGATTTACCGCTGGGCCCACGACCAGCTGTACGACCTGTTGGTGGCGCCGGCGTCCGGCATGCCGGGGGCTGTGACGTTCATCCCGGCGACCGTCGAGGGTGCGGCCGCCACGAGCGCGACCGAGGAGGTGAACCCGTGAAGGAGCTGACCGCGCCTGCCGGCATGCCGGCGGCGCTCGCCGATCGTATTCTCGATCGGCTGGCGATCATGAAGCTCGCCGGCCGCGAGCTTTCGCACACCCGCGAGGCGAACCTGGCGGCGATCGACAAGCTGCTCGCGGGGCAGCCGTTCTATACGCTCGGCATCCGGTCCGTGATCCGCGAGGTCGAAGCGGGGCGGCTCGACCGCCAGGGCGTGCTCGACATGGTCGCGGGCTTCACCAAGTGCAGCACGGATCTGTCGTTCGAGAAGGGCCCCAACTACATCAGCCCGCGCGCCTGCCTGGAAGGCCTCTGGGAGGGCGCGAAGCTGATGCGGCGGGTGCGCGACCGCAAAGGGCGCGTCATCTTCGGCGCCGGGCACGCCGGCACCATGATCGAGGCCTACAACCGCCTGGCCGCGTATTTCCGGGCCTACGGCTGCGAGACGCCCACGGCCGGCGGCGGCGTGGAGGTGCAGAAAGACTGGTTCGTGGATTTCGTCGGCGTGGTCGCCTGCGTGACCGACACATGCGGCATCCACCACACCCACATGACCGAGGCGATGGCGGCCTTCCTGGACCACCTGGAGACGCCGCCCGACCTCGCGATCTGCGATCATGGCTTCGGCGGCGAGTCCATCAACCGCGGCGTGCCCTGCATCGTGCCGATGGATACCAACGATCCGGGCTTCGCGGTCGCCAAGAACCTCGGCGAGCCGTTCGTGCTCGTTCCCATGAACGACAACCGCCCGAACTTCGTGATGGCGGAGCTCGCCGACATCTACATCAGCATGATCGAGGCCGCGTGAAGGTCTGGTGAAAATTTGCCGGTAAGATCGGGTGAGCGCGCTGGCGCTTCCCTGGGCCTTGTGCTACTATATTTCTGCTAAAAGCGTTGGGGTGGTAGCTCAGTCGGTTAGAGTGCCTGCCTGTCACGTAGGAGGTCGCGGGTTCGAGTCCCGTCCGCCCCGCTCGAAGCTCCAAGCCCGGACGGTTTCCCGTCCGGGCTGGTTTTTTGGCCAATTGGAATAAGAGTGACATAATAACTTGCCCTCTTTACAGACGCTTGTTTCTGTGTTAAATTATCGGCAATATCAGGTAATGTGGGCAAATTGCCCAAGCTGGCCCCGAAGCGGGTCCGACTTTCATCCGCCCGCGCGATCCTAGCGAGATGCGACGCGCGCACCCGTCTCCAAGGTGGGAGACGGCCAGGAGCGGCCCCTGGCCCATCAACCAGGCGCCGATGCGAAGAGCCCCCAAGGGGCAACGAGTAAAGGAATCGAATATCAAGAAAGGGAACCAAAATATGTTCCACGCTGTCAACGGCGACAGGGCGGGGCGACGCAACGCGGCGGGAAATCTCTTCCCGATCGACGGCGAGCCGTCCATCGCCAACAAGGGGGACCGAGGGTTCTCCGACCAGGCCGAAGCCACGGTCTTCATGATCGGCAATCCGGCCCGCGAGCGTCCTCGGCACTAAGCTCTGAGCCGTTCACGACCTTCCCGCAAGGGAAGGTCCCTTTTTTTTGGCCATTTCTCCTCGACACGTGAACCGCAAAGACGAAGACGAGCGGAAACGCCGCGTCCGAGGCCACTTCGCGCCGAGCGGGACCTCCGCTCGCTCATTGACGCGCCGGCCCCGCCTGGTTTACATTTCGTTACACTGGGTGATGAGGGCCGTCGACGCGGACGGCACCCCGCTACGGGCCGGGACGGTGTCCAGCGCGGGATCCGGCGGCAGGGGCGCCGGGGGGTTTGAGGAGGGTGCCGCGATGGAAATGTCGACGAGCTACTTCGCGACGTGCACGAAGGCCGAGGTGCTGCTGCTGGAAGAGTTGGCGCGCGAGCACCGGCACCGCCTGCGCGTGAAGCACATCGAGACCCCGCACTCGATGCAAATCGTCATCGAGACGGACAGCCAGCAGCTGCGCGACTACATCTACTTCATGCTGCAGCGGTTGCGCAGCCAGCAGCGGGCGCTGGAAAAGGTCTTCGGTCGCGTGGCGCAAGACGCGCCGGCGATGGAGATTCCGGGGCAGCCTGCGGCTTGAGCGCGGGCGCCACGCGTGGGGCGCATGTATAATGGGTCTTCGGTACCCTGCCCCACACGAGGTTGTCACCCATGTCCACCGACACGGCCCTCAGCTACGACGAACGCTACACGAAGCTTCTCGAGCGCTACGAAAGCGGCGAGCCGCCCGAGGCGCTGATACCTGAATTCCAGCAACTGCGTCTCGAGCATGCCGACATCCGCGTGGCGGTGGCGCTCAGCTGGCTCTACACCCTGGCCGGGCAGAAGGAGCGCGCGTTGCATTACGCCAAGGAAGCCAAGGGCGTGCCGCAGGGCAAGTACAACCACGCGCTCGCGCTGCTCACCTTCAAGGAGAAGGGCGTCCGCGAGAAGCTCGACGAAGCGTACAGGATGGGCGGCGAGGAAGGTCGCAAGGACGCGATCGACAACCTCCAGGACGCGATCAAGCGCCGTGGGGGGGTGTATCCGGCAGCCGAGAAGATGCTCAAGTGGCTCCAGGAGTGGGGCTAACAGGGCGTTTGACATGCCTGCCCCCTCCTTCGCGCCGCTCGTCGTCGGCGGCCTGAAACTCGACAGCCACGTGATGCTGGCCCCGATGTGCGGGGTCGGCGATCGGCCCTACCTGGAAATCTGCCGCGAGGTGGATCCGGTCAGCGTGCTCGCCACCGAGATGGTGAGCGCGAACGGCCTCGTGCACGGCGGCAAGAACACCACCGAGATGGTGGACTTCCACACGGTCGCGGGCCCCGTGATGATCCAGATCTTCGGCCACGAAGAGGCGATGCTCGCCCTGGGCAGCCGCATCATCGAGGAGTCGGGCGTCGCGCTCATCTCGATGAATTTCGGCTGCCCGGCCAAGAAGATCGTGAAGAACTGCGACGGCGCCGCGCTCCTGCGCACGCCTGAGCGCATCGGCGAGCTCGTCGAGGCCTGCGTGAAGGCCACCAAGTTGCCGATGGTCTGCAAGATGCGCATCGGCTGGGACGATACCTCGCGCAACTACCTCACGGTCGCGAAGATCATCCAGGACGCCGGCGCGCATTCGATCGCCGTGCATGGCCGCACGCGCGAGCAGGGGTACAGCGGCGAGGCCGACTGGCAGGCGATCAAGGAGATCGCGGCGCACGTGGACATCCCGGTGATCGGCAACGGCGACATCGATTCGCCGGAGGCGGCCATGCGGCGGATGAAGGAGACGGGCGTCGCGGGCGTGATGATCGGCCGCGCGGCCATGGGCAACCCGTGGATCATCGATCGCACCGCGCGCTTCCTGGCGACGGGCGAGCTGCCGCCTGTGCCCACCTTCGCACAGCGGTTGGCGATCGCCGTGCGCCACGTGCACAAGCTGATCGAATTCAAGGGCGAGCGGATCGGGGTGGCGGAAAGCCGCAAGCACGTCTCGTGGTACACCACCGGCCTGCCCGGCTCCGCCGAGCTCCGCCAGCGCGTGAACCAGGCCAAGACCGCCGACGAGCTGCTCGGCATCCTCCACGGCTTCCTGGCGCTCGCAGCCGCCTGACGCCACCCGCTCCAGACACCCAGGGCCGGTCCGCGAGGACCGGCCCTGAATGCTTTTGGAGTTGGAGTGGGAGGTAGGGAGGTGGACGGAAAACTAATCAGGGGTCGTTAGACCGCGAGCGCCATGCGATGCGCCAAAGGCACGAGCGCAAAGGCCTTGCCGTCGAGGAAGAGGTC
>JAKFEW010000038.1:0-6158 GCA_036675505.1 Candidatus Sericytochromatia bacterium
GGGCGAAGGGGGAAGTTGCCTCCTTGTCGCCTATCGCCCCGTCGCCGCACGCTTCCCCATCACGGCCGGAAAGGCCGGCCGTGATTTGCGCGGGCCACTTGACGTCCAAGACCGTATCTCGCCCCGGCACGTCCTAGCCGTGAACGCGCCTCCGGTCCCATGCTTGGCGGCCAGGAGGAGCAACCATGCCCACGTCCCGCCGCGGCGCGCCGCCCGCGTATACGACCGAGGAGCGCGTCGCCCTGGTCACCGAGATCCAGCGGCGGTTCGCCGCCGGCGAGGGGTCGCTTCGGGCCATCGCCGCGTCGCTCGGCACGACCGACACGAGTTACCATAACTGGGTGAGGGCCGGCATCCGGCCGGCCGGCGTGCCCGCCATGCGCCAGCTCGAGGTGACCGCCCTCGTCCCGGCGGGGCCCGCGGCGCTGACCCTGGCCCCGGCGCCGAAGGCGGCGCCCGTGCCGCTGACCCTGGTCGCCCCCGGCGGCTACCGCCTCGAAGGGCTGGACGTCGAGGCCGCAGCGGCGCTGCTACGGGCGTTGTCGTGTTAGGCGCCACCCGGCCCGTGCGCGTGTGGGCCTGCGCGGAGCCCACGAACATGCGCAAGAGCTTCGACGGCCTGCGCGCGGCGGCGATCAGCAGCATGGATCGCGACCCGCTCGCGGGCGACATGTTCCTCTTCGTCGCGCGGGATCGCCGGCAGGCCCGGGTGCTCTACTGGGATGGGACCGGCCTGGTCGTCATCGCCAAGCGCCTGGCGAAGGGCCGGTTCAACGCCCCCTGGGAAGGCCACCGCGAGAAGCCCTGGTGCCTGACGGCGAGCGAGCTGGGGCTGTTCCTGGAGGGCAGCCCGCTGGCGGGCCCCTACCAGCTCCTCCCGCCCGGGCCCGGGCCTCATGTTTCGCCGGGATCCAATCCGGGATCATGAGCCGGGTGAACTTCGACCGCGAGACCAGTCTGCCGCTGCTTCGGACCGTCGCCGCCTCCCTGACCGGGGAGAACGAGCGGCTGCGGCGAGAGCATGCGGAGATGGCGGCCCAGCTGGCGGCTGCGCGCGCGGAGGCCGCGGCCCAGGCCCAGACGGCGGCCGACTGGGAGCGGGCACATGCCGAGCTGGAGGAGGCCGCGGCCGCCTGGCAGCAGGAGCTGCAGCTGGTGCGCGAGCAGCTCGACGAGCGGACCCGCCAGCTCTACGGCAAGACCAGCGAACGCCGGCCGTCCGCCCCCGGCGCCAACGCCGCGGGCGGCGAGGCCGCAGCGGCGAAGCCGCCGAAGAAGCGCAAGAAACGAGAGGCCTTCGGCCGCACGGCCCAGCCGGGGCTCCCGACCGAGGACGTCGTCCATGACGTCGCGGAGGACCAGCGCATCTGCAAGACCTGCGGCGGGGAGCTGGCGCTCATGGGCACCGCCGAGGAGGCCGAGCTCATCGCGATGGAAGAGCGCCGCATCGTGCTGCAGCGCCACCTGCGGGCCAAGCGCAGCTGCCCCTGCTGCCGCGACACCGTGGTCGTGGCGCCGGGCCCGGTCAAGCTGGTGCCCGGCGGCCGCTACGCCCTGAACTTCGTGGTCGCGGTCGCCTTCATGAAGTACTTCGCCCACGTCCCGCTCGACCGCCAGGTCCACATCTTCAAGCACGAAGGCCTGACCATCCGCACCTCGACCCTCTGCGACCAGCTCGACGCGCTGGCGACGGCCCTCGCGAACACCTACCAGGCCATCTGCGCCATCGTGCAGGCCGAGCCCGTGCTCCGGGCCGACGAGACGCCCTGGGACGTGCTCTCCAACGGGCACACGGCCAACGAGCGGTTCTACGCCTGGGTCGCCGTCGGTTCGCGCTACGTCGCCTACAAGCTGCTCGACACCCGCTCGGCCGAGGGCGCGGCCTCCATCCTCGGGCCCTTCGCCGGCACCCTCATGGTCGACGGCCTGACCAGCTACCCGGCCGCCGCCAAGGGCAAGGACGGCCCGCGCTTTGTCGTCGCCAACTGTTGGGTCCACGCCCGAAGGAAGTTCGTCGAGAGCGAGGCCCACTACCCGGCTGACAGCCGGGCGCTCATCGACATGGTCGCCGAGCTCTACGTCATCGAGCGCGAGGCCAAGGAGGGCGGCGATCGCCGGCGGCTTCGCGACGAGCGCAGCCGCCCGGTTGTCGAGCGCATCTTCGACTGGGCCCGGGCCCAGCAGAAGCGGCCCGACATCCTGGAAGGCTCGACCCTCGCCCGGGCCCTGGGCTACCTCCTGAACCACGAGCCCGGCCTCCGCGTCTTCCTCGACGACCCCGCCGTGCCCATCGACAACAACGAGAGCGAGCAGGCCATGCGGCCCCCGGTCCTCGGGCGGAAGAACTTCTACGGGTCCCGGTCTCGGGACGCGACCCAGTGGGCGGCGATCATCTTCACGCTCGTCGAATCCGCCAAGCGCGTCGGCGTCTCGCCGCGGGCCTACCTCGAGGCGGCCGCCGAGCATGCCCTCCGGAAGGCCGGCGCCGTACTCCTGCCCGACGAGTTCAAGGCCCAGCTCGCCGCCGCCCGCGACCCGACCACGGCGACGGGCTGACGCTCGGGGCGCAAAGGATCCCGCCGGGCCCGACGGGGCCCGCACAAGCGCGCCCGGGATGACCTGGCGATGATAGAGGACATGGACCTGACTGCGGCAGAGCCGCGCCAGGTCAAGCCGCGCGCATGGGCCACCGTCCCCGCGAACCCGCTGGGGGAGCCGGGCCCCGTCCCGGTCCCAGTTCAGCGGGCCGGTCCGATATCGCCCATTACCTGGAACCCCACGGCCGGTCCGATCGCCGGCGACGACAACCAAAATTTCCGCCGTGATCTCGCCTGCGGTGCCCGTCACGCCATCGCTTCAGGCGATCAGGCAGCAGTCAACCCGCGGACGAGCGAGTACGTTCCGTTGTAGCCCACGTACGGCTCGGGATGCCGTTCCAGGTGCAGCCGCCACATCTGCTTGATGCTCACCTCCGGCTTCTTGGCCATGGTCTCCAACTCGGCGTGGCGTGGCGCCAGCCGATCCCGGGCAGGCGTCGGCAGCGCCACGGCCGCCGCCGCCCGTGTTGGCTTGAGCAAAGCCACGAGCTCCGGCTCCGCCGGCAAGGGCGCATCCCGGCGGATTCCCGCCTTCTGGGCCATACGCACGAACTTACGCACCGTCTTGCGATCCGCGCCCAACGCACGGGCAACCGTCGCGATCCCGTCCCCGCGGTGCCAGCGGTAGACGATCTCCGATACCTCGATCATTGGTATAATTCTCCTGGCCATTCAGCTCTCCATTCCTGGGTTTCGCACTCACAGGATACGGTGAAATGCTGAATGGCTTTTTGATTGCTACGCCTGGGGAATTACCAACGATCCGGGTGGGGATTTCCGATCGATCCGAGACGTCTATACTGGGGATTTACCAGCGATCTCTACAGCCAGCGCGCGCCGCTCGTTGTCGAGAGGGATTCCGACAAACCGATCACCGATTCCGGGAAACCGATCACCCGTTCCGAGCCAGGCCCGTCATGTGATCGCTTTCGGTTGGAATCGCTGTGTTCAACGACAATTAGATTTGCACCTGACGTCAACTAGAATTGCCGGTCCGAGATCGGGCACCCGCCCGCCTCCCCGGCGTAGCATGCGACCCGGCAGGAGGGCGCATGAAGAAAGACGCAGAGGTCAATCTGTTGAATCGGGAACGGAAAAAGGGGCACTCTCAGGAGATCGCCGCCGCCCGCGCCGGCATGAGCGTCCGCACGGCGCGGAAGTACGAGAAGGTCGGGCAGTTGCCCAGCCAGATGAAGAAGCCACGAACGCACAGGACGCGCCCAGACGTCTTCGAGCAGGACTGGCCTTGGGTTCAGCGGGAGCTTGAGCGCGACCCGGCCCTCCAAGCCAAGACCCTCTTCGAGCTGCTCTGTCTGACCTATCCGGGGCGCTATCAGGAATTCCAGCTCCGCACCCTTCAGCGCCGGATCGAGAAGTGGCGCGCGATGGTGGGGCCGGATCAGCACGTCATGTTCGAGCAGGTGCATGAGCCCGGCCGGATGGCGCAATCGGACTTCACGGAGATGGACGCGCTCGACGTGACCATCCTTGGCGAACCGTTCGCGCACCTGTACTACCACCTCGTGCTGACGTTCTCCAACCACGAGGCCGTGAAGCTGTGCTTCTCCGAGACGTTCGAGGCCCTGGCCGAGGGCATCGAGGTCGGCGTCTGGCAGATCGGCGGCGTCCCGCGCTACCACCGCACCGACAACCTGTCGGCCGCGGTCCGGCGGCTCGACGACGAGGGGCGGCGAGATTGGACCGCGCGCTACGAGGCCCTCATGCGGCACTACGGCATGACGCCCACGAAGAACACGCCCGGAGAGTCCCACCAGAACGGCGACGTCGAGCAGGCGCACCACCGCTTCAAGGACGCCCTCGACCTGGCCCTGCGCGTGCGCGGCAGCCGCGACTTCGAGAGCCGGGCGGCCTACGAAGCGTTCGTCCAGGAGCTGGTCCGCCGGCGCAACGCCACCCGCCGCGTGAAGTACGAGCAGGACCTTGCCGCCCTCTCGCCCCTGCCCGCTGCCCCGCTCTCTCCCTGCCGCCAACTCACCGTGGGCGTCAGCCGGTTCAGCACCATCCGGGTCCTGGAGAACACCTACTCCGTGCCCTCCCGCCTCATCGGCAGCTCGCTCACGGTGCGGGTCCGAGCCGAGAACTTGGAGCTGTACCTCGGCGCGAGCCCGCTCCTGACGCTGCCCCGGCTCCGGGGACGGAAGCAGCACCGCATCGACTACAGGCACGTCATCTGGTCGCTGGTCCGCAAGCCGGGCGCGTTCGCGGCGTATCGCTTCCGCTCGGAATTCTTTCCGACCACGACGTTCCGGCTTGCCTACGACGCGCTCGTCGCCGCCCGCGCCGACCGTTCGGACCTGGAGTACCTGCGCATCTTGCACCTGGCCGCGGGGACCTCGGAGCACGACGTCGAGGCGGGGCTCGAACTGCTGCTCGAGGCCGGCGAGACCTTCGGCTTCGACGACGTTCGTGACTTGGTCAAAGGCACCCGTACCGGGCGCGTCCCCGCCGTCGTGAAGCCCATCGTGGACCTCACGACGTATGACCGACTCCTGGAAGCGAGGGCTGCCAATGGCTAAGAAGCACGACGAGCTGGAGAAGCTCCTGCGCGGCATGTTCCTCGCCACGATGGCCGAGAGCTTCACAGAGCTGGCTGTTCGCGCCTCTCGCGAGGGTCTTTCCCATGAGGAGTTCCTCTACGAGCTGGCACGGCTGGAGCGCGAAGGCAGGGACCACAACAAGATGCAGCGGCTCCTGGTCGCCTCGAAGCTGCCGCGAGAGAAGACCTTCGACGCCCTGAACATCGAGCACTACCCGCCGGGCACCCGGAAACAGATCGAGGTCCTGCGATCCGGTGCATTCCTCGCCGGGGCCGTGAACGTCATCGCTATCGGGCAGCCCGGCACGGGCAAGAGCCACCTGACCGCCGCCCTCGGCCAGGAGCTCGTGCAGAAGCGCCACTCGGTGCTCTGGACGCCCACCTTCGCCTTGGTGCAGCGCCTTCTGGCCGCGAAGCGCGACCTGCGGCTCCCGAAGGAACTCGCGAAGCTGGACCGGTTCGAGTGCCTGATTCTCGACGACATCGGCTACGTCCAGCAGGACCGCGAGGAGATGGAGGTCCTGTTCACGCTGCTCGCCGTGCGATACGAACGGCGCAGCACGATCATCAGCACTAACCTGGTGTTCTCGGAATGGGACCAGATTTTCAAGAACCCCATGACGACGATGGCAGCGATCGACAGGGTGGTCCACCACTCCGTCATCCTCGACCTTGCCGGCGTCGAAAGTTACCGCGTGAAGGAGGCCGCGGCGAAGCAACGAGGTGGAACCCAAACCCGCGTGGTGGCGGCATCCCAGTAGGAGTTTCTAGTTGACGCCACCGGCAATTCTAATTGACGTCAGACATCGCTGATCGGTTTCCGTTGGAATCAGTGATCGCTTTGCGTCGGAATCGGTGATCGCCTTGGCTCGGAATACGCACGAGGGCCAGAGCGCCGTCGACCGCGCCGAGGTGATGTTGAAGAGCAAGGACGCGGCGGTGCGGGCGCGCGGCGAGGTGCTGCTCGGCTGGGGCAAGGCGTTCCTCGCGCTCTACGAGATGAT
>JAKFEW010000063.1:0-29122 GCA_036675505.1 Candidatus Sericytochromatia bacterium
GCGACGACAACTACCCAGGCCAAGGCCATGGAGGTGAAACCACCAACAACGACGACAACTACCCCGCCCCGAGTCGGGCGTTATAGTTGTCGCCGAATCGGGAGATATAGTTGACGCTGGTCAAGTACACGCATATGCAGACCACCGCCACGATCCTCGCCACCCTGATACTCGTCGACGAGCAGGGCGCCGCCCACCAGATCACCGGCTGCCGCTCGGCCGCCGAGGGCGTGACCAAGCGTCACTGGGACATCGCCCTCCACGGCTGGGGCGCCGAGCAGTACGTGGTGTGCGGCGCCGTGCCCATCACGAAGCAGGAAGCCCATCTCGCCGCAATCTGTTACGCGGAGAGCGGCTTCGTGGCCGATCTCATGACTTTCTACCGCCGCGACACCGACCGCACCAGGCTCACGATGGTGGCGAAGCGGGTGGCTTGAGCCAGGCGACTGGCACGAGGGCGCAGGCAACGACGAGTACCGGGCGCGAGCCAGCCGGCACGCGTAGCAGCCCCGGACGACAAAGCCCCCGAGCGACCGTCGGGGGCTTTGTCACGAGCAGCGGGCCAGTGGAAAGGGCTCGGAGCCTGGACCGCGGCTCACTTGGTCAGGCGATCCGACGCCGGCCTGACGTTTCACCTGGACTAAGGTTCGCCGTCGGTCAACCGCGCTACACCGCCAGCCTGCGGCAGAGAGACGGGCGCGTACGCCTGTATCAGCCGCATCGCCTGCTCGGGCTCGAGGTGCCCCTGCTTCACCTTGTTTCCGATGTAGCGCGGGTACTTGTTGGGGATGTACTCCTCGTTCATCCAGCGCCGAAACTCGGGAAGCGCGTCATTCGGATACATCCAAGGCTCCTGCGGGTTTGACGCGGCCTGGCGGAAGTAGTCCGGGAAGTTGTGCTCGTATCGCGCACGGGCTCCATACCTCGAGTCGAAGGCGCTTGCCATCCAGTGTCGGCCCCAGACCTGACCGACGCTGATGTCAGGGACCGTCTCGTCCGTCATGATGAGCCCGCCGCGAATACCGCTCACGATGAGCCCCGCGATCTCGGTGAACACCGAGAAGTGCGTAGCCGGCACGGGGTTCAGCAGGAGCCGATCATGGAAGTGGCGCCACGAATCGAGCGCAACCTTGTTAGGGTCGTAGCCGGTAAGCCCGTAGATGAATGTGCGGAAAGTGCGGGTCGCCAGCATGCGGTAGTTCCGAGCGGCTGTTTCGCGGGAGGCCTGGTCGGACTCGAAAGCGTAATACTCGAGGAAGGACATGGAGACCTTCTCCGGAAAGGCGTTTACCTCCGTCCCGTTGACTGTCGTCTTCACGTAGAGCGGGCCTTCGTGCCCTTGGGCTTGAAGGATTCCGCGAAGAACCTTGCTGCGCGGCTTGTCCGGGTCCGTGGCGAACTCGAGCAACCACTGATTGAATGTGCCCTTCGAGACGCCGCAGACCTTGGCGAGTGAAGCGCCAGTGAGGAAGGGCGTGCCGTCGTTGAATACGCCGGCTTCCCAGTCCTCAGCGTTGTTCGAGGTTACGACCTCCAGGCCGAGAGGGAGCTGCTCGAACGACCCATCGCTCATGTCATATCCTCATACTGGCAACGACGAAACTACGTGCTTACCGGCAAATCGCCGGGCAGGTGGTCCAACCCCGAAAATTGTCTACCAGAGCGCGATTAGGCCGATCGCCCGGATTGAAAGCCTTTATAAACCACGGCGACGTGACATTGAGAGGTCACAGGCTCCGCGGCTCGCCTCCACCGGCAAGAACTATTGCTGGAACTTCGCCTTCGCACCTCGTCGATCTTCTGGCATCGGCCGCGCCCCAACCTATGCCCGGCCTATGCCCGAATACTAAAGCCACCGACCGGAAAGCCCGGAAAGCGGCTTCTTCACTTATGAGCGCGCCGGGACTTGAACCCGGGACCCGCAGATTAAAAGTCTGCTGCTCTACCAACTGAGCTACACGCCCCCACCCGTGCCAGGCGCGGGGTTGGTCCATTCTACCGCGTGCCTCGAGCCCGATCAAGAAGCGGCGGCCCCAGGAAAGGCCTGGGGCCGCCGTTGGCGCGGGTATTGGTCCAATGTGGCTATGCCGGTTAGGTGCGGAAATCAGTACGTCGTGGGGCGATCGATCTCATGCCGTGCCTGGGCCTCGAGTGACTTCTCACGGCTCAGGCTCCCCAGGTAGCCGCCCAGGGCGGCGACGCCCAGGATCAGCATGCCGATGCCGAACACGCTCCACGCATTGTCCGCTGCGACCACGAGCGAGTTGCGCACGCTGGCCTCGACGCGCTCGGGGACCGAGGCGCCGATGCTCGCGGCCGCGCCGGCCGGGTTGGTGGTGCCGAAGACGGCCACCACGAGCGGCGTCAGGATCGCCATCACGCCGACCATGAAGCCGTTCATGGTGCCCTCGGCCTTGGCCCGCAGGTCGCTCACGTAGCCCGCGATGTACGAACCGATGAAGACGGCCAACAGCGTGGCGACCGCCGCGCCCATGCCAAACTCGCCGGCGGTCACGCCGCCGAACACGCCGAAGCTGCGGTCGAAGCCGAGCCCCAGGAACAGGGACCCGAGCAGCAACGAAAACACGAGCGAGCTCGCCAGGCCGGCCATGATCGGCCCCCACCTCAGGGCCTTCGTCATCGGTGCGACCGCGACATAGTGGGATTGCCCGTAGGCATCGTAGTCTCGGCCCATGATCGCGGTGCGGCGGATGTCGACATCGCGATCGTACTCAGTGCGGACGTCGGTTGTTCGTCCGGTGATGTTCCTCTCGTCCATCCTTCTCGCTCTCCTTTCCGATCCCTCGGTTTCCTGTCACAGCCCCTGTCATGGGCCGCGGAATATACAGCTACCTTATTAAAAGTTTACACAAATTCCAACAGGCAGCAGGAGAATCAGGCCGTTTGCGACCGGCCGGCCGAGCCAATCATCTGACATAACGACACTCTCGAGATCAAGAGGCGCTTCCCGCTTGCAATAGGGGCCGCCGATCCTTTTGACCAGGGAAGCGCTCCGATCGGCAGCACATTGGACAAAGATAGATGAAATAAGGGTTTTCGGCCTTTTGGCTGATTTACACCCCCGCTCCCCCGTGTTAGGGTTGGTTCACATAAATTTACAGATTGGCTTCACATAACGCACATTTATATTTAGTTTGGTGAAGGTGCTAGCGCCTAGGTCGGAGGGAGCCGGCGGGCGATGGCTAGGTAAAAGGAGGGGCAAAGATGGTTGGTAATAAGCCAGGACCCGCCAAGGGCGATCCGCGCATGGTCGAAGCGGGACGTCGCGGAGGCCAGACGGTCAAGGAAGAGCGCGGTCGCGAGTTCTTCCAGCTAATCGGCCAAAAGGGCGGTCAGGCCACCAAGGAAAAGTACGGCCCGGAGTTCTTCTCGCAGATCGGTCGCAAGGGCGGCGAGTCCGTCAAGCGCGAGCGTGGTGTGGAGTTCTACTCCTCGATCGGCCGTAAGGGCGGTTCGTCTTCGCGCGCCGGCAAGGGCCGCAAGAAGACCCCCTAGCTCACAAAGAGCCTTCGACGGGCCCCCGCTGCGGGGGCCCGTCTTCGTTTGACCGCGTGCTGGCGGCTCGGTACAATCTCGCGTTCACGTCAGAAAGCGAGAATCGACGCCGTGCCGACGCTCTTCGAGTTGCCCGCCCACGCGCTCAGCGCCAAGCTGGCGAGCAAAGAAATCTCCGCCCGCGAGCTCGTGGAGGCGCACCTGCACCGCATCGACGCGCTCGAGCCGTCGATCGACGCGTTCCTCACGATCACCCGCGAGCGCGCGCTCGCGGACGCCGACGCCGTCGACCTGGCCCGCGCCCGCGGTGAGGCCCTCGGGCCGCTCGCCGGCATCCCGCTCGCGGTGAAGGACAACATGGCGACCGAGGGCGTGCGCACCACCTGCGCCTCACGCACGCTCGACAACTGGGTGCCGGTGTACGAGTCCACCGCCACGCGCCGCCTGCGCGACGCGGGCGCCATCCTGGTGGGCAAGACGAACATGGACGAGTTCGCGATGGGCTCTTCCTGCGAGAACTCAGGCTACAAGCCGAGCCACAACCCCTGGGATCCCACGCGCGTGCCGGGCGGCAGCTCGGGCGGCTCGGCCGCGGCCGTCGCGGCCGGCATGACCACGGTGGCGCTCGGCTCGGACACGGGCGGCTCGGTCCGCCAGCCCGCCGCGTTCTGCGGCCTCGTCGGCGCCAAGCCCACCTACGGGCTGGTCTCGCGCTATGGCCTGGTGGCCTATGCCTCGAGCCTCGACCAGATCGGCCCGCTCACGCGCGACGTGCGCGACAACGCGCTCGTGCTGTCGGCCATCGCGGGCCACGACCCGAACGACTCGACGTCGATCGCCCAGCCCGGCCGCGACTTCACGGCCGCCCTGGGCCAGGGCGTGAAGGGCCTGCGCATCGGCGTCATCACCGAGCTCGTGGGTGAAGGCATCGCGCCCGAGGTGCGCGACGCCGTGCGCGCGGCCGTGAAGGTGCTCGAGGGCCTCGGCGCGGTGGCCGACGAGGTCTCGCTGCCCCACAGCAAGGTCGCGCTCTCCACCTACTACGTCGTCGCCATGGCCGAGGCCAGCTCCAACCTGGCCAGGTACGACGGCGTACGTTACGGCGTACGTGCCGAAAATCCCACCGACCTGGTCGACATGTACCAGCGCACGCGCGCCCACTTCGGCGCCGAAGTGAAGCGCCGCATCATGCTGGGCACCTACACGCTGGCCGCGGGGTACTTCGACGCCTACTACAAGAAGGCCCTGCAGGTGCGCACGCTGATCAAGCGCGACTACGACGCGGCCTTCGAGAAGTACGACGTGCTCGTCTCGCCCACCACGCCGACCACGGCCTTCAAGCTCGGCGAAAAGACCGACGACCCGCTCGCGATGTACCTCGCGGACATCGCGACGATCCCCGTCAACCTCGCGGGCGTGCCGGCCATCTCGCTCAACTGCGGCTTCGACGCGCAGGGCCTGCCGATCGGGCTGCAGCTCGTCGGCAAGCCGCTCGGCGAGGAAACGCTCTACCGCGCGGCCCACGCCTACGAACAGGCCACGGCTCACCACCTCGCGCGCCCGGCGCTCAACTAGAGGACGCCCCGATGACGACCCAGTACGAAGCAGTGATCGGCATGGAGGTCCATGCGGAGCTGCTCACGAAGACGAAGATTTTCTGCGGCTGCAAGGCCGAGTTCGGCGCCGAGCCCAACACGAACGTGTGCCCGGTGTGCTGCGGCATGCCCGGCTCGCTGCCGGTGTTGAACCGGCGCGTGCTCGAGTTCGCGATCATGACCGGGCGCGCGCTCGAATGCACGATCCCCGCGGTCAGCAAGTTCGACCGCAAGAACTACTTCTATCCGGACCTGCCCAAGGCCTACCAGATCTCCCAGTTCGACCAGCCGATCTGTGAGCACGGCTCGCTCGAGATCACCGTGGGCGACGCGACGCGGCGGATCGGCATCACGCGCGCGCACATGGAGGAAGACGCCGGCAAGCTGGTCCACCAGGGCGCGGCCGGCCTCGCGGGCTCCACGCACTCGCTGGTCGACCTCAACCGTGCCGGCGTGCCGCTGCTCGAGATCGTCTCGGAGCCCGAGATCCGCACGGCCGAGGAGGCCAAGGCCTACGTGCAGGAGCTGCGCACGATCCTGGTCTACCTGGGCGTCAACGACGGCCGCCTCGAGCAGGGCTCGCTGCGCGCCGACGCGAACGTGTCGGTGCGCCCGGTCGGCCAGGAAGCCTTCGGCACCAAGACCGAGATCAAGAACATGAACTCGTTCACGGCGATCGAGCGCGCCGTGAAATACGAGATTCAGCGCCAGATCGACGCGCTCGCGAACGGCGAGCGGATCGTGCAGGAGACCCGGCTCTGGAACGAAGAGCGTCAGGTCACGATCAGCATGCGCACCAAGGAAGGCTCCTCGGACTACCGCTACTTCCCGGACCCCGACCTGATTCCCATGCACATCTCGCGCGAGCTGGTCGCCGAGCTCGAGGCCCAGATGCCCGAGCTGCCCGCCGCCAAGCGCGCACGCTACGTCGGCGAGCTCGGCCTTTCGCCCTACGACGCGGGCGTGCTGGTGGCCGACAAGGACGTGGCGGATTTCTTCGACGCCGCCGTGAAGGCCTACCCGGCCGCCCCGGGCGCCGGCGGGGCCCACGCCAAGCAGATCGCCAACTGGCTCACGGGTGACGTCGCGGCGTACCTGAACGCCGAGAAGCTCGGCCTGCGGGACCTCGCGCTCTCGCCCACGCAGCTCGCCGAGCTCGTGAAGCTGATCGACGACGACGTCATCTCCGGCAAGATCGCGAAGAAGCTCATCGTCGAGATGATGAAGACCGGCGAGGCGCCGCGCGCCCTGGTCGACAAGCTCGGCCTGAACCAGATCTCCGACACCGGCGCGATCGTCACCGCCATCCAGGCCGTCCTCGAGGCGCACCCGGCCCAGGTGGCGGACTACCACGCCGGCAAGACCAAGGTGGTGGGCTTCCTCGTCGGCCAGATCATGAAGGCCACGCAGGGCCGCGCCAAGCCGGACGCCGTGAACCAGCTGCTCGTGGAAGAGCTCGCCAAGCAGCAGGTCTGATCGGTCCGAAATCACAGCCTGCCACCGACCCGCGCTGCTAAGCTCGGGGCGGCCGGGCGTTCTCGCTCGATTGGCCACCGGCGCTCAGTTTTAAACAATGGTTAAGTCGGGTTTAAAACTGGCATTATCCTGTGGTATGATCGGACTCAGCAGACCGTAACTACCTCCGAACGCCCTCCAGTCGCCGCACTGACGTCGCCTCGTCCACCTACGACCGCCGCAGAAAGCCTGCCTTCGCCATGAATCAGTCGAGCGCCGCCACCGTCCTGCGCCTCAAGGTCGCCATGCCGCTGGCGCTGTTCCTGACCCTGGCCGTGGTCGGCCTGGCTCATCGCAGCTTGATCCCGATCCAGCTCGCGATGATGATCCCGATTCTCTACGGCGTGGTCTACTTCACGGCCGGCGCGTTCGCCTATCGCCCGCGCGAGGCCGTTGTCGGCGCCGATTTGATCCCCGACGCCGAGTTGCCGCTGGTCAGCATCTTGATCCCGGCGCACAACGAAGAAAACGTCATCGCCCACACGGTCTCGAACATGCTGCGGATCGACTATCCGCGCTTCGAGATCATCGTCATCGACGATCACAGCAGCGACCGCACCTCGGAGATCGTCCGCCAGTTCGCGCAGGTGAAGCTGGTGCAGCGGCGCAACCTCCCCAACCGCGGCAAGTCCGAGGCGCTCAACGCCGGGCTCGAGTTCGCCGAGGGCGACGTGCTGTGCGTCTTCGACGCCGACAGCGAAGTGGCGCCGGACTTCCTGCGCCGGGCCGTCCCGCATATGGTGGACAACCCCGAGATTTGCGGCGTCCAGGCCCAGGTGCGGATGTACAACCGCCGCGCCAACCAGCTCACGGCGGCCCAGGACGACGAGTTCGCGGTCTTCAACGAGATCCTGCAGCTCGGCCGCACGGCGCTCGGCGGTGCCTCGGCGCTCGGCGGCAACGGCCAGCTCACCAAGCGCTCGGCGCTGTTGGCGGTCGGTGGCTGGAACCCCGGCTCGCTGACCGAGGACCTCGACCTCACCATGCGGCTCCTGCTGGCGGGGCGCGGCCGCATCCACCACGCCACCGAGGCGATCGTCTGGCAGGAAGGCGTGACCACCACGGCCGGCCTGATCCGCCAGCGCCAGCGCTGGGCCGAAGGCATGCTGCGCACCTACGGCGATTTCGCGGCCGAGGTCGTGACGAGCAAGGAGCTCGCGCCGCACGTCCGGATGGATGCCTACTACACGCTGTTCTCGGTGTTCTTCCCGTTCCTGACGCTGCTCGGCATCATTTTCCAGGTGTTGTGCTACATCCCGGGCTTCTTCACGAGCTCGCTGCCGGGCGTCGTGGGCAACACCGTCTCGCTCGCGATCCTCGGCGGCGCGATGAGCTGGTCCGCGATGATCTCGTGGAAGCGCGATCGGCGCCTCAGCGTCCTGCCCGGCCTGCGCTACACCCTCTACATCCTGCACTGGACGCCGGCGCTGCTCGTCGCGCTGCGCAACGTGTTCACGGACCGGGTGGTCGTGTGGGAGAAGACCGAGCACAGCGGGATGGGGCACGGGGTTCCCGCGATTCCCGCCGCGATCGGCCCGATCGCCGTCGAACGCTAAAACCCGCGCTCGAGGGCCCTCTCCGGCCAGGCCGGGGAGGGCCCTTTGGTTTCGTTGCACAAATCTTCCAGGATTGCTAACGGTGTGTGATTAGATCGTTAATCCAGGTGGTACATGACTGTTGGACCCCTGCTCGAAAGTCATGCGGGGAGGGGGGCCCGGAGAGAGAGTCATGAATCACTTCCTTCGCCTGGTCAACCTGTTCGTCGCGTCCCGTAAGGTCATCAACGGCGTTTATTTCGTCGTTCCGCCCGTCGGCCTTCTGTTCATGTACCTGTCGCCCTCGTTCTCGGCCCGTGAGCGCGCGGTGCGCACCGCCGTCACGGCGAGCTTCATCGCCTTCTTCGTCGCGATGGGCCCCGAGTTGCAGATGTACGTGAACTCGGAGATGACGCGCCTGGCGATGCAGTAGCATCCCGAAGTTTCGAAATTAGTGGGAGAGAGACGTGAGGCCTGCCCTTCGGGGCAGGCCTCACGTATGTTCACCATCGTCCGCGGCAGGGGCGGTTAGACCGGCTCGAGGCGCAGGTGCTTGGCCTTCGGATCCCAGCGAACGGAAATCCGTCCTTCCAAAATCCCGCCCAGCGTGTGGCCGACCAGCTCGCCGCGCCAACCGGAGAGCACGGGCAGGTCGGCGGCCTTGCCCCGGCGGTAGGCCTCCACGAGGCGCTGCAGGTCGCCCACCGTCGCGACCAGGGTCGACGAGACCAACTTCTCCGCCGCCACCACCTGCAAGACGGCGTTGAGCAGCGAGGCGAGCGCGGCTTCCGCGTCATCGAGCTGCGGGCCGCGCTCGTCGGGCACCGGGCACTGGTCGGGCGGGCAGGCCTTGCCATGCTTCACGGCGGCGAGGATGCCCTCGGCGTTGCGATCGATGTCGCGTGGCTGGATGCCACGCAGGGCGCGCAGCTGGCTGGGCTGGGAGGGGCCCCGCCGGGCCAGCTCGACGAGGATCTCGTCTTTCATGATCGAGCCGCGGGGCCGGTTGCGGCGCGCGGCCTCCTGCTCGCGCCAGATCGCGAGCTCGCGCAGGATCGCGAGGCCGCGGCGGTCGAGGCCGCTCCAGCCCTTCACGCGCAGGAACAGCGTCTGGTGGTCCGCGCGCGTGGCGATCATCTTCTCGACGTTGGCGCGCGAGCGCTCGCACTCCTCGGCGGCCCAGTCCACCCGGCCGAGCACCTCGAGTTCCTTCATCTCCACGTCGTAGAGCGGGATCAGGCAGCGCACGTCCTCGAGCGCGTAATGCAGCTGCTCGGGCGTGAGCGGCCGCTGCGACCAATCCGTGAGCGTTTCACCCTTGGTGGGCTTCTGGCCGAGCAGGTTCTCGGCCACGGCCTGGTAGCCCAGGCGGCCTGAATAGCCGAACAGACCGGTCACGAGCTGGGTGTCCCAGATCGGTCCGGGCACGACGCCGGTGAGCAGGTGGAACATCTCGAGATCCTGATCGGCGGCGTGCAGGATCTTGAGCACGCTGGGATCGATCAGGATCTCGGCGAGCGGATCGCCGTCGAAGCGCCCGATCGCGCCGTAGTCGATCGCCGCGACCGTGCCGTCCGGCGCCGCCACCTGCAGGAGCTCGAGGCTCGGCACATAGCTCTGCTCGCGAATGAATTCGGTGTCGACAGCGATGATGTCGAACTGCGCGAGGTGTTCAGCGAGCTCGGCGAGGGCGCGAACGTCGTCGATGAAGGTGGGAAGAGCCGCCCGAGCCATGTGAACCTCCGTAAGCGCGGTCATGATACCAGCGGCGGCGCGGAAATGGTAGGCTAGTAGCTCCGGAGCCGCTGTACGGATGTCGTTGGGTTGGAGGCGTTCAGGTGACGCAGGCGCTGCATTGTCCCGACTGCGATAAACCGCTCACCCACTACGGCGCTGGCCACAGCGAGTACGAATGGCAGTGCGACGCCTGCGGCACGGCCGTCGCCGTCGACGAGGCCGCAGGCCTCGCCCGCACCCGCCGTTGGGACAAACAGGCCGCCAGGGGCGTTCACGCCGAGTACCCCCTCGCCGCGCTAGTCCGCGGCCCCCAGGAGAATCCCGCATGAGCCCCTCCGCCACGCTCGCCGCTCCCCGTGAGGTCACCCCCGAGGCCGTGAAAGCCCGCTACGCGGAGCTCGAGTCGGCCTTGCCGGCGCACGACGCCACGGCCGACGCATGGGAAGCGTGGTTCTGGCGCTGGAACGACTACCGCATCGAGCTGGGCGGCGAGGCGAGCCGCCGTTACTTCCGCGAGTGCCAGGACACGCGAGACGAGACCGCAGCCACGGCCTGGCGCCAATTCCGCGAGCTGATCTACCCGATCGCCGACGCGACGGACGGCAAGCTGCGCGCGGCGCTGCTCGCGTGCCTCGCCCGCCCGGAGCTCGAGCAGCGGCTCGGCCAACAGCTCTTCGCTCGCCTCTCGCTCGACGACGCCGGCTTCACGCCGGAGAACGTCGCGCTCCACGTCGAGGAAATGGAGCAAGTCAGCCATTACGACCGGCTGATGGGCGCCGCCTCGGTGGTGATCGACGGCGAGACGCTCACGCTCGTCCAGGTGCAGTCGCGCCTCAACGACGTCGACGCGGCGCGGCGGCAGGCGGCCTGGACCGCGATGGGACGCTGGTTCGAGGTGAACGGCGGCGCGATCCACGGCATCCTGAGCGACCTCGTGCACCTGCGTGATCGCCAGGCCCGCCAGCTCGGCGACGCGAACTTCATCCCGCTCGCCTACCGGCGGATGGGCCGCACCGAATACGGCCCGGCCGAAGTCGCAACCTTCCGCGAGGCCGTCCGCCAGCACGTCGTGCCGCTCACGAAGACCGTGCGCGAGCACCAGGCCCGCGATCTCGGCCGGCCTGGCCTCGTCCATGCCGCGGATATGATGTTCTTCCCGGGCGCGTCGCTCGGCGCGGGCGCCGCCCCGATCGGCGAGCAGATCGCGCGGGCGACGACGCTCTTCGAGCGCCTGCACCCGCGCTTCGCCGCCCACTTCCGGCGCATGGCCGAAGAGGGCCTGATCGACCTCGAGAACCGCCCCGGCAAGAAGCCCGGCGCCTTTGCGATGAGCCTCGAGGATGAGGGCCGCGTCGCGATCTTCTGCAACAGCACCGGCGCCGAGACGGACGTGTCCACGCTGACGCACGAGATGGGCCACGCGGTGCAGGGCTGGGAGAGCATGTGGATCCGGCCGCTAGACTTGCGCACGCCCACGATGGATGCCGCCGAGGTCCACAGCTTCGGGATGGAGTACCTGGCGCTCAAGGAAATCGAGGCGTTCTTCTCGCCGGCCGACGCCCAGAAGTTCCGCCGCCTGCGCCTCATGAGCACGCTCGTCCGCCTGCCTTACATGGCGATGGTGGATGCGTTCCAGCACTGGCTGTTCGAGCGCCCGAGCCACACGCCCGCCGAGCGCGAAGCCGCCTGGGCCGAGCTGTGGGAGGCCTTCATGCCGGGGCTCGATTTCGCGGACTGCCCGGCCCAGCGCACCTACCGCTGGATGCGCCAGCCGCACATCTTCTCGTCGCCGTTCTATTACATCGACTACGCGATCGCCGAGGTCGGCGCGCTGCAGCTCTGGCGGCTCGCGAAGCAGGACCACACGGCGGCGATGGACGCCTACCTCGAGCTGTGCCGCCTGGGCGGGACGAAGCCGTTGCTCAGCATCCTCGGCTCGGTCGGCCTGCGCTCGCCGTTCGAGCCCGACGCGCTGCCACCGCTGGTCGCGGCGGTGCGGGAAGAGCTTGGCCTTTAGGGGTTTTGAGTTTTGTGATTTGAGTTTTGAGTTCGAGAATCCAACCCAAATCTCAACACTCAAAACTCAAAACTGATCTCCCGGCCACCATTGTTGGCGATGATGTCCCCGTCATCCCCCTCGCCGCCGCGCGCGGCCAGGAAGTGGCCGATCTTTTGCACGTACTCCGGGTGGTCGATGAACGGGTTGCGGTTGCGCTGCAGCCGCCAGACGGCCTCGTTGCGGGCCTTCTCCTTCGCCGACGGCGGATCCTGGAAGTGCCAGCGCCAGAGCGTCAGGAACTCGCGCTTGAAGTTGTCGAGCTTGATGGCGCTCTTCGGCGCCGCGGTGGCGGCGTAGCGCGCGTAGAAGTAGAACAGCGCGCGCGCGACGTCGCCCTTGTGGTCGTCGCGCGGCTCGAAGACCACGGTGCCGTCCGCGAGCGTGCCGACGCGGCTGTTCTGGCCGTCCTCGGCGTAGTTGGGCAGCGTCTCTTGCACCTTGGCCGGGACGCCGTAAGGGTGGTTGTTGCGCTGGCTGTTCGTGCCGGCGTCGGCCGGGAAGAGGTGGTGGAGGTCGCTCTTCGCGGGCTCGGCCTGGGCGCCCATGCTCTGCGGCCAGGTGTGCTCGGCGTTCAGGCCACGGTGGAAGGCCGACTTGCGGTCCGTCACGCCCTTGCCGGTGCGCGCGCAGTAGACGTCGATGATCACGTCCTTGTTGGCCGGGTCGTCGACGGCGCCGAACATCTTGTCGCGCGCCTCGTCGTAGGCGTAAACCTTCTGGCCGGAGGCGAGCAGCTTGGCGAGGCCGAGCGTGAGGGCGCGGCCCTTGAGGGCGGCGACCGGCTTGTAGTAGGCGTCGAGGCTGGCGGCCGACGCGCCGAAGGCCGTGACCGGGACGCGGCCGGCGGTCGGGGCGCCCGGCTGGCCGCAGGCCGTCAGGCCCGCCATCAGCACGGCGACGGCGAGCAGCCGCGAGGCCATGCCCCGCCGTTTCGCGTCGAATCCCGCCGTTTCGCGCATGCCCAACCTCCGATACCCCGAGCTGAACCCACCAAAAGTTAAGGATCGGTTATGATTCGACTATAGCAAAAATGTACGGGGGCTGTCACGCACTATTTTTTCCGCGAGGCAGTCAGGAAGCCGTCAAGAGCGATCGGGGAGTGGTAGCCGTGACTGTATTCGGGCCTGGGGCGTGGATCGCCATCGCGATCGGCGGCGTGATCGGGACCTGGTCGCGCTTCGCGCTGGGCGGCTGGCTGGCGGCCCGCGCGACGGCGGCCGGCGCGCCGGGGCTGTGGGCGACGCCCGCGGGGACGCTCACGATCAACGTCGTGGGCTGCGGGGTGCTGGGGGCGATCGCCGCGGTGGCCGTGGCCCGTCCCGAGCTGATGAGCACCGAGCTGCGCCTGGCCCTGGCCGTGGGCTTCTGCGGCGCCTTCACCACCTTCTCCACCTTCGGCGTCGAGACGCTGGCGATGTTGCAGGCCGGGCGCTGGGACTGGGCGCTGGGGTACGTGGCGGCGAGCAACGTGCTGGGCGTCGGCGCGGCGGCGGCGGGCTGGATGGTCACGCGGTCGCTGACGGCCTGATCGCCCAGCCCGGAGAGGTCAGGCGGCGCTGACCGTCAGGTGCTCATCGACCTCGGCCTGTAGGAGGTTCTGGATCGCCGAGAGCGTGCCCGCGATCGCGCTCGGGCAGGTGCCGCAGGCGCCCTGGTAGCGGATCACGAGGCGCTTGCCCTCGAGGCTCACGATCTCCAGACCGCCGCCGTCGCCGGCGAGCGCCGGGCGGATCTGCGCGTCGATGACCTGGTTGATCTTGTCGAGCATCGCGTCACCGGTGGCACCGGCGCCCTCGGCCGTGGCGCCGGCAGACGGCGCGGCCGTCTCGATCACGCGCGCGACAGCAGGAGCGAGCGAGCCCCAGTCGGCGTCGGGCAGCTTGTTCACGGTGACGAAGCCCGGCATGTAGAACACCGAGGTCACGCGGCCGAGCAGAAAGAGCTGGGATGCGAGCGTGTCGCCGTCGGCGGCCGAGGGCGTGTCGAACGAGCGGGAGCCGCCTTCGATCAGGCGGCCTTCGACGTTGAACTTCATCGCGTTGGGGTTGGGGGTGGGCTCGAAGTTGAGGACTTTCATCATTTGGCTCCTATCGGCCCCATTCTACAATTTCGGACCATGTTCGTCCAGATTCGCGACCGCGCACCGTGAGTGAGTGAAGGGCCGCGGGGGCGGGTATGGGCGTGCTGGAAGACCAGCCGAACGGAAGCCGGCCGATGCCCACCTCACCCCCACACCTTGTTCGCGCGATCGCGCTCGCGGCCCTCGTCGCCGCCACCGCCGCCTGCGCCATGCCGGGCACGCCGGTCGACGTCTCGTCGAGCACGTCGCCGGCCGCCAAGCGCAGCCCGAAAGCCACCCCGGGCATCCCCGCCGACACGCTGACCGGCCTGTGGGCCGAGTTCCGGGCTACGGACCCACCGAAGGGGGCGGCCACGGCCTGCTACAACCACGCCTGGGACATCGCCCAGCAGGGCGCCGACCTCACGATCACCCACCGCTTCAAGGTGGCCCACGGCGCAGGCGCCCAGCGCGCCGACGGCGAGCCCACCACCGTCCCGCCGCCCGAGCCGCTCGACGCGTGGCCGCCGGGCGCGGGCAAGGTGACGGGCACCCGGATCGCGTCCATGGCCGAGCCGCCAGGGCAGCCGCAGGCAAGCTTCGAGCTGACCTACGAGGCGGCGACCGGTCGCCTCGTGGGCACCTCGAATGGCGAGAAGCTCGTCCTCGTGAAGCTCGAGAAGGCCGCGCCATGTATGCTGGCGCGCCCCTGACGCCCCCCTGTCAGGTGGCGGCGGTTTCGAGCGGCGCGCCCGTCGGCGAGAGCGCCAGCGCGTGCGGGCGGCTCTCCGCCATCGAGGCGGCGGTGATCTTCACCATCTCGATCGTCTGCTGGTGCAGATCCTCGATCGAGGCGGAGTTGCAGTAGCTGAGACCGGAGCGGATGCCCCCCTCGAGCTCGCGCAGCAAACGCCCCACCGGGCCCTTGTAAGGGATCAACGTCGAGATGCCCTCGGGCGTGCGGTCCGCGCCCACCACCGCCATCGCGCCGGCGGACGCCATCCCGCGGTAAAGCTTGAAGGCCTTGCCGTGCTCCGTGATGATCTCGCCGGGGGCCTCGTCGGTGCCGGCGAACAGGCTGCCGATCATGACGGTGTCGGCGCCCGCCACCAGGGCCTTCACGATGTCGCCCGAGTTGCGGATGCCGCCGTCGGCGATCAACGTGGGCGGCAGCGTCAGGCGCGGCCGTGCCTTGCGGCGCTCCACGTCCCACCAGCGGTTCACGGCCGCGCGGCACTTCAGGATCGCCGTCAGCTGGGGATAGCCGCAGCCGGTGACGATGCGGGTGGTGCACACGGCACCGGGCCCCACACCCACCTTGATCGAATGGGCGCCCGCCTCGAGCAGGTCCCAGGTGCCTTCGGCCGTCGCGACGTTGCCGGCGATGATCCAGAGGCTGGGATGCCGCTCGCGGATCGCGCCGATCGTCTCCATCACGCGATCGTGATGACCGTGCGCGACGTCGATCAGCACGGCGTCGAGGCCCTTCACGAGCGGGATCTTGTCGAGGTCGCTCGGCTTCACGCCGACGGTGAGCACGCGCGCCTGCGGGGCCTCGCCCACGAGCTCGGCGTGGCGCTCGGCCTCGATGAAGCGGTGGATGATGCCCAGGCCGCCGGCCTCGCGCATGGCGATCGCCATCGGCAGCTCGGTCACGGTGTCCATGTTCGCGCTGATGATCGGCAGGTCGAGCGTGTGATCGCCCACCAGCCGGGTCTTGAGCGACACGTCCGCCCGCGAGTATATCGACGAGCGCTTCGGCACGATCAGCACGTCGTCGAAGGTGAGGCCGGACTGTTCTATGAACTTCACGCCCAATGGGTACTCCTCGATGCGGTGGTCGAGCCGCAGGCGCTGAACTTCACGCCCATGGCGGTTTCCTTTTCCTTGTCAGGGACAGCGGTGTACCTGATCGGGACACCAAACACCCATGGTACGTGGTCGCCCCAGCGCTTGGCAAACCTCGCCGCCCCCGTCCAGCCGTGCCTGTCGGATCGGCCGACCGTTAAGATTTGCTTAGACAGGGGCGTTCAGGCGCGACAGGAAACTTTAAATCTGTTTTAATAGTAGATGAAGCGCTGATGAAGTCGCATCCGCAGGACTCGCGCTAGCGAGGCGCTGCGGTGCTTCAGCAACTACGCCGCTGCCAGTCTCGCTCGCCGCCAGCGGGCTCTTTCTTCGACGATGAGGGTCTCATGCGCAAAGAAGTGCATCAATGGTATAGCCACCGCATCGGCGGCAACATGCCGATCGCGGTCTACGGTCACTACGGTTTCCCGCTCCTGATGTTCCCGACCGCGGCCGCGGACTTCGAGGAATACGAGCGTTTCCACCTCCTGGCGGTCATGAAGCCGTGGATCCAGGCCGGTAAGGTGAAGGTCTACTCGGTCAACAGCGTCAACGCGCACACCTGGATGAACAACAAGATCCACCCGGCCGAGCGCGCCCGCAAGCACGAGTTCTACGACGCGTACATCACGAAGGAAGTCATTCCCTTCATCTGGAACCACCAGGGCCACAAGGGTGGCGTGATCACGACGGGCGCCTCGATGGGTGCGTACCATGCGATGAACTTCCTGCTTCGCCACCCGGACCTGTTCGACGGCACGATCGCGATGAGCGGCGCCTACGACCTCTCGCCCTGGACCAACGGTTACATGGATGAGAAGGTGTACTTCAACTCGCCGCTCGCGTACGTGCCGAACCTGCACGACAGCTGGTACCTGAACGCCCTCCGCAGCAAGAAGCACATCCACATCCTGACCGGCCAGGGCGCTTACGAAGCCCCCGAGCAGTCCGCCCGCATGGCGCGCGACCTCTGGGCCAAGGGCATCCCCGCGAACCTCGATATGTGGGGTCACGACATGCGCCACGATTGGCCTACCTGGCGTCGCATGATGCCGCTGTACCTGGAAAACGCGTTCTAGGAAACGGCCACCGGCCCGACTTTCGCCCCTCTCGCTCTGCGAGGGGGGCGATTTCAGATCGAAAAATAGCACCCAGGGTGCATACACGATCCATGCATACCAGTGTCGCCCGGGTACCGTATCGTGTATCCTGAACACTGGCCACCATCCGCCTGGTCACCGGTGGCCAGTTGGGGACACCGTGTTCGACGACGACTTCGAGCCAGATATGCAGCTCTGTCGGGTCTGCCGCGAGGAGAAGTTCACCTCCGAGTTCCAGGCCGACGGCAAGGGTGGCCGGCGGCCGGAGTGCCGGACCTGCTGCAACTTGCAACGCGTGAACTGGGCGCATTCGACACCCGAGCGCCACGCGCGGGCACTCAAGCTGCGCAAGGATTACGTGGACCGACGCAAGGCCGCGCCGGGCGTGCACACCGAAGGCGAGTGGCAGGCGCGCGTGAGCCAGTATGCGGGGCGCTGCGCCTATTGCGGCCGCGGCGACCGGGCGCTCGTGCGGGAGCATGTGACACCGCTGATCGCGGGCGGCACCAACGACATCGCGAACATCGTGCCGGCCTGCCAGCCGTGCAACGCCCGGAAGTACGCCCGGACGGATGTCCAGCCGCTTCCGCCGCCCGAGAATTGACCTCCGAGCGCCCCTTTCGCCCTAGCGAGGGTTCCTCTACAATGTGACGGGCGCACGCGCCCTGTATGTGTGTGGACACCTCCAATCCAGAAAGGGAGCGCTCCTTGTCCGAACAGAAGCCCCTGAACATCCTGTGCATCGCGGCCTCGTTGATGGGCCGGCCTTTCATGATGGAAGCCGCCAAGCTGGGTCACAACGTGTACTTGCTCACGGGCGCCAAGCGCCTCGATGAGCCGTGGCCCCGCGACATCATCAAGGATGTCTTCGCGGTGCCGGACCTGTTCGACGAGAAGGTCGTGCGCAACGCGGTGAGCTACATCGCCCGCGACATCAAGTTCGATCGCATCGTGCCGATGGGCGACTGGGAGATGGAAGTCGCGTCGTTCCTGCGTGAGCACTTCCGCTCGCCGGGCATGGGCGAGACCACCATGCGCTACTTCCGCGACAAGCTCGCCATGCGCATGAAGGCCCAGGAAGACGGCGTGCCGGTGCCGGCGTTCACGCCGCTCTTCAACTGGCGCGAGATCCACCAATACCTCGACACCGTGCCGGCGCCCTGGATCCTCAAGCCGCGCCAGGAAGCCGCCTCGATGGGCATCACGAAGATCAACAACCGCGAGGAGCTGTGGCCGCTGCTCGACAAGCTCGGCGACAAGATGAGCATGACGCTCCTCGAGAAGTTCACCCCGGGCGACGTCTACCACGTGGACTCGGTCGTGCAGGAGCATGAGGTGAAGTACGCGTCGTGCTCGCGCTACGGCACGCCCATGCTCGACCTCAACAAGACCGGCGGCATGTTCACGACCCGCCAGATCAAGAAGGGCTCCGAGGACGAGGTCGCGCTGCAGCAACTGAACAAGGACGTGATCAAGAGCCTCGGCCTCAAGCGCGGCGTCACGCACATCGAGTACATCAAGAGCCGCGAGGACGGGAAGTTCTACTTCCTCGAGGCCGGCGCGCGCGTGGGTGCGGCCCGCATCCCCGACGTGATCTACCATGGCCAGGGCATCTGCCTGTGGTGGGAGTGGGCGCGCATCGAGATCGCCCAGGGCGCGACCAAGATGGACACGCCCACCGACGGCTACGCCGGCACGATCATCACGCTGGCGAACCGCGAGAACCCTGACCTCTCGGCCTACACCGATCCCGAGATCGTCTACCGCCAGGCCCGCAAGTGGCACGCCGGCCTGATCGTGAAGTCGGACAGCCAGGAGCGCGTCGAGGAGCTGCTCACCCAGTACGCTCAGCGCTTCGCCAACGACTTCACGGTGCACGTGCCGATGAAGTCCTGAGCCCCGGCGGCTCAAAATTCAGGCCCCCTTCGTCGCCGAAGGGGGCCTCTATCATGCCGATGGGAGCGTGAACCAGAAAGTGCTGCCCTGCCCCGGGTGGCTTTCCACGCCGATCTCGCCGCCATGGGCCTCGATCAGCGCCTTCGAAATCGACAGCCCAAGCCCCGTCCCCTTGCCCTGCCTCACCCCGCTCTCGAGCTGCGAGAAGCGCTGGAAGAGCCGCGACACGTCGTCCGCCTCGATGCCCGGGCCCGCATCCGTGATCGCGCAGCGCAGGCGCTCGCCGTCCCGGGCCGCGGTGATGCGCACGACGCCGCCGCGCGGGCTGAACTTGATCGCGTTGCCGAGCAGGTTGGCCAGCACCTGGCCGATGCGTTGCGGGTCCATCTGGGTGACCAGCGGCGCCGGCGGTGGCTCGAACGCGAGCTCCACGCCCGCGGCGAGGGCGAGCGGCCTGAGCGCCGCCACCGCCTCTTGCACCCGTTCGACGAGGTCGCTCGGCTCTTGCCGCAGCGAGAACGTGCCTGCGTCCATGCGGGCGAAATCGAGCAGGTCGTTGAGCAGCCGCTCGAGCCGCCGGGCGCCCACCGCGATCTCCTCGACGAAGGTGCGCTGGTCCGCCGAGAGCGGGCCCGCGATCTCGTCCTCGAGGAACTCCGAGTAGCCCTGGATCACCGTGAGCGGCGTGCGCAGCTCGTGCGTCACGGAGTTCACGAAGTTGCTCTTGAGGACGTCGAGCGCCATCAGCTGCCGGTTCGCCGCCTCGAGCTCGTGCGATCGCTCCTCGAGCGTCCCCTGGGCGCGCTGGCGCGCGGCGATCTCCGCCTCGAGCAGCGCCGTGCGATGGCGGACGCGGTCTTCCAGCGTATCGCGCGCCTCGCGCAGCCGCGCGGTCATCGTCGCGAACGCCGACGCGAGGCCGCCGATCTCGTCCCCACGCACCACGGACAGGTCCGCGGCCGCGGGGGAGGAGAGGTCGCCCGCCGCGACGGCGGCGGTGGCGGCCTGGAACCGGCGCAGCGGGCCCGCGATCTGGCGCCGCAGCACCTGCCACATGATCAACACCTCGAGCAGCAGCGACGCCACGCCCAGCGCGAGCACGATCGCCGCCGCCTGGCTGGCCTCGTCGCGCAGCAGCTTGATCGGGTAAATCGTGGCCATGTACCAGCCAGCGCTCTCGATGCGCCCCACGCCGATCAGGCGCTGGTGGGCGAGGTCCTCGATCACGCCGCCGCGGCCGAAAGCCACCACCCGCCGGTAAAGGTCGGCGAGCTCGCCGTCGCCGTCGCGCGCCATGATGTAGTCGCCGTCGAGGGCGACGATCTTGTCGGCCAGGTCCGGATGGGCGATCAGGCGGCCATCCTCGCGGAAGAGCATGTTGGTGGTGCCGGGCAGCCGGCGGTCCACCAGCCCGCTCATGAGGCGGCCGAGCTCGATGTCGGCGCCGACGGCGCCCACGTGGCGACCGTCCACGTCGATCGGCGTCACCCCCGAGACGATCCAGCGGTGCATCCCCTTGTCGTAGTACGTGCCCGTCCAGCGGATCGTCCGGTCCGGGTTGTTGGCGGGCAAGGTGACGGTGAAGTACTCCTGGTTGCGGAAGCTGAAGCCGTGGCGGAAGTCGAGGTCCCAGCGGGTGCCCGGCAGGTAGATCAGGCCGCTGCCTTCGGGTGCGAGCCAGAAGAGATCGATGATCGGGCGGCGGAACCGGGCGCGCCCCTCGCCGGCCGGCGGCACGACGGCCACACCGAACTCGGCGAGGAGGTCGACCGCGAGCACGTGCCGGCGCATGGCCTCAGGGCTCAGGTCGCGGCCCCGCTCGATCGCCCCGGACACGCTCGCGACGAGGCCGCCGTCCTCGCGCTCGAAGCCCTCGTATAGCGCCTTGCGGGGCCTGAAGGTGCCGTCGGGATGCGGCTCGAACAGGCGATCGAAGGCCAGCTTCGGGTCCTTGAGCGTCTGGCGGCGGTACCGCGCGACGAACGAATCGCGGAAGAGGCGCTCCTCGTTCGCCACGAAGTCGAACCAGTGCCCCTCGGCGCGGCTGCGCTCGCTCGCGTACTGCTCGAGCTGCGCCACGGCCGTGTCCTCCAGGCTGCGCGCCAGGTGAAGGTACGCGGCCAGGCCGACCAGCAGGACGACCAGGCCGATGCGCAGGGCCATCATGGCCAGGGTGGTCGCGACGAGCGACTTGGGGGCGAACTGGTTCACGGCTCATGACCCAACGACGATTCGACGCCGGCATGCGGAGTCTATCACATCGGGGTGCGCGAGCGCCGCTCAGCCGACAGCGGCCTCGAACTCGTCGATCAGCGCCTCGACGCCGCGCAGGCCCTGGTGCCAGAAGGCCGGGTCGCGCACGTCGACGCCGATCGTGCCGAGCAGGTCCGCCGCCGCCGGCGACAGCCCGGCCTCGAGCAGGCCGACGAAGGCGTCGGCGAACTTCGGGCCTTCCTCGCGCAGGCGCTGGCGCAGCGCATAGACGAGCGTGAGGCCGAACGGGTAGTTCAGGCAGTAGAACGGCATGCCGATCGCGTGCTGGTGGCCGAGCCAGCCGTAGGCGGTCCAGTCCGGCAGGTGGACGTCCGGCCCGAAGAGCTTGCGGCGCTCGTCGAGCCAGGTCTGGCAGAAGTCGTCGGTGGCGAGCGGGCCGTCGCTGCGGCGGGCGTGAATGCGCTGCTCCCAGCGGGTCAGCGCGACCTGCAAGAAGAGCGTGCCGACGGTGGTGTCGAGCCAGGCGCCGAGCAGCGTCTGGCGCACCGCGGCGTCCGGCGCCTCGGCGACCAGGCGCTCGAAGGCCAACAGCTCGCCGAACGTCGAGGGCGTCTCGGAGAACACGCTGATGCGCAGGTTCATGTAGCGATCCTTGGCGTCGACGAAGCGGTAGTGCAGCCCATGGCCGAGCTCATGGGCGAGCGTCAGCAGATCGCGGATGCGGTTGGTGTAGCTGATCAGGAGGTAGGGGTGCCGGCCGGGGCACGACCACGAGCAGAAGGCACCCACCCACTTGCCGGGGACCGGGCGCGCGTCGATGTAGCCGCCGTCGAAGAAGCGGTCGATCATGTCACCCATGCGTGGGTGGAAGTCCGCGTAGGCGTCATGCACGACGCGGCGGGCCTCGGCGTAGGGGTAAGACGGCGGCTCGGTGCCGATCGGCGCGTTGATGTCCCAGGCCGCGAAGTCCTCGATGCCGAGCGCCTTGGCCTTGAGCCGCAGGTAGCGATGAACGAGGTCGTAGCGCGACTCGACGGCGCTCATGAGCGCCTCGACCGCGGCCTCGTCGAGGTCCTCGTCGACCAGCAGCTCGCCATACGCACGGTCGTAGCCACGCAGCTCAGCCGTGATGCGGGCGTCCTCGAGCACGGCGTTGTAGATGTTGGTGATCACGTCCGACCGGTCGGTGAGCGAGGTGATCAGCGCCTCGGAAGCTGCGTTGCGGAGCTCGCGATCCGGGCCGCTCGCGAGCGCGGCCGCTTCGGCCACGGTGGCCTCGCGCGGGCCGTTCGAGCCTGGCAACATCACCGGGCGCGAGGACGTGATCGTGTTGTAGAGCTGGCGCCAGGCCTGGATGCCGGCCTGATCCTTGCGCGTGATCGCGCGCTCCACCGCATCGTCGAGCGCGTGCGGGGCGCGGCGGCGCAGGCGGGCGAACTGATCGCGCCACGGCGTGAGGCCGGGCTCCTCGCCCAGCTTCTGGTACGCGTCTTCCGGCAGGTGTTGGAGCTCGAGCAGCAGGAACGCGATGTCGCCGCGGATCGCGCCGGTCTCGCCCTGCAAGCGCGCGTTGAGGGCCTGGGCCTTCTCATCGCGCGTGTCCATGCAAAAAGACAGGAAGCCGAAGTCCGACAGATCGCTGAGGCGCATGCCGAGCGCCTCGTAGTTCTCGAGCGCGATGCGCAGCTCGGTCGGGTCGAGCGACGCGATGCGGCCCTGGTAGCGCGACCGGAACGCCGCGGCGTCCTTGCGGGCCTGCGAGAGGTCGACGTCGATGCGCGGATCGTCGGTACCCGCGTAGTATTCACGCAGGTTCCAGCGGGTCAGCTCTTCTCCCGGGGCGACGGTCATGGATGCTCCTCGACGGGGCCGCAAGGCGTGCGACCTCGGTTGCATGAACCCGCCCGACGCGGCCTTCTAACGTACCGAGGTCCCCGCGAAGCACGCGGGGACCTCGAATGCGCCGGCCGAGCGGGCGCTGACATCAGGCGATCGTGATGTCCTTGCTCAGGTAAACGTCCTGCACCGCGTTGAGCAGCTGGACGCCCTGCTCGAAGGGCCGCTGGAACGCCCGACGACCCAGGATCAGGCCCATGCCGCCCGCGCGCTTGTTGACGATCGCGGTCCTCACCGAGTCCGCGAGGTCGCTCTCGCCTGCCGAGGCGCCACCCGAGTTGATCAGGCCCGCGCGGCCCATGTAGCAGTTCGCCACCTGGTAGCGCGTCATGTCGATCGGGTGCTCGGTGGAGAGCTCGCTGTAAACGCGCTTGTCGGTCTTGCCGAAGTTGAGCGCGTCGTAGCCGGAGGCGTGGACCTCGGGCAGCTTCTGCTTGATGATGTCGGCCTTGATCGTCGAGCCGATGTGGCAGGCCTGCGACGAAAGGTCCATCGCGGTGTGGTAGTCCACGCCGTCCTTCTTGAACGCGGCGTTGCGGGTGTAGCACCACAGGATGGTCGCGAGGCCGAGTTCGTGGGCGCGGGCGAAGGCCTCCGCGACCTCGACGATTTGCCGCTTGGACTCCTCGGAGCCGAAGTAGATCGTGGCGCCGACCGCCGCCGCGCCCATCTGGTAGGCGTCCTCGACGGTGCCGAACATGACCTGGTCGTACGTGTTCGGGTAGGTCAGGAACTCGTTGTGGTTGATCTTCACCACGAACGGGATCTTGTGCGCGTACTTGCGGGACAGCGACGAGAGCACGCCGAACGTGGAAGCCACGCCGTTGCAGCCGCCCTCGACGGCGAGCCGGATGATGTTCTCGGGATCGAAGTAGATCGGGTTCTTGGCGAACGACGCGCCCGCCGCGTGCTCGATGCCCTGATCCACCGGGAAGATCGACAGGTAGCCCGTGCCCGCGAGCCGGCCCGTGCCGAACAGGCGTTGCAAGTTGTTGAGCACCGGCTGCGGCCGGTCGGAGTTGATGAAGATGCGGTCGATGAAGTCCGGACCGGGCAGGTGGAGCATCTCCTTCGGGATCTTGGTGGACTTGTGCTCCAACAGGGGCTTCGCGTCCTTGCCCAACAGCTCTTCGACCCAGTCGACGGTGCGCTTCTCGGTGTTGATGGTCATGGTTCCTCCTCGCGAGCTGGCCAGTAGGGCCGGTACCTTGGTTTTACCATGACCCGGGCAAGCCGTCTAAGCCCGCTGCCCGGCGCCCTCACGGGCACCGGGCAGCGGGCTATGGAACTGAACCGCTTCTACGCCGTTTGGCGCTTGGCGGGGTCCTCGACGGGATCCGAATCCAACAGCCAGGGCATCGGATTCTCGCGGAAGAACTCCTCGGCGAGCGACGGCCGGGTGAGCTCGTGGGATTGCTTCTTCGCGCGCGCGGCGATCTCCAACACCTGGACGAAACGGTTCGTCGGCGCAATGGTCGAATTCTCGGCGTTCAACTTGGGACGCACCATGAATGATCCTCCCTCCCATGAAGCCGGGGGGGCCCCGGCCGGATCACATCTTAATATTTATTTACATCAGGGAAGGTGGGCACGTGGCACGAACTTCACGGCCGGCAATGGCCAAGATGCCCACCGCCGGCCGAACGAGAGTTGATATAGCGCCGATCACATCGGCGCGAGCGCTTGCTCCTGGCATTTGAGGCAGCAAGGGCCGCCCTTTGCGACGACCACGGCCGTCTCCTGGTAGCAGGATACGCAGGCCGCGCCGACGAACAGGCGGCCGGTCGGCGGCGTCTGCTGGAGCAGCCGTAGGCCCATGAAGCCGGCCGCATTGGCCGGGCCGCCCATCGCGGCGGCGCCGCACTTGGGACAGGTGCCGGCACTCGGCGCGAAGCTGTTCGCCCGGCAGGCCGTGCACAGCGTGGTGAAGGCGGCCGGGCGGCCACCTTGCAACCAGGAGGCGGCCTGCTTGCCGAGGTCGACCAGGTCCTGGGCCGGCTGAACCTTGTAGAGCGCCTGGGCGATCTGGAAGGCCCAGCCGACGTAGCCGAGGGCCCACGCCGCGTGGAGGATCATGCGCGCATAGGTGGGGTCCTTGGGCGCGAGCATGTAGGCGAGCAGGAAATGGTGCGCGGCGTCATCCAGCGCCCGCCCGGCCATGAGGATGTGGCCCATCTGGGCGTAGGCCGCCGGGTCGCCCGGGGCGGCCTTGATCGACTCGGCGATCGTCGCGAGCGCCTGGCCGAGCTGGTTCTGTCCCTGCAGCTCCTTCGCCTTGGCGCGCAGCGCCTCGGACCGGGCGGCATCGACCGGCTGCGGGATGGTGGGCGCGGTCTCGACGGTGCCCTGAGCGAGCAGCGAGACGATCAAGGAGCGCGGCGCCGCGGGCGCCTGGGGTGGGGCCTGGGGCGGCTGCTGGGGCTGCGGCGCGGCCTCGGGGATAGGCGGCGCGGCCTGGATGACCGGCTCGGCCGGGGCCGGGGCAGCCGGGGGCGCGGCCTGGATGACCGGCTCGGCGGGCGGTGGAGCGGCGATCACAGGCTCGGCGGCGGCGGCCGGCACGGAGGCGGTCGCCACCGGCGAGGTCGCGGGGGCGTTGGCCGGAACCCCGACGGGGGCCTGGGCCATGGTCGCGCCATCGTACAGGCGCGGCTTCACCATCACGGCGCCTTCGGCCTTGCCTTCGGGATGCCAGAGGCCGTCCCAGAAGGGCGGCGCGTCACCGGATTTCAGGAGCTCGGCAGCGGACATGCAGGGCCTCGGGGAAAGAGGGATACCGCCAGTTATTTACCCCGGCACCCTGCCCCTCTCCCGGGGTGGCTCAGGCGCGCATCGCCCAGTCGAGCGGCGGCACGTGCAGGCCTTCGAGCGTGCGGGCTTCGGGGCCCATGTTGATCGCCACCAGCACCCGCCCCTCCTCGCCAAAGCGCTCGAACGCAAGCGTGCGGTCCTGGTTGCTCGTGTGCAGGAACCGAATGTTCCCAGTCGCGAGAACGGGGTGCTGCTTCCGCAACGCGATCAGCCCCTTGAGCTGCTCGAAGCGCGCCCGCTGCTGCGCCATCGGCCGCCAAATCATCGGCGCCCGTGCACCCCAGTCGCCCCAGCCGGTCATCCCCCACTCGTCGCCGTAATACACGAGCGGCGTGCCGGGCAGCGTGAACTGCAGCACCCGCGCGAGCCGCAGGTGCTCCTCGCGCTCGCCGATCTTCGAGAAGAAGCGGTCCGTGTCGTGGTTGCCGAGCAGCGACCAGCTCTGCACCACGGCGGGCCAGGGGTAGCCCTCGTACACCACCGTCAGCCGGCGCGCCAGCGTCTCGGGCGAGCAGTCGCCGATCATGAAGGCGGTCACGTTGCGCTGGAAGCTGAAGTTCGTGACGCCGTCGTAGATGCCCTCGTGGAGATCGTAGCGGGCATCGTCCCAGTCCTCGCCGATCACGGGGCGGTCCGGGCCGACGTGGGCCTTGAGCTTGTGCAGGAAGACGCGGGCGATGAGGTGGGAGGCGTCGAGGCGCCAGCCGTCCACGCCCGCCCAGTGGTCGATCACCCGCAACAGCTCGGCTTGCAGCCCCGGGTGCTCCGGGTTCAGCTTCGGCAGCGAGCCCGTGCCCATCCAGGTCTCCACGTCGCCGCCCGGGCCACGCATATAGAACTCGGGGTGCTGCTTGAACCACGGATGGTGGAAGGACGTGTGGTTGAAGACGCCGTCGAGCATGAGCTTCATGCCGCGGGCGTGCAACTCGGCCACCAGCTGGTCGAAGTCCGCGCGCTCGCCGAGCACCGGGTCGATCGCCAGGAAATCGTCAGTATCGTAGCGGTGCGTCGAGCGGCTCTTGAAGATCGGCGTGAAGTAGACAGCCGTGACGCCCAGGTCTTGCAGGTAGTCGAGCTTCTGGCGCACGCCTTCGAGCGTGCCGCCGAAGAAGGTGTATTGGTGGTGATGGCGGCTCGTGACGTCGGTGGTGCGACGGCTCTGGCGGATCGGCTTGCCATGCCAGTCGAAGCTGCCGGGCGTCGGCCAGGCCTCGCCGACCGCGCGCTCGTTGTGGAACCGATCGGGGAAGATCTGGTAGACGACCTCGTTGGGCCACTTGAGCGGGTGGACGGTCATCTAACGGCTCCGGCGGTAGAGGTAGAGCGCGCGGTTGGCCCGCGCGAGGTCGGGGATCGCGACCACCCAGGCAGCCACGAGCTCCCGGCGCAGCGCGGACCAGCGCTGGCGGTGGCGCCGGCGGCCTTCGCCCACCAGCGGGGCATCGCCGTCGCGCGGGGCGATGTCGGACAGCCAGCGGTCCACCGCGTCGCCGACCGCCAGGCCCCAGGCCTCGGGGCCCCACGCGAGCGCACCGCGCAAGCGGGCCAGCTCGCGCTGGAGGCCGACCAGGCGGCCGGCGGGCACCGCCGAGACGATCCGCGCGGCCTGGACGTACACGAGCGGGAAGACCGCGAGCGTGAAGAGGTTGGCGATCGCCGGGTCGTAACCGATGTGGCCCGGCGCCATCGGCCCGATCACGCTCTGCACCCACAACGAGGCGTCGAGGTAACGGTCGAGCGCCCAGCCTGAAAGCTGGAGCACCAGCAGCGGCAGCGCGGCGAGGCCCAGGGCCAAGACGTAGTGCGAGCGGCGCGGCGACCAATCGAGCTGGCGGGTGCCCTGGCTCGCGCGCCAGGCGGCCTCGCTCGCGGACTGGGCCGCGGCGTGCCACAGGGTCGCGAGCACGAAGGGGGCGGCGAGCAGGTAGAGCGCCTCGCCCACGCGGTCGGCGAGCCAGGGCAGGGAGCCTGCTGGCCAGAGCAGCCACTTCGTGACGAGCAGCGCGGCGGCCGCGAGCGGCACAGGCGCGAACAAGGCCCCCCACGGGCCTGCGGGCCGGCCGAACACCTCCAGGCCGACGGCCGCGTGCAGCCAGCGCCAGCCCGGGCCGTCTTCGGCGGTCGGCGGCGGTGCGGGATCCTGGTCGTCGTCGAGCCCGTCGAGCTCGGGGAAGGGGTGAAGGGTCGCGGTCACGGTAATACGTTATGTAACATAGCGCGGGCCTTCTCGGAGAGGATTTGCGTCACCGAACGGCCGCGAGATTCAGAAATGCCAGGCGCCACTCACCTCGACGCCGCGGTAGGTGCCCTCGGTGCCGAGTGCGACGGCGCGCCCGCCCCAGCCCGCCGACACGGCCACCTCGGCGTCGTGCCCGAGGTCGACGGTCACGGCGCTCGAGATCACGGGCGCGACCGCCCGGCTCGCCAAATCTTGCAGGACGCCCGGCGCGACCTCGTAACGCACGGCGCCTGCGCGGCCCGCATACACCACGGCGCCAGTATGGAACGGCAAGCGGGAGGGCAGGCCCACCTTCGGGCCGGCAGCGTTCCAGGCGCGGTGGCGGTACTGGTAGCGGGCGGTCCAGGGTCCGTCGGGCAGCGGCGTGACGCTCGCCTCGGCGAGCAACGTCTGGGTGATGCCGGCCTCGACGCCGCCCAGGCCGACGCGGCCCAGCAGCCCGCCGACGAGCACGCCCACTTGTGGGATCGGTCGCCATGCGACTTCGGCGCCGACCGACCGCTCGAGGCCGCCGGCGCGGGCCGCGGCGTCGACTTCTTCCCAGCGATCCTGGCCGGCGTGGGCCTTGAGCTCGAAGGCGCCCAGCCGGGCGCCGGCCTCGAGCCGGCCCATCACCACCGGCGAAGCTGAAAGGGCTGGATCCAGGGGGGTCGACGCGCCGCCGCGGGCCGCGAGGCGCCACGTGCCGCCGGTGGCCGCGAAGGTGGCGCCGATCTCCTGGGCGCCGGCGCCGCCGAAGGCGACGCGCCCGACCTCGACATCGAGGCTCAGGCGATCGCCCCAGCGCTTCATGCCGGTGGCGAACACCTTCGAGCGGTCGAGCCCGGCGTAGTTCTGGCTGGAGACCCGGGCGCCCACCCGGTCGGCGCTGCCGTCGCGCGTGAGGCGGTACAGGTCCTGGATGCCGAAGTCCGTCGGCCGCGCCGCGAGCGCGCGGCGGGCTGCGCCGCGCGCGCGGGCGAAATCGCCGCCATGGTGGCGCACGAGGGCCTCGGCGGCCGCGGCGAAGGGCGCGTCGGGGTCGGTGGCCTCGACGCCGGCGAGCAGCTCGGCCGCCGCGGCGGCCTGGCCGGTGGCGACGAGGTACTCGCCGCGCAGCAGC
>JAKFEW010000090.1:0-103815 GCA_036675505.1 Candidatus Sericytochromatia bacterium
ACCGCCGCCATGGCGGCGGCGGGCGCCGAGCGCGGGTTCTGGCTCGAGCCCGCCGGCGCCGGCTGGACGGCCCGCGCCGCGGTGACGGCGGCCGGCGCGCCGATCGCGTTCCGCCCCGAGCTCATCAGCGCCGGCATCGCCGACTGGGTGCGCGCCCGCGGCGAGCCGCTCGGCATCCTCGACGCAGGCTCCGCCGAGGACTGGCAAGCGCGCAAGAGCGTGCAGGCGCTCGGCCTGCGCACGGTCTGGTGCGTGCCCGTGCGCGACGCGGTCGGCGCGCTGCTCTACCTCGACACCGGCACGGTCGCGCAGGCCGATCCGGCCGCCGCCTTGCGCGCGGTCGAGGAGCTGGTGGCGCGCACGGCGCCGCTGGTGCGCGGGTAGCGGGCCCGATGAGACGCCTCGTCGCCTGCACGCTCGCCCTGTTCCTCGCCCTCGGCCCGGGCGGGCCGGCCTGCGCCGCGGCCACGCCGAAGCCGGCCACCAGCTCGCCGAAGTCCGGGGCCGCCAGGCCCAAGCCGAAGCCCAAGCCCAAACCGAAGGCGGGAGCCGCCAAGCCGAAGCCCAAGCCTGCGGCCGGGAAACCCAAGCCTGCGGCCGGCAAGGCCAAGCCGAAGCCGAAGCCCAAGCAGAAAGCGACTGCCTGGAAGCAGCCCGCCTTCCACCGCGCCCCTGACTATTCGTTCGCCATTCCCGCCGGCTGGAAGCTCCACAAGCTGCCGTCGACCGGCAAGCCGCCGCGCGAGACGCGCCGCCTGGAGCTCTGGAAGCAGGTCGACAACGGCCGGGCCACGATCGAGGTGGAGGCCGATCGCTCCGAGGGCATCACGGGCAAGTTCCCGGTCCGCGACGCGCGCGTCACCGCGGCGCGCGTCGCCGCGACCTTCGGCTTCGGCCAATACAAGGCCGTGGACCTGCAGGTGAAGCACGCGCCAGGCTTCTACGAGTCATGGGTCGTTACCGAGGTGCCAGGCCGCGCGCCGTTCCGCGTGGTGGCGGCGCACTTCTTCCGCGGCGGCACGCGCTACCGCGCGGCCGCGGTGACCCCGCTGGGCGACGACCAGCTGGCCGGCGAGAAGGCGCTGCGCGCTGTGCTGGCCTCGTGGCGCTGGGCACCCACGGCACGCGCGCGCAGGCGGCCGTGACCGCCGTCGCGCCCGCGGCGTGATCCAGGCGCTGGCCGCGCGGCGGCGGAGCGGGTATCCTCATGTCGACGTCCGGAAGGAGATCTCCGCCATGCTGCGCCGCGCCCTCACCGCCTCCGCCCTCCTCTTGCCGCTGCTGCTCGGCGGCTGTCCGGCCGCGGCGCCGACCGGCACCGGCGCGCCCGCGCCCGGCGCGTTCGGCAGCGGCCGCGGCGGCCTCTCCGAGATCGTCGCCGGCAACGTCATCACCAAAGAAGAGCAGGAGCTGCGCGACATCCAGACGCGCCAGACGGCGCTGGCCTTCCCCGTGAAGATCGGCGTGCTCTTCTTCGAGTACGACTCGGCGCTCAAGGCGGAAGATCGGCAGGCCGCGCTGGACGAGGCTCGTACCGAGCTGATCAAGACCGGCCATGTGCGCGAGGTCTTCCAGATCCCCTCGAAGTTCCTGCGGGGCGGCGAATCGCTCGACAGCCTGCGCAAGATCGCGGCGCGCTTCCAGGCGGACGTGCTGCTGATCGTGTCGGGCGACGCCAGCTTCCAGCGCGCCGACGACCAGACTTTCGGCTTCTTCGACATCTTCTCGAACAAGGCCAACTACGAGGCCCGCATGGCGCTGTCGGGGCTCGGCCTCGACGTCTATGCGGGCACGTTCATGACGCCCCTCCAGGTGGCCACGAAGGCCGGGCCGGTCACGCTCGAGGCCGCCGACACGACCTTCCAGGCCGAGCGTTACAAGCTGGAGAAGCAGGCCGAGAGCGAGGCCTTCGCGAAGCTGCGCACGCAGCTCGCGACCGGCCTGGCCGCGAAACGCGCCGAGCTCGAAGCCGCCCGTTCCACCCCCTGACCCCAGCAACCGAAAGAGGAGTTCAACCCATGTTCCATCTGCGGACGGCCGTCGCGGCGGCCATCGTGGGCGCGCTGATCGTCGTCGCACCGGCGGTCGCCGCCGCGCCGCCCAAGGCGCCTGGCGCCACGGCCACGAAGGCGCCGGCCAAAGCGCCCGCCAAGGCGGCGCCGAAGCCCAAGAAGGAGCTCCACGGCTTCGCGCGTTACGACAAGAACAAGGACGGCGTCATCATGCTCGCCGAGTTCAAGGCCTCGTTCGCGAAGCACCCGAAGCGCCTCAAGCGGGCCGATGCGCGCTTCAAGCGCTGGGACCCGAACGGCGACGGCAAGATCACGAGGGCCGAGTGGGACAACCGCCACAAGCGCAAGCCAGGCAAAAAGATGCCGAGCGCGAAGCCCGCGGGCAAGAAGTAGCAGCGTCGCCCTACGGGGCTGCCGCTAGCTCAGCACCACCTGAATCGCCTCGACGACCGCCGGCACCTCCGCGTGCCGGCGGAGCACGATCAAGGAGATGTCGTCGAGCTGCACCTCGAGCCAGGCCTGGACCTCTTCGAGGATGCGCGCCTTGATCTCCTCGACCGGCAGGTGGGCATAGCGGGCCAGCGCCTCCTCCAGGCGATCCATGTCGTACTGGACGTCCTCGGCGTTCGCGGCCTCGATCAGGCCATCGGAGTAAAGCAACAGCACGTCGAGCGGGCCGAGCTCGAAGCGGAAATCGGTCGTCATCGCCGAGGTGTCGGGCAGCAGGCCGGTCCAGAAGCCCGGCACCTCCAGGCGATCGACGGTGCGCGTGGCGGCCCGCCAGATCACGAGATCGCAGTGCATGCCGGCGGCCACGAACTTGCCTTCACCTTCATGGCGCAGGAGTTGCAGGGTCATGTAATTGTCGTTGCGCAGGCGGTTGCGCACGTTGTGGAAGAGCGCCTCGTTGATGTGCACCAGCCGCTCGGCCGGGCTCGCCGCCGGGTTGTCGAGCACGTAGCCCGTGATCATGCTTTGGGCCATCATCATCACCAGGCCAGGCGTGAGGCCATGCCCCGTCACGTCGCCGATCGCCAGCCAGAAGCGCCCATCGGGCTGCGGGATGTAGTCGATCAGGTCGCCGCCGACCTCGGTCGCGGTGATCAGCGACATGGCGAGATCGAAGCGTTCGATCGGCATCTCGACGGGCACGAGCGCCGTCTGGATGCGCGTCGCGATCTCCATCTCCTTGCCCATGCGCGTGAGCGCATCCTGGACGCGGTTGGTTTCCGTGACGTCCTGGGCCAACACCTGCAAGCTGGTGCGGTCACGGAAGGTCATCAGGTTGGCTGCCACCTCGAGCTCGATCGGGGCGCCGTCCACGCGCTCGCCTTCGGCTTCCATCCGGATCACGTCGAGCTCCTTCGCGGCAAGCCGGGCGATCGCGCTCGCGAGCTTTTCGCGCGACTCCTCGCGCATCATCGCGAGGAACGGGCGGCCGACGAGGGCCGTGGGCTCGCTCGTCGCGAGGCAGCGCGCTGCCATCGGGTTGGCGTAGACGATCACGTCGTCCGTCACGATCAACACGATCGTGGGCGAGGCGTCCATGAGCTCGGTGTAACGCTGTTCGCCCTTGCGCCAGGCCTCGAGCTCGAGGATCGCGGCCTGGGAGGTCTGGAGCTGGCCGAGCATGCCGTTGATCTTCTCGCCGACGCTCGCGATCTCGTCAGCGCCCTCCACCGTCACGCGGGCCGAAAGCGCGCCGCCGGTGCCGATCTCGGCGACCTCGCCGCTGAGCCTGCCGAGCCGGCCTAGCACGATCACCTTGAGCATCAGCATGTTGAGCAGGCCGAAGAGCAAGCCGATCAGCACCAGCAGGCCGAGCGACTGCTTCACGGTGTCCTGGCCCTGCGCGTGGATGGTGCGCGGCAGCTTGGCGCTGACCAGCAGCGTGGGCTTGCCGTAGAGGTCGCGAATGACGCTGTAGCCGGCGACGATCTGGTCGTCGAGGGGCCTGACCTCGACGCGCCCCTCGGGCGCCTGCGCGAGCCGCGCGGCGATCGCCCGGGTGCCCGGCTCGAGGTCGGCGGCGTCGATCGGCGACACCTCGAAAGGAATGTGAATCAACTCGCCGAGCCGATCGATCTCGGCCTGCGTGAGGTACGCCGCGAAGACCAGCGAGCCCCGGATCTCGCCCGAGTGGTCGCCACGCACGATCGGCTGGGAGCCGACCTGCATGATGCCCTCGGGCGTGTGCAGGAAGCCGAAACGGCGGGAGCCCGCGCTGGTGTGCGAGACCAGCGGCTTGCCGCGCTTCAGCTCGGCCGCGAGGCCGGCCGGGAACGCGGTCCAGCGCGGCTCGCCCTCGCGCGGGATCGCGCGCTGGATCTTGAACCTGCCGTCCGGGAAGACGTGCGCGGCGGCGTGGATGCCGAGGTCGCGCAGGGTCACTGGATCCGGGTAGTTGTCGGCCACGAAGGCCGGCTCGGTGCCGGCCATGAAGCGCCAGTCGGAGTCCCAGGCCGCCCAGTCGTTGAGGCGGCCGTCGATCTCGGCGGCGTCGTCCTTGAGCGTGTTCACGGCGCGCTCGACGTTGCGGGTGGTGTCGACCGCCTCGAAGGAAGCGTACGAGTCGAGCAGCGTGTCGCGCCAGAAGATCGACAACAGGCCGACGAGGACCACGATGGTGAGGCCGACGGCCAGGAGAGTCTTGTGGAAAAGCTTCAAAGCCGCCTCCGATTGACGTCCCCGGGACGTTGCCCCTTACATACCCGCCGGGGCCGTGGGTTCCTCGGCCGGTGGCGCGAACGCCTTGATGAGGTCGAAGTTCGTATAGGTCTGCAAGAAGTAGCCGTCCGGATACGAATCGTCCCGGTCGTGCGCGAACGCGTAGCCCACCGAGAAGAACGTGCCCGGCACCAGCTCGACGTTGGCCACGAAGTTGGTGCCCGAGACTTCGGTGTTGCCACCCACATGGTCCATCGCGAAGGTGAACGGGCCGACGGCCGGAAACTCATAGCCCACCATCAGGGTCTGGTTGCCGGTGGTGATCGGCCAGGTGTTGCCGAACAGGTCGGGCGCCGCCGGCGACGACTGCCCGAGCCCGACCGTGCCGCGGCCCAGGTCGCGCTGGCCTGCCGCGAATGACTTCGTGGCCGACAGGTAGGCCATGTTGAGGCTGCGGTCGGGGTTGAGGAAGGCCCAGGACATGTAGCCGAGCGCCAGATCCGGCACCCAGCCCGCCTCGCGCACCAGGCCGAGCTTGACGTTCGCGACAGGCTTGATGCCAGGCTTGTCGCCCGGCATCGCGATGGCGTCGAGGCCGACCTCTAGGCCGGGGAAGACCAGCCCGGTCCCGCCGTAGGGGACCTCGGGCAACAGGCCCACGTTCAGCCCCGCCCAGGTCTCGGAGATGTCGCCGTAATAGGCGTTGTAGAAGGCCATGTTTCCCTGCCCGGGCCCCACGGTCGTGCCGGTCGGCACGAAGATGATGCTGGTGGGGTACGCGTGGGCCGGCGCCGCGACGGCGAGCCAGGCGAGGGTTGCGGCAGCGGTGCGCCGAAGCGCCGTGAAGAGATTGTTAATCAAGGCTTTCCCCAAGGTTACTTCTATTTTCATCGGGTCGCGCGGCGAGCGGGCGATATGGCATGTACCCGCATTGGAGGCCACATGTCCATCGTCGATCGCTTCGCCAAGTCTGTCGCAGGCCAGGGCCGCAGGGCCATGAAGGGCGTCGGGCGCCAGGAGCTCGAGCAGACGGGTCGGCGGATCGTGATGAGCGGTGACAAGCTGGCGCTGTCCGGCGCCAAGCCGGCACCGCTCAAGGTCGGCAGCTTCAATATGCATGACCTCTTCCCGGACGATCCCGCGGTGCTCGCCCGCTCGATGGCGCGCCCCAAGACGCCCGAGGAGAAGAAGGCGCTCGCGCACGCGCTGCGCGAGATGAACGCCGACGTCCTCGGCGTGCAGGAAGTATACGACACGCGATCGCTAAAAGCCTTCCTCGACGAGTACGTCCCGGACCTCGGCTACAAGCATGTGCACGTCGGCACCGGCACCGACCGGCGCGGCATCAACGTCGGCATCGTGAGCCGCCTGCCGTTGACGAACCTCCAGAGCCACGGGCACCTGCGCGCGCGCATCCCGGGCGCAAACGACGTCCAGCCGCTGAGCCGCAGCCTGCTCCAGGGCACGGTCACGGCGCCGAACGGCTACGAGTTCGAGATGTTCGTGATCCACCTCAAGTCGAGCAACCCCGGCAAGTGGAACGATATCGTGGAAGAGGCGAAGCGCCGCGGTCTCGACCCCGAGGTGCTGAAGCAGATGAAGATGGACAAGGCGCGCGTCCGCCGCGAGGCCGAGGCCCAGACCGTGCGCGACTTCATGGTCGACTTCGAGAAGAAGAACCCGAACCGCAACTACGTGCTCGTCGGCGACAGCAACGACCACCTCGGCACCGGCACCTACCAGGTCCTGCGCGGCTTGCATGACCAGCTGCCCGACCTGAGCGACCCGCTCACCGATCTGCCGGCCGACGCCATCACCTTCCACTCGAAGTGGCACCGGTCGCGCATCGACGTGGTCCAGACCTCGCCCGGCATGCACAAGGAGTACGTTTCGGGCTCCGCCAAGGTCCTGAACTCGCCCGCCGCCGAGGCGGCCTCCGATCACTACCCGCCTTCGATCCTGGTCCACGCGACCGACAAGTAGCAGCCGGGGAACCTGACATCGGTTTCGCGCGTCATCGGCTATGTCATCCCACAGCCGTAAGCTCGTCTCGGACGAGAAGACGGAGGGAGGTACCCGATGCGTGTACATGTCATGTGGATCTGGCCCGGCGAGGCCGAGGCCGAGATCTTGCGCCCGGCCGCGCCGCCGCCGCCCGAGCGGCACGTGCGCCACGAGCGGCCCGACGTGCCCGAGGATGCGATGACGCTGCTCAGGCTGCTGCGCGAGCTGCGTGGCTACCTCTGAGGCGGCGCGCTAGCGGACCGGGGCCGCGCCGCGGTCGGTGAACTTCGCGCCCTCGACCGGCACGAACTCCCACTCGAAGTCCGTCGGACGCAGCGACAGCTTGAGCACGCCGAAGGTCGAGCCATTGCGGACGGCCGTGATGCGCTTCGGCAGCTTGAAGAGCGGGTAGTGGCTGCGGCCGCCGGTGCCCACCACGAAGGACGTCATGCCGTCGCGGTCGTCGCGATCGCCCGCCGCGTTCGCCGGCTTGAAGCGCTCGTAGTGGTGGTCATGCCCCCACAGGACGAGGTCCGCGCGCTCCTTCACGAGCATCTCCCAGACGGGCTGCATGTGCTTGTTGTCGCCATGCGCGCCCGAGCTCCAGCGCGGGTGGTGCCAGTAGGCCAGCACGTGCTTGCCGGCCGCGCGGGCGGCCTGGGCCTCGGCCTGCGCCCACTGGAACTGCTGGCTGGCCGGGCCGACGCCCACCTGGTCGTCGTTCGAGTTCAGCACGAGCGCGCGCCACTTGTCGCCGGCGTCGTAGGCGTACCAGCCCTGGCTGGCCTGGCCCGCGAGGTCGCCGAAGTAGCCGTAGTAGCCGGCTGCGCCGGGCGTGTGATACTCGTGGTTGCCCACCGCGGGCCGGGTGCGCGCCTTGTGGCGGCCCCAGGTCGGGTGGTAGAGCTTCGCGAACTGCTCCGGCGAGCCGTCCTGGTAGGCGTTGTCGCCCAGCGCGACGACGGTGCCCGGGATGCGGTCGAGCAGCCTCGCGGTCTGTTCGGCGCCCGTGCCTTCGCCCGCGATGTCGCCGGCGCCGACCACCACGTAGCCGTCCTTCGCGTCGCCCGCGGCGCGTGCGGCGGGGCCGCCGCGAACGTGGGCGGTCTGTGGCAGGGCCTTGGCACAGCCTGCCGCGACGGCGGCGCAGATGAGGGCGAGGGGCAACCAGCGGGTGCGCATGCGGGGACCTCCGGCTTGGACGACGTTGTCCCCGCTATTCTACCAGAAATTCATCTGGATTTCATCTATTCTTAACCGACCGCCGGGGCCACGTCGGCCGCCTCGTCGGCGGCCACCTGGTCGGCGCGCGCCTGCGCACCGCGCATCGATTCCTGGACGTTCAGCGCCGTGCGGCCCGTCATTGCGATCGCGACGGTCACGAGGGTGCCGATCACGATGTACCAGGGCCACGCGATGCCGAGGCCGGAGAACTGGATGGCGATGACGCTCACGATGCTCGCCACCGCGGCGATCAGGTTCGACCAGGTGTTGCCGCGGGTCTTGGTAAGGAAGGCGACCAGGAAGATGCCGAGCAGCGCGCCATAGAAGAAGGTCATGACGCCCAGCGCGATCGAGAGCAGGTCCGTCTTGGGGTTGGCCTCGTAGAACTTGAGCACCAGCAGCGCCACCGCGATCAGCGCGGTGCCGATCACGGCCGTCATCACGCGCGAGACCTTCACGTAGTGGTCGACGGTGCCGTCGGTCTTGAAGTAGCGCTGGTAGAAATCCGTCACGGCGGTCGCGCTCATCGCGTTCATCGCCGAGGAGAGCGTCGACATCGCGGCGGCGAGCAGCGACGCGATCACCAGGCCCGCGAGGCCCGCCGGCAGCTGGTTGATCACGTAGTGCAGGAGGTAGTGGCCATTGCGGCCCTGCTCCTTGAGGGTCTGGGCGGTGAGCAGCATCGGATCGCCGGCCGGCAGGCGCGAGACGTAGACGAAGAGCAGCTGGCCGATGAAGATGAAGGTGATCGTGAAGGCCAGGCCCACGAAGCCGCTCATCCAGAGCGAACGCTTGCCCTCGCCGCTCTTCTTGCAGGTGAGCAGCCGCTGGACCATGTCGTGGTCCGTGCCATGGGTGGCCATCGTCAGGAAGAAGCCGCCGATGATCGCGGGGATCGCGTTGTAGGGGTTGAAGATCGGCGCGAAGCGGCCGTCCGCGGTCCACAGCGAGAAGTCGAAGACCGTGAACTTGCCGGCCGCCGCGATCGTGCCGAAGACGTCGCCGGCGCCGAGGCCGATGTTGGTCCAGAGGCTGATCAGCAGCGCCGCGACGCCGACGAGCATGATCGCGGCCTGGGCCACGTCGGTCCAGATGACCGCGGTCATGCCGCCCGCGAACGTGTAGACCACGGTCGAGATGCCGAAGAACACGATCGACGAGGCCATGCTCATGCCCGTCGCCACGTTGATCGCGATCGACGCGATGAACAGGCGCGAGCCGTCCGCGAAGAGGCGCCCCACCAGGAACACGCCGGCCGTGGTGGTGTTGGTGGCGAGCCCGAAGCGTTCGAGCAGGAAGCCGTAAATCGTGTAGACCTTGAAGTGGTAGAACGCGCCGATGAAGACCGCCGCGAGCACGAAGCGCGCGATGATCGTGCCCACCGAGAACTGCAGGTAGGTCATGTCGCGCGTGAGGCCCTGTTCGGGCGCGCCGAGGAAGGTCGCGGCGCTGATCTCGGTCGCCACGAGCGAGAACAGGGCCGCCCACCACGGGATGTTCTGGCCGGCCAGGAAGTAGTCCTTGAGGTCGGTGGTCCGGCGGGCGTGCCAGAAGCCCATGCCGATCATGAACAGCAAATAGACGGCGATGACCACCCAGTCCAAGGTCTTCAAGCTTACATCCTCCTCGTGGCCCTCATTTTCACCCGCTTGCCCGATTCCGTCCATCGGTTCGGGTGGGTACAACGGGCGCGGAGGGCGTGATGGCCATTTCGGGACGGCTCGGGCGGACGGTGCTCGCGATCGCGGTGGTGGCGATCGCCGCGGTGCCCGCCTGGGCGGCCGACGAGTTCCCGGACGTGGAGACGGGTGACGCCCCCTGGGGCCTCTTCGGGCGCTCGGTCTGGGCCAAGGTCTGGGTCGCGGCGCCGCCCAGGGCGGTCTTCGCGACGCTGACGGACTACGAGCGCTTCGACCAGTTCATGCCGCTCGTCGAGCGCGTGGACGTGCTCGAGCGCGGGCCGAAGCACGCCGTGCTCAGGTTCAAGATGCGCTACGCGCGGTGGTTCGACGTCGAGCAGACCGACCGCCGGGTGGTCCACCCCTATTCGCGCATCGATTACGTCGGCGTGAAAGGCCCGCTGCGGTCCGTGACCGGCGACTGGCGCTTCGCGGCCGAGCGCGGCGGCACGCGGCTCACCTACCGGGCCCAGGTCGACCCCGGCGTGCCGGTGCCGGGCGTGCTGATGGGCGCGCTCGTGAAGCGCGGCCTGCCGGGGCTGCTGGACGGCGTGCGCCGGCGCACCGAGAGCGGCGGCACGTGGGTGAAGCGCGCGTTCCCCTGAGTCAGCCGGGCCGCTGGCGCGGCGAGCGCGGCGGCTCGGGCGGCGGACCCGGCGGCGCCACCGGCGGGCCGCCGGGGTTGGCCGGGTTGCCGGTGGTCTGGGAGGTGTGGATGCCCTTGACCTGGGGCATGTCCGCGTAGCGCGCCTTCTGCTCGCGCCGCACCACCTGCGAGGCGATCTCGGTGCCGCTCAGGATCGCGTCGGTGAGCACCGCGCCGTCGAGGTTGGCGTCCCCCAGGTAGCACTCCGTGAGGTCGGCCTCGCGCAGGTTCGCCCCGCGCAGCATCGCCTTGCCGAGGTTCGCGCGCACCAGCTTGGCCTTCCGCAAGTTGGCCTTCGAGAGGTCCGCGCCCTTGAGGTCGGCCTCGCCGAGGTCGGCCATCGTGAGATCGGCGTCGCGCAGGTCCGCCCGGCGCAGGTCCGCACGGTGCAGATCGGCCTTGTTGAGCTGGGCGCGGTTCATGATCGCGCCGCTCATCTTGGCGTGGTTGAAGCTGCCCTCGATCACGCGCGATTGGCTCAGGTTGGCGCGGACCATCTTGGCCCGGTCGAAGCTCACGCGGGTCAGGTCGAGGCGGCTGAGGTTGGCCTCGCCGAGGCGCGCTTCGTCGAGCCGGGCGCCCTCCATCGGCGTGCGCACGAAGTCGCGGCTGGGCACGGCCATCGTGAAGGTGGCGGCCGTGAGGTCCGCCCGGCGCATATCCGCCTGGGTCAGATTCGCGAAGGTCAGCGCCACTTCGGCCATGTCGCACCAGACCAGCTTGGCCTGCATGAAGCTCGCGCCGCGCAGCAGCGCCTGGGTGAGGTTCGAGCCCGAGAGGTCGGCGTTCGAGAAGTTCGCGCCCGTGAGGTCGGCGGCCATCAGCGTGGTGCCCGCGAAGCAGGCCCCCTCGCAGTCGGCCTGCTTGAGCACGGCTTCCGTGAGGTCCGCGCCGCCCAGGTATGCGCCTTTCAGGCTCGCGCCCTGGAAGTTCGTGCGCGAGAGGTTGCAGCGCGAGAGGTTCGCCCCGCTGAGGTTCGCGTTGGCGAAGTTCACGTCCGAGAGGTCGAAGCCGGCCATGTTGACGTCGCGCAGGTTGGCCTCCGAGAGGTTGGCCCCGCCGAAGTTCGCGCCGCTGAGCAGCGCGTCGGTGAGGTTGGCGCGGTGCAGGATGGCGCGTCCGAGGTTGGCCCACGAGAGGTCCGCGCCGCCCAGGAAGGCGCCCGTGAGGTTGGCTTCGGTGAGGTTGGCCCAGTCGAGGTCGGCGCCGCCGAGCTGGGCCTCGCCGAGGTCCGCGGCGCGCAGGTCGGCGCCGTGCAGGTTCGACCCCGCGAGGTTGGCGCGCTTGAGCACGACGCGTGGCGCGACCAGGCCCGAGAGGTCGCGCTCGGCCAGGTTCGCCTCATGCAGCGAGAGGTTGGCGGCGATCGCCGCCTCGGCCGTCTTGCGCCACGAGTTCTCGGGCTCGTCGTGCGCGTGGAGCACGACGTCGTACGGGTTGCGCTTGTAGATGGTCAGCTGCACGAGGACCTCCGGGGACGTCTCCAACGTACCCCGCCGGCGGCCCGGTTGCCGTGATCCGTGCGGCGATGACCTATTCGTCGTCCGCCGGGGCGCCGAGCGGGTCGGCCACGATCGCCACGGCCTTCACGCCGGGCTCCGCAGCCAGCCTGACCGTCCACGGCTGGGCTGCCGTGGCGTGGAACTGGTGGTAGCTCACGGACCAGGCCCGCTGGTTGCCCTCGGCCGCAGCGTTGGTGGCTATTTGCGGCCGGAGCTCGACCGGCACGCCGCTCGGGACGTTGCGCAAGTTGATCTGGCGGTACCGGAAGCGCGGGTCGGCGAGCACGATGTCGGCGGCGGCCAGGTTCGCGACGGCCCAGTCGCGGTAGACCTGCTCGAAGCTGGCGCCCCTGGCGCGCAGCACGGCCTCGACGCCAGCCTGGCCGGGCTCTTGCTCCTGGATGATCGCCCCCGGCGTGGTGTCGCCGAACCGGTCCATCAGGTAGCGCTGGAACAGGTAGCTCTGGCCATAACCTCCGCTCGTGTCGGGGTTCATCTTCGGCTCGAGCTGCAACTGGAAGTGGGGCACGCCCTCCAGGTAGGTGCTCACCCGGCTGGGGATGACCGTCTCCTCGGAGTTCCAGCCGTAACCCGCGATCTCCTTGGCGAGGTCCGCGAGGCCCTCGTCGACCCAGCTTTCCTCGTAGTTGAAATCGTTCTTCAAGCCCTTGTGGGAGAAGTTGATCATGTGCTGGAACTCGTGTGCCAGCGTGGCTTGCGCGAAGCCTTCGTCGGCCTGGTCGCCGGCCAGGTACTTGAGGTTGACGTACACCACCTTGCGGCCCGCGGCGATCCCGTCGGCGCGCGGCATCATGGACGAGCCGTCGAAGTACCCGCCCACGCCTTCGAGCTGGGCGAGCACCACGCAGATATGCGGGTCGCCATCGCCGCCGTCCTCAGCCTCGTCGCCGAACGTCGCGCGGACCTTGTCGTAGATCCCCCCCTCCCACGCGGCGGCCATCCGCTCGAGCGCGGCCGTCGGTGGGGTCTCCGCGGCATCCACGTAGAAGTAAGCGTGCTCGGTGGCCTTCACGAGGGTGCAATCGACGTCGCTGTCCCGATCGTCAGCGAGCATATCGATGTCGAAGGTGGCCGTGCTGCCTTCTTCATAGGCCTGCGCGAGGCGCCGCCGCGGCGCCACGGGGCCGAGCCGGTACCCGCTTGCCATCCGCTCGCGCAGCAGCGCTCGCCAGTCGGGCTCGATCGGCGGCTTGCGGGACGCGCCCTCGCGCAGCGACTCGCTGGTCCTGGGCGTTGAAGCCGGGAAGGCCGGATCCGGCGTGAAGGCGGAGGTCTCGAGCGTGAACTCGCCGTCGCCGCCGGTGCCGTAGACCGCCACCGTGAGCGTCTTGCCGGCCGGCAGCGCGATGGCGTCACCGCCGCCCTCGATGAGCGCGACGCCGGCGGGCATGGGCGCATCGGGCGCCACCGGCGCGCCGATCGGGGTCTCGGGCTCGCCGGGCGTGTCCGGCCCATCCGGTCCGTCTGGTTCGTCCGGCTCGTCCGGCCCGTCGCCGATCGGCGCGCTCGGATCGCTGTCGTCACCGCCCTTGCCGGGCGCGACGATCGGCTGCGAGCTGGGGCGGCCGATCGGACGCGTGCTGGCGCCGGGCAGCGGCGCGCTGGATGCCGTCGCGCCGGGCAAGGCGGGGGCGCCGGGGGGCCGCACGTTCACGTCGTCGACGATCGTGCACGCGGCGGTCAGCAGCGTCAGCAGCGGCACCACGACCCGGCTAGCCCGGATCGCGCGTGTCGGTGTGTTCTCTTTGGTCAAGGTAACCTCCCCAGGCGCGTCTGCCGACGACGCTATACCCGCCGCACGAAAGCTGGCGCCACCACGAAATTTAATGCCGGCTTAACGCCAAGACATCGTTCAAGCCGTCAGCCAGCCGAGTTCTGGACGGACAACCGAGGTATGACGTTCCCCCGGCGCCCCATCCGGATCACCCTGCTCGCCGCGAGTGCCCTGTTGCTGGGCTGTGGCCAGGCCGCGCCCAGCGCCGGCCCGGCGCTGCCGACAGGCGTCCCGGGCGCGACCGCGGTCGCGGAATCGCCGCAGCTCAGCGCCATCCGGCCGCTGGTGGGCACGGCCGGCACGCCGGCGCGCCAGGCGGATGCCCGGTCGGTCGCCTTCGGGCCGAACCTCTTCGATGCCGCCACCTGGGCGCCCGGGGCGCTCGCGGCCGCCCTCGACGGGGCCCTGCGCGCGTCCGAAGATCCGCTGGCCGCCGGGCGCTGGACGGACATCTACGACACCGACGCCGATCGGGCCACCTACCGCGCCACGCTCGGCACCATCGCCGTCGAGGCCTACGACCCGAAGCGCTTCTTGCGCACGCTCGGCCTGACCGGCAACCCGCGCGGCCCGGGCCGCGACGACGACGCGATGCTGCGCGCCTGGCGGCTGACGGACTACCAGCCCGATCCGCGCTACTTCCCGGGCCCGGCGTCCGTGCGCGGCTGGCTGCAGAAGACGCTGTTGCGGGGCGCGCGCCTCTCGCCCGGCGCGATCGAGGGCCTCGACCGCGCCGCGACCGCGACCGTGATCCGGATGATGGAGAAAGCCGACCGGCTGGACCCGCACCCCTTCGGCGAGGAGTCCGACATCCTGCCGGGCGCCCGCCAGCCCGTGCTGCCCGCCGTCCGCTACGACGGCGTGGTGATGACCGCGCGCGCGCCGCGCGCCTGGGGCCACGGCATCCACCAGGGCAGCATCGCGCCCGAGGCCACGGCGGCCTTCGGCACCTACGACATCGCGCGCCACCTGGGCTTCACCGACGCGCAGGCCCGCCACATCGCCGTCGAGGACTTCGACGTGGACCTCGACGCCACCCACTACCAGGACGACGGGCACGTGCGCAAGACGGCCTCCGGCACGGGCGGCGCGAACGGCGACATGCACTGGCACTTCAACCGGGCGAGGCCGGGCGAGGAAGACACGCGCCTCCAGGCTGCCAGGCTCCACCTGGCCCGCGCCGTGGCTTTCGCGCGCGACGGCCGCTACGACACGGCGGAGAACGAGCTCGGCATCGGCTTGCACAGCCTGCAGGACATGTTCAGCCACGGGCAGATCACGCCAATCAACCATGCCCTGGTCGGCGAGTTCCCGGACCTCGCCACCTACCACCCGACGGCAGCCTTCGAGACGCTGATCGCCACCGAGGGCTACATGAACCAGTACGTGAAGGCCCTCGGCCTCGCGCCCGCGCCGCGCGCCCTCTCGACCGGCACCGACGCGGGCGGCTTCGATCGCCCGGCCGCGATCGCCCGCATGGTCGGCGGCGACGCCGCCGGCGAGGCCCGCGCCCAGCTCGAGACGCTGCTTGCCACCTGGCCTGACGGCCTGGTCGCCTACCTGGACCGCCACGGCGTGCTGATCGTGCTCGACCAGCCCGGCGCGCCCGCCACCGCCCGCGGCTTCGGGCGCGACCTCGACGGCGACGGCCGCGTCTCGCCCGGGCAGTGGGTGGACGTGGACGGGGATGGCGAGCACGCGGCGCATGAGACCGAGGACGCGTTGCCCGACGGCCGCAGCTGGACGCAGGTGCCGGCCGGCTACGACCCGGCGCGCCGGATGATCTGGCTCTCCGCGGACGACCTGGCGTCGCTGCCCGCGCGCCTGCGGCACGAGGCGGTGCATGCGGCGGATGACCTGCTTTCGCGGGATCCGGCGTTGGGCGAGCGCTGGCAGCGCTTCCGCGACCACGCGTTCCGGCTGGCCCGCCGCAGCGGGGCGATCGCCTTCGCCGAGCGCGACGTGGCCGAGCACCTGGCGGAGACGCTCTAGGCGGGCTCAGGCGGGTGGCGGCGCCGTCGACTGTCGCCGCACCAACGCGATGGGGACCTCGACGTGGCGGGCGAACCGCTGGCCCGATTCCATCTGTTCGACCACGAGCCGGACGGCGCATGCGCCCTTCTCGCGGACGTTCTGGTCGATCGTCGTCAAGCCGGGCCCGATGTAGGCGCTGGTGTGGATGTTGTCGAACCCCACGATCGAGAAGGCCGCCGGCACCTGCCTGGCACGCTCATGGGCGGCCCGCAGCAGGCCGACGGCCAGGATGTCCGCCGTGGCCACCACGGCCGTGATGGTATTCGACTCGAGGAAGATCGAGCGGCCGATCTGGTACCCGCCTTCCGGCGACAGGTCGCCCCCGAAGAGCCAATCCTGGCGGAACGGGACGCCCAGATCGGCGAGGGCCTTTCGATAGCCCTCCCGGCGCGCGTGATAGACGTGGAGGGGTTGCTGCAAGGCCTTGGGATACGGTACACCCTCGGCGAAGGCGATGCGCCGGTGGCCGAGGTCGAGCAGGTGCTTCGTCGCCAGGTAGGCGCCCTGGCGATCGTCGATTCCGACGCTGCTGAACGGCCCGGGCTGTGCGGCCGAGCCGTCGAGCACGGTGACGGGCAGGTCCGTGCGCGCGAGCGCCTCGAAGACGGCCTCGGGGTGGCGTCCCACCAGGAGCAAACCTCCGAGCTTGCGCTCGCGCAGCCAGGCCTCGAGTTCCTGTTCCGGGTCGTAAGGCGCCAGGCAAGTCTGGTAGCCGAGGTGGTCGGCGGTTTCCTCGATGTTCGCGATCAGCTCGCTGAAGTAGGGGTTGTGGGCGAGCAGCGTCTCCCAGCGGGAGCGCCCGAGCAAGGCCGGCAAGGCGATCCCGACGGCCCCGCTCTTCGGGCGGGAGCGGCGTTTCCCCGGCACATGCACGTAGCCGACGTCGCGCGCCAGGGCGAGGACGCGGGCCCGGGTCTCGTCCGAGGCCTTGCCCGCGCCGTTGAGGATGTTGGACACCGTGGCGATCGACACCCCGGAAAGCCTGGCGATATCCCGAATGTTGGGCTTACTCGGCATCACAGGGCCCCAGTATAACAAACGCGCACGGCGGTCCGGCCCGCCCGGCCCTGGGCTCAGCGCTCGATGGCCGGCCCGGCTGGCGGCGTCACGGCGCCGTTGGTGAAGTCGAAGACGAAGACCCCGTCCGCCCCGCCGTCCAGGAGCGGGCCCACCAGCTGCTTGAAGCGTTCATGCGCGGGGTCGAACGGCTTGGCGTGGTCGTTGCCGACGTAGTAGTCGCGATCCGCGAGGTTGGCGAAGGTGAGGATGAAGCAATGGGTGAAGCCCTTGTTCACGTTTTCGAGGCTGTTGTTCGTGCCGTACCGGAACGACTTGATCAGCGGACGCCCGGTGCCGGCATCCACGGAGAGCGTCCGGAGCCGCTTGAACGCGTCGACGACCTCCGTGATCTGGGCAGCCGACGCGGTGGGCTTGAACTTGAACGAAACGACGTGGACGACCCGGCCCTCGGCCGCGGCATCCGCCCGGGAGGCCACGACCGCCTCGCCCCGCTGCGGGTCCGCGGCGGTGGCTGCCGGCTTGTCGCAGCCCGCCAACACCATGGCCGAGGCCAGGCCGGCCACCAGGGACTGGGTCAGGTTCGGGAGGTTCATCATCAAGACCTTTCTCGCGGGGCGGGGAGGATAGCTCGCGAGGAAGATTGTATGAATCAGGCACCTTCCGTAGGTCTGTTCACCCGGGTGTTAACCTGAAAGTAATGTTAACTTCATGCCAATGAACGAACCCCCCGGCGCTCCTGCCGGCGAGGGTGAATGGCAGCCTACCGCGGCCCGATCGGCGGGTTCGGGTTGTGCGCGACCCAGGCCTCGCCGCCGAACCCGGACTTGTGGATGCGGCCATCGCGGTAGCCGGGCCCCTTGACCCACAGGCACGCCGCGCCATTCGGGTTTCCAGTGTAGAAGGTCGGTTTCGGGCCCGACATGACCCTCGCCGGCGAGCGCGTCCGGCTCGATTACCACGACCGCCGGGGCGTCACCGGTCGCCGCCGCGGTGGCCTCCACCAGCACCCGGTACGCCCTTCCCGCAGCAAGTGCGGGTACATGGCCACGACGCGCGCATAGGGCGAAACAGACGGCATCCCAATCCTCCCGACCAGCTCCATGGGATGTATCCGCGTTCGCGGACCGTCAATTACCGACTTTCACGCAAACTCAAGCCACGGCTACAAGCGCCTCCGCCAGCCGACGATGGCGCTGCCGCCGAAGGTCACCTCGTGGCGATCGCCAATCGGGAAGGCGAGCTCGCTCGTCCCTACATACCGGATCACCGCCCAGCCGTAAGGCGTGGACGCGGTCCAGAGGTATCTCGCCTCCGGGTAAATCAGGGCGTCCGCGACGCCGAAGGACGGCCCGCCGATGAAACGGATCCGGCTGCCGAACACGAACGGCACCGCGACGGCGAGCGCGGGCCGGACCCAGAGCGAGGCCTCGTGCGGGACTTCGACGCCATAGGGCACGCGGGCGCCCAGGCCCGTCGTCTGGCTGGCACCGAGGCTGGTGGTCCAACCGAGGGCGAGCGCGTCGCCGTTCGACCAGATCGTGCCGGTCGCGCGGGCAGACGCCGCCACCTCGTCGAAGGTGAAGCTGGCCAGGCCGCCGATGCTGAGCCGGTCTGCGACCGTGCGGTCGTACGCCAGGTCGGCGAGCCCGACCTGGAGCGTGTTCGGGTGCCCGGCCCGCGGCAGGGTCGGAACGGCCGACGCGTACGCGCTCGGGGCAGGGGCCGCGAGCGCCGAAACCAACACCACGACACCCCAGCGCACCTTGCTCCGTACCTCTCCGTCGTGACCGATCCGAGTCCGCTCCCACCTTGTCCGGCAGGGCCATGGCCAACTTGCCCGCGCTGCCGCGATGTGAGGCGCGAGCGGGCTCACTTCACCTGCTGTCAACGTGCCTGACGATGCCGTCAGGCCTCTCTGCGCCGTCGGCAGCAGCGCGTTGGTGCTATCGTCGTCTGGCTGTCGGATAGTCGACGCACTTCTTGTAACACAACGATTGAATCGGACATAACGCTGTGCTACCGTGAAAGGTCCCGCAGGGCCGACCTTTGCCCGTGGAAGCACCGCCGGGCGCAATGCGCCTGTGTCCGCTCCAGGAGGTCATCATGCCCAACTACCTGCCCATGGCCGGTGAGGAGAAGGTTCGCCTCTTCCTCGATCAACCCCTACTCGACACAATCGATGAGGCGGTCTTCAAGCAGGCGGCCAACACGGCCCACACATGCGGCGTAGACCACGTTTGCGTACTTCCCGATGCACATGTCGGCTACGGCGCTCCGATTGGCTCAGTGGTTGTGAGCGCGGACCGGGTGATTCCTGGGCCGGTGGGCTACGACATCGGTTGTTTCCGCGGAGACACGCCGATCCCGACCGTCGACGGGGCGATCACGCCGATCTCCGAGCTCGCCGCGCGTGGCGAGCCCGTCTGGGTGTATGCAATCAACGGCAAGCATCAGGTCGTCGTCGCGCACGCCTCTGCGGCGTTGACGCGCCAGGCGGCTCCGCTCGTCGAGGTCACGCTCGATCACGGTCGCACGATCGTTTGCACGCCGGACCACGAATTCATGCTGCGGGACGGATCTTTTCGCGAAGCCGAAGCGCTGGCGCCCGGGACCTCCCTGATGCCTTTCTACACGCGGGCCGACAGGGATGGATACCGAACGGTGTGCCATCCCTCCACAGGCCGAGAGCAGCGTGTTTATTGGGTCCTGGCGCGCCAAGGTCTTTTGGGCGAGATACCCGAGTTCGAGGCCCAGCGAACCGTCAGCCACCACCGCAACTTCCACCCGTGGGACAACCGCCCTGAAAACCTTGAGTTCATCGGCATCCACAATCACCGCCGCGATAAGCATGGCTATAACCATCGCGTCACGGCCGTCCGCCCCTTGGAAGAGGTGGCTGACGTCTATTGCCTGACGGTCCCCGAATTCGGGAACTTCGCGCTCGATGCCGGAGTCTTTGTCCACAACTGCGGGATGGCCCTCTACCCCACTGTTGTCCCTGCGGAAATGCTCAAGGATCGCCTGCTGCGCCGCAAGGTGATGGACGCGATCGACCGCGGCATCGCCATGGGCGAGGGCAAGGCCAGCGCCCACGACGTCGCCGTCTCGCACGACATGCTCGCCGACGTGCTGAACCGCGGCGCCTACGCCCTGCGCGACCGCCAGCTCGTGCCCGCGAGCTGGCCGGAGCGCTGCGAGCGCCCGATGCACGCCATGCCGGACCACCCCACGCGCGGCGCGAAGCCGTTCCACCTCAGCGAGGTGCCGGAAAAGGCCCAGCGGGGCTTCCGGCAGCTCGGCACGCTGGGTGGCGGCAACCACTTCATCGAGTTGCAGGCGATCAAGCTGGCCGACGACCCCGCGCTGCGGGCGATCGCCGAGCAGTGGGGCCTCTTCGACGGCCAGCTCGCCGTGATGGTGCACTCCGGCTCGCGCGGCTTCGGCCACGCCCTCGGCGAGTGGGCCTTCGAGACCTTCCGCGCGCGCAACGACCGCGAGGGCGAGCCGTACGCGGACAAGGAGCTCGTGCACGCGCCGGTCACGTCGCCCGAGGCCAGGCAGTACATGCGCTTCGTGGCCGCCGGCGCGAACTTCGCGCTCGCCAACCGCCTGCTCATGGCCCGCGTGGTCAAGAACGCCGTGGAGAGCGTGCTGCCGAACGCGAAGCTGGGCCTGCTCTACGAGATCAGCCACAACCTCGCGCAATGGGAGCCGGACGAGGCCGGCGAACTCAAGCTCGTGCACCGCAAGGGCACCACACGCGCGTTCCCGGCCCACCACCCGATGCTCGCCGGCACGATGTGGGCGGAGACTGGCCACCCCGTGATCACGCCGGGCTCGATGGGCACCTTCTCGGCGATCCAGGTGGGCCTGCCGGGCGCCGCCGCGTCCTTCTTCTCGATCAACCACGGCGCCGGCCGCCGGCTCTCGCGCTCCGCGGCCAAGAAGACCCTCGACCAGGGGCAGGTCGACGCCGAGATGGAGGCGCTCGACATCCTCGTGAACTGCCGCCACACCCCGCTCGACGAGGCACCGGCGGTCTACAAGGACCTCGAGGAGGTGCTGCGCGCCGTCCGCGCCTGCGACCTCGCGGCGGCCGTGGCCCGCTGCTACCCGATCGGCAGCATGAAAGGCGCCGACGAGCCGCGGGGCTCGCATGGCGCCGACAAGTGGAAGAACAAGAAGAAGGGCTGAGCGCCTAGACCTCTTCGTGCTTGGTCCGCTTGGCCTTCACCTTACGGCGCTTCACGTCGACCGTGCCGACGAAGGTGTCTTCCCAGGCGTTCTCGTCGTTGTCCTGGTAGGCCTTCACGAGCGTGAAGTTGTAGACGTTCTTGTTGGCCGTCACCATCAGCTGGCATTCCTCGATCTCGCCGTAGGTCTCGCCTTCCTTGTTCAGCTGCTCCTCGAGGATCCGCCTGGCGAGGTCCTCGGTGGTGCGCTTTGCCAGCGCGTCCACGGCGACGCCCGGACGGGCGCCCGCGGTGGGCAAGGAGGACGTCTGGCCACAGGCGGCGAGCGTGCTCATGAGGGCGATGGCAGCGAGGAGCCGGGTGGCGGTCATGAAAAAATCCCTCTCGGTCCGGGGGGCGACGAGAGGGATATAGAGGTTAACTGACCGTTAAGTTCTTAAGATGAGATTAAGCTTTGAGTTAGCGGCCGTGGGCTACAGCTGACGCGAGTAATAGACGTCGACGTGGCCCGTGCCGGGGGCGCCCTTGCCGATCTTCACGTTCACGTCGAACTTGCCGCCGACGTTGTTCTTGCGGAGCAGCTCCGCGACGCGGTCCGCGCGCTTGCGGGTGAGATCGGCGGCGTTCGGCTCGCTGCCGGGGTGCGCCTCGACGGTGATGCGGCCGGCGTTCGTCTTGAGGGCGGATGAGAAGGACCACAGCTTCTCCATATCCGCGGAGGCCACCCAATAGCTGCCCGACGCGAAGGTGACGGAGGTGTGCGCGGCCGGCGCGCCGGCGGGCTTCGCGCCCCCTGCGGCGACCGCGGCGGGCCTCGGCTTCGCGGCGATCGGCTTGGGCTTCGCTGCCACGGCGACGGGCTTCGACTTGGCGGCCGCGGGCTTGGGCTTCGCTGCCACGGCCGGCTTGGGCTTGGCGGCAGGCTTCGCGGGCGGCTTTTTGCCGACACGCACGGGCTCGCTCCAGCCGTCGTTGCCGGCCTTGGCGGCGGGCTTGGCGGCGGGCTTCGCCGGCTTGGTCGGCTTGGCGGGCTTCGGCGGCGGCGCGGCGTCGTCTTCGACGGGCACGGTCTCGCCTTCGGGCGGCGCGTCGGCGGGCACTTCGCCGCTGCTCGACGACTCACCCGTGATCATCGCCATGATGTCGGGCATGCCGCCGCCCTCTTCGCCCATCGTGAAGTAATAGCCGGCGCCGAGCACGAGCGTCAGCGCCAGGGCGCCGGCGCCCGCCATCACCATGGGGCTCATCTTCTTCTTGGCCCCGTCCGCCGCGGCCTGGCCGGGCTCCGGGAAGTCCTCGTCCTCGTAGCCGGCGTCGTCGGCCAGGCCCGGATCGTCGTAACCGGGGTCCTGGTATCCCGCGGCCCCCTGGTCCTCGAAGCCCTCTGTCTCGTATTCTGGTTCGTTGAAGTCGACGTAGTCTTCGCGGTTCTGGTTGTTCATCGATCGTCCCTGGTCCGAGGCGGTCGGCCCGGCGGCCCCTGCGGCGCCGATCCCGCTCGCCTGGCATATACCCTGTGAGGCTTCCATGTCCACCCCCCGTCCCATGGCCGGCAAGACCTGCCTCGTCACCGGTGCCACCCGCGGCATCGGCCGCGTGGCCGCGGTCGAGCTGGCGCGCCAGGGCGCGACCGTCGTGCTGGTGGGCCGCGACCGCGCGCGCGCCGAGGCCGCGGCCGCCGAGGCTCGCGCCGCCGCCGGTGAGGGTGGCGGCCCGATCGGGATCTTGATCGCGGACCTCGCGCTCATGTCCGAGGTGCGGCGGCTGGCGGCCGATTTCAAGGCAGGCCATGACCGGCTGGACGTGCTCGTGAACAACGCCGGCGCCATCTTCGATCGCCGCGAGGTCACAGCCGAGGGCTTCGAGAAGACGTTCGCGCTGAACCACCTGGCCTACTTCCTGCTGACCCACGAGCTGCGAGAATTGCTGCTAGCGAATGCCCCCGCGCGCATCGTGAACGTGTCCTCGCGTGCGCACCGCGCCGGTCGGCTCGACTTCGCGGATCTCCAGCTCACGCGTGGCTACACGGCCTGGCGCGCTTACGCGGCGTCGAAGCTCGCCAACATCCTCTTCACGCGCGAGCTGGCCCGGCGGCTCGCGGGCACGGGCGTCACCGCCAACGCCCTGCACCCCGGCCTGGTGGCGACGAACTTCGGCCACGATCGCTTCGGCCTGATCTCGCTGCTGCTACGCTTCGCCCGGCCGATGATGATCGGCGAGGCCGAGGGCGCGGCGACCACCCTGCACCTCGCCACCTCGCCGCTCGTGGCGGGCGTGACCGGCGAATACTTCGCGGACTGCACGGCCACGCGCCCCGAGCCGCAGGCGCTGGACGACGCGGCCGCCCAGCGGCTCTGGGCGGAGACCGAGCGGCTGCTCGGCCTGGCCCCTGCGGCGGCGCGATGAGCGCGATCCTCACGCCCGAGACGCAGGCCACCGCGCCGCTTCCGGCGCTGCGCTGGATCGTGAGCCCGCGCTACGACCTCGGCTTCTTCGTGGGCGCGGGCGCCTTGACCTTCGCCTTCTGGGGCCTCTACGAGGGCCTCAAGCTGGCCGGCTTCGCGCCGTCGGGCCTCGCGGCGCTGCTCACCTACTTCGTGTTCACGGCCTGCCTCGATCTGCCGCACATCTTCCAGACCTTCGCCCGCACCCACGCGGACGGCACCGAGTTCGCGCGCCGGCGGAACATCTACGTGTACGGCTTGCCGGCGTTGATGCTGGCCGGCCTCGCGATCCCGGCCCTGGGGCTCGACGCCTGGTTCATCGCCTTCATGGCGATGTACGGCTCCCACCACATCGTGCGCCAGCATGTCGGCTTCATGAAGATCTACCAGGGCCTCAACGAGCCGCACCGCGCCGCGGACCGCCTGATCGACAGGCTGGCCCTCGAGCTCGGCCTCTACGCCTGCGTGCTGCACGACTACACGGGCGAGCAGGGCAAGCTGCTGCGCGACGTGCACGTCTACGGCCCCTGGCACGCCACCTTTCCGGCGCTGCCGCCCATGCTCCCCCACGCGATCGAGACGGCGGCCTGGGTCGCGCTGGGCGTCTTCGCCGTGCGCCAGCTCCAGCTCGCCGTGGCGGGTGAGCGGCTCAACTGGCCGAAGCTGGCGCTCATGGGGATGGCGCTCGCGACCCACTACACGATCTTCATCATCGCGGCGGTGCCGTTCCTGGTGGCCGAGGCGTTGGAGACGGCCTACCACGACGGGCAGTACCACGGCTGGAGCATGGCCTACCAGCGGCGCCGCTTCCCGGGCGTGCCGCGCGTGGCGCTCAAGTGGGGGGCGGCCGCGCTGCTCTACGGTCTGATCGCGGGCACGATCGAGACGATCGGGTACAGCAACAATCTGTTCTACTGGTTGTTCGCTCCGCTCGGCATGATCACGCTCTTCCATTACTGGATCGACGGCAAGATCTGGCGCCTCCGGGAGAACCCGGAGCTGCGCGACGTCGTGTTCGGGCCATCCCCAGGCGCCCCCCCGCACCCCTTGAAGGAAGCCGCATGAACCTCCTCGCAACCTGCCTCGTCGCGTTCGTCGCGCTCCAGCACGTGGGCTTCCTCGTCCTCGAGATGTTCATGTTCCGCCAGCCCGCGGGCCTCAAGATCTTCCGCATCACGGCGGAGCACGCCGAGATCATGGCGCCGCTCTTCATGAACCAGGGCCTTTACAACGGTTTCCTGGCCGCCGGCCTCGTGTGGGGCCTGCTCCACCCCATTTCGGCGGTGGGCTGGCAGATCCAGGTCTTCTTCCTGGCCTGCGTCGTCGTGGCCGGGCTGTTCGGCGGCCTCACGGCGTCGCGCTCGATCCTGTTCGTGCAGCTGGTGCCGGGCCTGATCGCGCTCGGCGTCGTGTGGGCGACCCGTGCCGCCTGAGGCCCACGCGGGCGCGCCGCAGCCCGAGCGCCACGCGGAGGTGTCGCCCAAGCCCTGGTACATGCACCTTTACGCGCAGGTGCTGATGGCGATCGTCGCCGGCGTGCTGCTCGGCTGGCTCGCCCCCGCCTGGGGCGCGGCGATGAAGCCGCTGGGCGATGGCTTCATCAAGCTGATCAAGATGCTGATCGCCCCGATCGTCTTCGCGACCGTGGTGACGGGCATCGCCGGCATGGGCGACCTCAGGGGCGTGGGCCGGGTGGGCCTCAAGGCGCTGATTTACTTCGAGGTCGTCACGACCCTGGCGCTCGTGATCGGCTACGCGGTGGTGAAAATCGTCGGCCCCGGACGTGGCATGAACATCGATCCGGCGAGCCTGGATGCCGGAGCCGTCGCCCAATACACGGCGCCGGCCAGCCATCCGGGCGTGGTGGACTTCTTGCTGAACATCATCCCGAATAGCGTCGGCGATGCCTTCGCGAAGGGCGACATCCTGCAGGTGCTGCTGCTCGCGATCCTGGCGGGCCTGGCGCTCGCGGGCCTGGGTGACCGGGGCAAGCCGGTCTACAAGCTGATCGACGACGTGAGCCACGTGCTCTTCTACGTGGTGGGCTTGATCATGAAGCTCGCGCCGATCGGGGCGTTCGGCGCGATCGCCTTCACGGTCGGCAAGTACGGCGTCGGCGCGCTGGTGTCGCTCGGCAAGCTGATGGCGAGCGTGTACCTGACCTGCTTCGCGTTCGTGTTCATGGTGCTGGGGGCGATCGCCTACTTCAACCGCTTCAGCCTCTGGAAGTTCCTGCGCTTCATCCGCGAGGAGTTGCTGATCGTGCTCGGCACGAGCTCATCGGAGTCGGTGCTGCCGCGCATGCTCGTGAAGCTCGAGAACCTGGGCTGCGCCAAGCCGGTGGTGGGGCTGGTGCTGCCCACCGGCTACTCCTTCAACCTCGACGGCACGTCGATTTACCTCACGATGGCCGCCCTGTTCCTCGCCCAGGCCACCAACACGGATCTCACCTTGAGCCAGGAGCTCACGCTGATCGCTGTGTTGATGCTGACCAGCAAGGGCGCCGCGGCCGTGACCGGCGGCGGCTTCGTGACGCTGGCGGCCACGCTCGCCACGGTGCCGACGCTGCCGGTGGCGGCGCTTGCGCTGCTGCTGGGGGTGGATCGGTTCATGAGCGAGGCACGGGCGCTGACGAATCTGGTGGGGAATGGGGTGGCCACGATCGTGGTGGCACGCTGGGAGAATGCGTTCGATGAGGACCGCGCCCAGCACATCCTCGACCAGGCCTGATCAGAGGCGGCGCGGCTCCAGCGCCACCAGCAACGAGTCGCGCACCTTGCGCCACAGCGCCTCCGGGTCCTCGAAGCCCACCTCCAGGGTGACGATCGGGATGCCCATGCCGAAGGCCGCGTGCTGGCCGAGGCTGCCCGGGGTCTCGTAGCCGATCTGCGGCATCAGGCGGTAGCCGTTGAGCCGCGCCATCGCGCGGGCGACCGGCTCGGCGGCCGCGCCGTCGAAGTTGTTGCAGGCCATGTGCGCGTGGAACGAGACGATCAGCTCCGGCCGCAATTCCTCGATCGTGCGCTGCAGCGCCTGGCTCTCGGGCTCCGAGAGCGGGCGCGGGCCTGCGAAGAAGCGGCCGCGCGCGGTGGGGCGCCAGTGGGTGGGGAAGTTGCGGTTGAGGTCGACGCCACCCAGGTTGGTGCGCATGCGGCGCGAGACGCCGTCCGGGTTGGCGTTGGGGATCGCGAGCAGCTGGTTGCGCGCGAGCAGGGCCGGCATGCGGGGCACCTCGCGCAGCAGGCGGTGGATCACGTCGGTGCCCTGGGCTTCGTCGCCGTGGATCGAGCCGATGAAGAGCACGCGGCGATCGCCCCGGCCGATCTGGGCCAGCCGGATGGACTGGCCGGTGCGCGAGCGGCCGATCTCCTGCCAGCTGGCGACGGGCGACGCGGGCTTCGCCACAGGGGGAGTCGATATCGTCGGTACGAGCGGCTTGGCGGCGGGCGGCACGAACGCCACCTGGGCGGGCGCACCATGAGTGGGCCCAGCCTGGATGGGTGTGGCCTGCCTGGGCGCGAAGGTCGTGGCCGAAGCGGAAGCAACAGCCGCCACAGGTGCTGCATGGGCCGGCCGCGCGGCCGCCATGAGCGGCGGCTCCACCGGGTGGAACGCGCGGGCCAGCTCGTCGCGGCCGTGGCGCTTCGCCAGGTCCTCGGCCGTGAAGCCCCAGCGGGTGCGCCGGCCGGGGTTGGCGCCGTAGGCGAGCAGCAGGCGGACCGGGTTGGCGTGGCCTTCCCAGGCGGCCCACTCGAGCGCCCCGTAATCGTGCTTCTCGCGGGCCTCCACGTTCGCGCCGCGCGCCAGCAGCGCTGCGACCACGGCCGTATGGCCCTGCTGCGCCGCCCAGATGAGCGACGTATAGCCGTTCTCATCGGTGGCCTCGAGATCGGCGCCGGCGGCGAGGAGCGCCAGCACGGCCTTCTTGTGGCCCAGCTGCGCGGCGGCCAGCAGGGCCGTGCGGCCATGCTGATCACGCGCCTCGAGCGCCACGCCCTGCGTGACGATCCGCTCGATCGCCGGGACGTCGTCGGCGCTCGCGGCACGCTGCAACTCGTCTTCGCCCTGGGCGACGGCGACGTTGGCGGTGAGGACGACGCTGGCGGCGACGAGCAGCGAGAGGATCGGGCGTTTGGCGGACATGGGGGAGCTCCGGGAGACCATCATACCGAGGTGTGGCGCGCACCACACCTTCACATAATGCCGGCTGCGTCGGTGCCTCGGCTATGACCGATGCACCAACCTCCCACCTCTTTTCATAATCCTTAATTACCCCGTGCAGGGCACCACGCCGGCCGGCGTGGTATACCAGGCGCATGCACGTATCAGGCCTGGCCCACGTCTACGTTCCGCCCACCGCGGCCGGCCCGCCGGCCAAGGTCGTGGTCGTCATGCACGGCCGCGGCGACTCGCCCGCGGGGTTCGCGTGGCTGAGCGAGGCGATCGATTTGCCTCACGTGGGCTACCTGCTGCTGCAGGCCCCCGACGAATACTTCGGCGGTTGGTCCTGGTACGACCTGCCGCCGGACCAGGGGCCCGGCATCTTGCGCAGCCGGGCGCTCGTCTTCGGCGTGCTCGACGAGCTCGCCGAACAGGGGGTCGTGTCCACGGACGTCGTGCTCTTCGGCTTCTCGCAGGGCTGCCTGATGGCGGTGGACGTGGGGCTGCGGTACCCACGGCCGCTCGCGGGCGTGTGCGGCGCCAGCGGCTACGTGATGTGGCCGGAGCTCGCCGAGATCGAGGCGACGGCGCATGCGCGCGCGCTGCCTTGGCTTGTGACGGCGGGGCACCAGGACGAGGTGATTCCGTTCGGGCTGACCGAGCAGGGAGTCGGGCACCTGGTCGCGGCCGGCATTCCGATCGATTTCCGGGGGTACGCGAAGGGGCATACGATCGACCCGCGCGCCGAGCTGCCGGCGATGCGGGATTGGCTCGCCGACAGGCTTTGACGCCCGGAGCTACATCATCCCGCCCCACAGCCCCGGGCGGAGCGCCGGCGGCGATACGGACTTCTGCGCCACCCGCGGCAGGCTGAAATCGATGTAGTTCCCCGCCAGCACCCGGCGCCGCTCCGCGTGGACCAGGCACGCCGCGCGGGCCTCGTCGTCCAGCGGCGCGAGCGCGGCCTCCAGCACCTCACGGGCCCGCGCGGCCCGCGTGGCGGCCTCCGGGGCGTACGGCTCCGCGGCCGCCTGGCCGAAGAGCGCCTCGGCGAGCAGCAACGGCGTGCCAAGCCCCTCGGCGATCGCCGCCATCGACGCGAATTCCTCGGCGGCACCCGGGCCGTGCGCCGCCAGCGCCACCTCGCCGCGCAGGCCGCGCAGCTCGGCCTCGACGTGGCGCGCGCCCAGCTCCTCGGCGAGCGGCAAGGCCACCCCGCAGAGCGCCTCGGCCTCGGCCCACTCCTCGGCCAGGATCGCGACGCGCGCCTGGGAGCGCAGGGCGCGCAGGCGGGTGCCGCGGGCCTGGCCGGCCTCGGCGATCGCCAACGCCTTGTCGAGGTACTCCCGCGCCTCGGGGCCGTCGCCACCGCGCGCGAGCACCTCGCCCCAAAGCGCGCACAGGCGGCCCTGCGGTTCCAGGTTGCCGGTCTCGACCATCGCCGCCTGCAGGCGCTCCGACGCCGCCATCGCGGCCTCGAAGCGGCCCATGTACGCGAGCGCGTCGCCCTGCAGCTGCAGCATGCGCGTCTCCATGAGCGCGTGCCGCACCTCGGCGGCCTGGTCGAAGGCCACGCTCATGAGCGCCTGCGCCTCGCCGAAGCGGCCCTGCCAGACGTCCGCGACGGCCTCGGTCATGAGGCCGATGCCCATCTGGAACGTGCTGCCCAGGCGCACGGCTTCCTCGGTGCCTGTGCGGGCGCCCTCGGCGGCGCGCGCGAACTCGCCGAGTTCGAGGTCCGCGAGCGCGAGCTGGATCGTGACGGCGCACGCCTCGAGCTGGTCACCCACCTCCTGGCAGAGCATCTCCGCCTGGCCGAAGGCGGTGCGCGCGGCGATCGCGTCGCCGAGCGCCAGGTGGGCCTGGCCGAGCATCGTATGGGCGCGGATCTGCCCGCGCTTGTCGCCGAGCTCGGTCAGCAGGTCGATCGACTCGTTGAGCGCGTCCACGCCGGCCTCGAGGCCGTCCGGCAGCAGCGCCACTTGCATGTAGCCGAGGTCCGCCAGCGCCTCGCCGACCAGCGGCTGGTCGAAGGCCTGGCGCGCCAGCTCGAGGCTGTCGTGCATGCGGTTCAGCGCCTCGCCCGTGCGGCCGAGGTACACCAGCGTGCGGCCCGCCACCAGGGCCGCGCGCGCGGCGCCGCCCTGGTCCTCGGCGTCGAGGCAGACGCGCTGGGCGCGGTCGGCGGTGCCGAGCGCCTGTTCGAGCTGGTCGAGGCCCTGGTAGGCGGCCGCGAGCGCGGTGAGCACGCGGCCGAGCAGGAAGCGATCGCCCAGCGCCTCGGCCAGCGGCACGGCGCGCTCGTACGCCTCGCGCGCCGCCTCGCCGTGGCCGGCCATGCGGTGCACGTCGCCCAGCGCGCGCAGGAAGCCCACCGCCATGTGCGGCCCCGCGTTCACGTCCGCCGCCAGCGCCAGCCCGGCTTCCAAATAGCGCTGGGCCTCGCTGTTGGCGAAGAGGCCGGCGAAGCGGATGCCCGCCTCCAGGGCGTAGGCGATCGTCTTCGCGGGCTCGTCGCCGCGCACGTAGTGGTCGGCGATCGCCGTGAGCTCCTCGAGCTGCAGGTCCTGGACCGACAGGCCGCCCGCCCGCCGCTCCAACACCGCGGCCACGCGGGCGTGCAGGCGCGCGCGGTCGAGCTCGCCGATTTGCACGTACATCAGGTCTTGCAGCTGGTCCTGCTCGAAGGCGTAGGCGCCGTCCTCGCCGGGCACCAGGATCTGCCCGGCGAGCAGCGGGTCGAGCGCCTCGAGGAAGGCCGCCTCGGGCAGCTCGGCGACCTCGCGCAGCAGATCGAGCGAGATGTCGTAGCCCACCACGGCGGCGGCCCGCGCCACGGCCTGGGCGCCCGTGGGCAGGTCGGAGATCTTGCGCAGCAGCAGGCCGCGCAGGCCGTCCGGCAGCCGCTCGGCCGTGAGCTCGGCCGTGAGGCTCCAGCGCCCGGCCGCCTTCACGAGCAGGCCGCTCTTCACCAGGTGCTCGAGCAACATCTCGACATGGCGAGGGTTCCCGCCCGACAGCTCGCTGAGCCGGGCGAGCAGCGTGGGCTCGACCTCGGGCGTGCCGAGCATCGACACCACCATCCGCTTGAGCCCCCCCTCGCCGAGCGGTGCGAGCGGCAGGCGCGTGGCGCGCTCCTGCCAGGTCGGGGCGGCGCCGTCGGCGGGCCGCGTCGTGAGCAGGAAGAGCACGGGCGCCTCGCGCAGGCTGCGCAGCAGGTGCTCGAGCACCTCCACCGAGAGCGGGTCGGCCCACTGCACGTCCTCCACCACCACGACCGTGCCGCGCCGCGCGGCCAGCGCACCCACGATTTCGGTGATGGCGGCTTGCAGGCGCAGCTTCTCGTTGCCGGCGTCGAGGTCCGGCGCCGGCGGCACCGCGAGCTCCGGCAGCAGCTTCACGAGCACGCGGCCGAGTCGCTCGAGGTGCTCCGGCACGAGCTCGCGCAGGGCCGGCAGCAGCCCGCGCAGCAGCGCCAGGATCGGGCCGTAAGGGCTGCGCGCGAACTCGTGGTTGGCGCCTTCGGCATAGGGCAGGTTCTCGAGCCGGGCGTTGAAGCTGAATTCCTTGATGAGCCGGCTCTTGCCGATGCCGGCCGGGCCGCTGACCAGCAGGGCGCCGCCCTTCTTGCCCGAGGTGATGCGCGCGAGCTGCACGAAGAGCTTCGCCATCTCCTGCGCGCGGCCCATCAGCGGCGAGGTCAGCAGGCTGCCGCCGAGGCCGGGCGTCACCTCGAAGCCGAGGTCCTCCAGCACCGCGTCCGCGGACTGGTAGCGGTCGATCGGCTCCTTGGCCAGCAGCTTCATCACGACGCGCTCGTGGCGCGGATCGATGCCGGGCGCGTGGGCGGACGGCGGCGCGGGCGGCTCGGCGACGTGGGCGCGCAGCATGTCGCCGGGGCGATCGGTCACGAACGGCCAGCGCCCGGTCAACATCTCGTAGCCGAGCACGCCGAGCGAATACAGGTCGGTCCGCTGGTCGATCAGGCCGCGCTTGATCATCTCGGGGGCGAGGTAAGCCAGCGTGCCCTTGATCGGGCCGCCGCTCTCGCCGGCGTAGGCCATCAGGCCGTAGTCCATCAGCTTTACGACGCCGTCCGAGCGCACGCGCACGTTGGCAGGCTTGAGGTCGCAGTGCACGAAGCCGCGCGAGTGGATGTAGCCGAGCGCCAGCAAGATCTGGGAGAACAGGCGATCGAAGGTATCGCCGGCGACCGGGCCGAGCTCGTCGAGGCCGCGGCCGGGCACCACCTCCATCGTGAGGTAGGGGGCGTCGTCGACCAGCAGGCCGTAGTCGAGCACCTCGCAGCAGTTCTGGTGGCGCAGCTGGGTCATCAGGCGGAATTCCTGGATGAACTCCAGCTGGGACTTCTCCGCGTGCTGGGCGCGGTCCACGTTCGGCTGCGACCGCTCGGCGCTCGGCTGCGAGCTGGACTGGCCGCTGTGCGAGCGCGCGGGGCCGCCCAGGCGGCGCGAGATGACCTTGAGTGCGACTTCATGGCTGGTGGTCGTGTCCTCGACCAGCCAGACCTGTCCCATCGCGCCCTCGCCCAGCAGCCGTACCACCCGGTACCGGTTCGCCAGGACCTCGCCTACCATCGATTCGCTCCGGAGCGCCGCATCGTGCCCAACCGTTCCATCGGCCCCGCCCGACCGGACGTCCGCAACGCGGATATACCCGGTGAACGGGCGTCGTTTCTCGTGCGCGGCGCCGTTTCTATGGCGATGCGCGTGGGTACATTGCGACGGTCGCTCGCCGGGAGGCATGGAGCGGCTGTTTAGACCGACCATCCGGAGGATCGACGATGTTCAACCCCGCCGACGTTTTGAATTCGCCCGCGTTCAAGAACTGCCTGAATGTGGCCCAGGAGTATGTGATCGACAAGCAGAAGGCCGGCAGCCTGATCGCGAACGCGACGACCAAGATCGACAAGATGGAGAACAGCCGCGGGCCGATCGGCGACGCGGTCAAGGCCGGCCGCATCGGCGTGCGGATGATCCAGGCGTACATCGATGGTGGCTACCGCAAGGTGCCGGTCAAGAGCCTGGTCTCGATCGCCGGCGCGATGCTGTACTTCATCCAGGAGAACGACCTGATCGACGACGACACCCCGTTCATCGGCTACATGGACGACGCGGCCGTGATCATGCTCGCGCTCAAGATGGTGCAAAGCGATCTGGACGACTTCGTGGCCTGGGAAAAGGCGGATAAGGCCCCGACGGTCTAGTCGCCAACCGGTCGGGGGGCGGGGTGAGTGGCTCTCCCCCCGGCTGGCGGGTATAGTCCGCGCATGCTCCAGAAGTGGTTGGACCAGCTCCGACGCAAATCCGGCGGCGGCACCGCGCCGCTCGACCCGCGCGCCGCGGCCGCCCGCGCCGCCAAGAAGCTCGTCACGATCGAGCGGCCGCTGGCCGTGGCGATCGCCTCCGCCGATCCGCTCGTGCGCCATGGCGCGCAGGACGTGCTGGAGAGCCTCGCGACCACCGTCCACGTCTCGCGCCTCGAAGACGCCGAGGCCCTGGGCGCCGAGCTGCAGCTGCGTGAGCTCGACCTGGTGATCCTCGATCTGCGCCTCGGCGCGGGCGCGCCCGGCCAGGACGCGCCCTGGGCCAGGCTCGATCGGGCCCGCCCGCGCGTGCCCGTGATCGCGCTCGGCACGCCCGAGACGCCGGATGCCGAGCGGCGCGCCGCCAAGGATGCCGAGGCCGTGGCCTTGCTCGACCTCACGCTGGCGAACTTCGGCGAGAAGCTCGCCAAGGTCGCGGCCGCCGCCCTCACCGCGCATGAAGCCCGCCGGACCAGGGCGGCGCAGGCCCTGGAAGCTGCGCTCGAGCGCGCCGGCACCCACCCGGCCACCGGCGCGCGCATGCTGGTCGACGTGCACCGCAGCGGCGACCTCGGCGGCGCGGCGCGCGTGCGGCTGCGCGAGGCGCTGCTCGAGCTCGCCGCCAAGCTGCCCGAGACCAAGCCGGAGCGCGCCGACACCCTGGCCGTGCTGGCCGCCGACGCCTTCGATCGCCATGACGAGGTTGGCCTGATCTACCACGCGACGCTGCTCGCCGAGGCGGACCCCGCGCGGGCCGCCGAAGCCGAGACCTGGCTCGCGCGGCGCGACGAGCTGGTGACGGAGCTCTACGCCGCCGTGGACCGGCGGCTCGAGCACATCATGGTCCTGCGGCGCATCGGCCGCTTCCGCCAGGTGCTCAAAGAGTGCGACGCCGTCCAGAATATGCTCGCGAACGTGTTGCCGGCCCACCACCTCGAGGCCGAGGCGCTGCGCAACGAGGGCGACCTGGCCGACGCGATCGGCGTCTACGACCGCATCGCGGACCTGTCGCTCCAGAACGGCGAGGTGGACCGCGCCCGCCAGGCGCTAGCGGTGATCGAGACGCTCGATATGGGCGGCGGCGAGGCGAACAAGCTCGCCGAGCGGCGCGAGACGATCGCCCGCATCGAGGACTCGCTCGCGGACCCTTCCGCGTTGCCGCGCTATCCTTGCCTGCGCGTGTGCAACCGCGTGATGTGCCAGGAGGCCGCCGAGATGAGCCGCGGGTTCTTCGTGGTCGATCCGGGCGGCGAGTGCGACATCTGCGATCTGGGCGTCCTCGGTCGCATCGACGCCCTCGCGGGCCGCACCATCGCGGTCGTCGGCGGGCGGCTAGGCCGCTTCTACGTCGACGCCCTGCGCGAGCTCGGCGCCGCGCGCGTGCTGCACCACGACGGCATCACCGAGCCGCAGAAGGTGCCGGCGATGGTGGCCGCGGCCGACGCCGTGGTGCTCGTGACCGGCGCCGCGACCCATTGGGGCATCCTCAAAGCCGAGCGCGAGCTCGCCCGCGCTCCCAGGCCCTCGGTGCGCGTGCACTTCTACGGCGTGCGCCAGGTGGCCCGGGCCGTCGCGCTCGACCTCGCGCCGCGCCTGGCGGACCTGGAAGGCACAGGCCCGCTGGCGGGCGGCGTTCGCTGATCGCCTGCCGCGTTCCGGGAGCTATTGGCCGCTAGTAGCCGTCGAATTCCTTCTTGAGCTCCTCGAGGTCCAGCTTCTCGTCGCCGCTGTCGAACTCCCGCTTGAGTTCGTCGAGGTCCTCGTTCCCGCCGCCCTGGGTCTGCAGGATGCCGGCCTCGAGCTGGCGCAGCGCCGCGCCGAACGCGGGATCCGAGGCCTTGTCGGCGTTGGCCTCGCGCAGGTAGCCGACGAGCGCGAGCAGATCCTCGGTCTTCACAGGCTGCTTGTTCTTCATCGCCAGGGCCAGCTTGAGCAGCTTCTGCATCATCGCCGCACGGCCCGGCGTGTTGGGCGCCGCCTGGAGCTGGCGCTTGAGCGCCTCCATCTGGGCGGCGCTGAGCTTGGGTGCGCCCGCGGCCTCGGACGGGCTGCCGCTCGCCAACGCCGGTGTGGCGGCGAACAGGGTGCACGCGAGGATGGCGGCGAACAGGCGCATGGGGAGACCTCCGGGCAGGGACGACTCTCCCCTCATACCCGGGATCGGGCGTGCGCAAGGGCCCACCGGGCGGCTAGGGCAGCTCCATCGCGCGCTTCATCGCGCGGGAGGCGGAGGTGCTGTAGCCCTGCCTGGAAGCGGCTTCGGATACCTGGAGCGCCTCGGCCGACGTCTTGGCGAGCTCGAGCGCCTTGTTGAACGCGCGATCCGCGCTCGACGAGTACCCCTTCTTGTCGGCCGTCAGCCCCACCTGGGTGGCATCGGCCGAGGTGACCGCCAGCCCGTGGGCCCGGTCGAAGGCGTGGCCGGCCGCGGTGCTGAACCCCTCGTTGTGGGCGAGCAGCGCGACCTGCACGGCTTCGGTCCAGCTCCGCGCGACGTCCTTGGCCTTCTCGAAGGCCGGGCTGGCCTTCGAGCTGTGGCCGGCGTTCGAGGCGGCCTCGGCGATCGCCATCAGCGTCGCCAGGTCGCCGGCCAGGCCGGTGGCGTGGGCGATCGCGTCGGCCGCCCTGGAGCTGTGGCCCCTCTGGTGGGCGGCTTTGAAGACGGCCATCGCGTCGCCAGGCGTGCGGCTTTGCGAGGTGGCCTTGCGGAAGCCGTCGCCGGCCATGCTGCTCATGCCCTTCTGGTCGGCGGCCAGCGCGATGCGCAGGGTCTGGGCCACGGCGGGGTCCGCGGGCTCGACCGGCAGCGTCACATGGGGGACCGCCGGCAGCGGCTGGTTGGGCAGCGCGGGTGCCTGCGCCGGGCCGGGGGCCGCGGGCGGGGCGGCCGGCGCCGGAGGCTGCGCCGGGGCCGGGGTCACGATGACTTCCTTGCCGGGAATCGCCTCGACCTGCTCGCGCCAGAACTTGTCCTTGTCGAAGCCCTGGCCGAAGAGCAACCTGGAGCGCGTCCATTCGGTGGGCATCGGGTAGTCGTCGCGCAGGATCTTGAGCTGCAGCTTCACGGCGTCGAGCCGCTCGCGCAGCGCCGCGACGGTGGCGTCGCCGGGCCTGTCGGGGCCCGCCGCCTTGCGGGCGGTCTCGATGTCGCGGTCGAGCTGGCGGGACTGGGCGACCAGGTTGATCACGTAGTTCTGGTAGGCCCGCACATCCGGGAAGCTCGGCAGCGGATCGCCACCCTGGGCCACGGCACGGACCCGCGGGGCGGTCGCGGCGGCGGCCGGAACGCGCGGGGCGGCTGAGGTCGGGGCGACGGCGGGGCGGTTTCCGATTTGCATCTGGGGCTACCTCTCTGGTCCTGCCTCCCTCATCGCCGAACACCCCATGAACATTCTTAAGGGATGATTAGGATTGAGCCAAGGGCAAATTAACCGGAATTCGAGCAATTCTTTGGCCTGGCCTTAACCAGCCCTTAGCGAGATGTGGGGTCAGGTCGCCGCCCCTGTCGCCCAAGACACGGTACAGCCCGACATCCGATAAGGAGTCTATCTATGAATTCGCTTAACGGCGCCGCCCTGCCGCGCTTCCTCAGCGCACCCGTCGGCGGCTACGCGCCGCCCCAGGCCCCGCCCGCCGGCCTGCCGTACCCGACGAGTCCCGCGTATCAGGCCTATCCCGCGTATCAGGCCTATCCGGCGTATCCGACGCAGCCGCAGTATCCGGCCACCGCGGCATCGCCGCCGGTCCAGGCCCAGCGCGGCGGCCCCGAGCTCATCTATGCGGTGATCGTGGACGTCGTCAGCAAGCTCTGGGGCAGAGTCAAATCCGTATTCACGGGCTCGCGCGGCGCAACGGGTGCACCGCCCCCGTATTCGCCGTCGCCCTACGCCCCGTCCCCCTACGCACCGCCGCCACCGCCGCCGCTCCGCTAACCGCCGCCGTCGGGTAGAATCCCGGCATGGTCGAGATCGCTGCCCCCTCCGTCCCGGACCCCGCCGCGCGCCGGTACGGCATGGCCCTCTGGGTGCTCTCCACGCTGTTCCTGTGCCGCGTGATCGGCCAGCTGCTCGTGGCGTTGGGCGGCGTGTCCTGGCTGCCGCCGATGGTCGAGTGGTACTCGGGGCTCCTGCCTTACCACCTGCTGCTGCCCAGCCAGGTCCTGATCCTGGCGGTGATGTGGCGGGTCAACCGGGGCGTGCATGCGGGCACAGGCTGGCTGTGGACGCGCCGTCCGCGCGTCGGCAAGGCGCTCGTGGGCTTCGCCGCCGTCTACGCGATCGTGATGGTGGTGCGGTACTTCGTGTTCGGCGAGCTTTACCCGCACCGGCGCTGGTATCCGCCCGGCATCATCCCGATCGGCTTCCACTTCGTGCTCGCGTCGTACGTGTACTTGCTGGGCCGGCTCACGCTACACCACGGCCGGCCGGCATGAGGGTCTTCCTGCTCGCCACGGGCGCCGTTTCGCTCGCGACGCTCGCCGAGTGTATGCCCACGGGCGTCGTGGTGGCCGTGTCGGGCTGGCGCACCGGCGCGCGGCCGGCCACGCACCGCGTGATCGCGCGGCGCGACCAGGGCTTTTCGACCGCCGACGGCGTGCGCCTCTCGGCCGAGGTCTACCTGCCGGACGCCAGCGGACGCTGGCCCACCGTGATGATCCGCGCGCCGCTGTCGCGCCTGCCGCTGCACGAGAAGTTCGCGGACCTGCTCGGCTACCACTTTGCCGGCCGCGGCTATGCCGTGGTGGTGCAGGGCACGCGCGGGCGGTTCCGCTCGGGCGGCAGCTACTACCCGCTCATGACGGATCGCCAGGACGGCATCGAGACGTTGCGCTGGCTGGCGCGCCAGCCCTGGTGGGACGGCCGGGTCGGCACCTTCGGCGGCTCGGCCTTCGGCTACTCGCAGTGGGCGATCGCCGACCAGGGCGAGGCCGGCCTCGAGGCCCTGCTCGTGCAGATCGCGAGCACCGATCACCACGCCTTCTTCTGGCCGGGCGGCGCCTTCTCGCTGCAGAGCGCGCTCTACTGGGCCCGCACGGACCGCGGCCGCATCGACGTCTTCCCGAGCCAGGCCGAGCTCGCGCCCGGGCTCGCGGGCTTCCCGGCCGTCGAGGCCGCGGATCGCCTGGGCGTTGCCAGCCGCGTTTACCACGACTGGGCCTCGCGCCCCACGCGCGACGCGTACTGGGAGGCGATCGACGGCGATCGGCGCCCCGAGCGAATCGACGCCCCGGCACTGCTGATGGCCGGCTGGTACGATCCGTACCTGCCCGGGCAGCTCGCGGACTTCACGCGCATCCGAGCCGGCGCGAAGGCGAACGTGGCAGCCGAGACGCGGCTCGTGATCGGCCCCTGGACGCATGCGCGCCAGGTGGTGATGCCCGGCGGCCACGACCCCGGCGACTACCGCTTCGAGAGCCTGGCGCCCGCCCTGCCCTGGTTCGACCGCCACCTCACGCCGCCCGGCGTGAAGCGCACCGAGCCGCTCGCGCCCGTGCGGCTCTACGTCATGGGCGAAAACGCCTGGCGCGACGAGCCCGCCTGGCCGCTCGCCCGCGCGGTCGAGACCTCGTTCTGGCTGCGCTCGGGCGGCCTCGCCAACGGACGCCACGGCGACGGCCGGCTCACGCCCGAGCCGCCCGCGGGCGACGAGCCGGCCGATCGCTGGCTGCACGACCCGGCCGCACCCGTCGCGGCGGTGGGCGGCGCGATGCTCGGGGCGATCGCCGGCACCGCGCCGCAAGACCCGCTCGATCGGCGCGCGGACGTGCTCGTCTACGAGACCGCGCCGCTCACGCGCCCGCTCGAGGTCACAGGCCCCGTGCGGGCCGAGCTCGTCGTCGCGACGGACGCGCCGGCCACGGACTTCGTCGCCGTGCTTTGCGACGTCCACCCGGACGGCACTGCCTGGAACCTGGCCGAGGGCGTCCTGCGGCGCGGGTATCCGGCGGGCGGGGGGCCGACGGCGATCGCCGTGGCGCTGTGGCCGACGTCGAATCTGTTCAAGTTGGGCCACCGCATCCGCTTGCAGGTCACCAGCAGCTGGTGGCCCCGCTTCGACATCCACCCGAACCTCACAGGCCCGGTCTGGTCCGCACGGGCGTGGCGGACGGCGCGACAGGGGCTCCACCACGGGCGGACCACGCCGTCTCGCCTGATCCTGCCGGTGGTGCCCCGGAGCTGAGATCAGGCGGCTTCGGCGTCCGCCCCCGGCACCGCCGGCGCCGGCACGACCACCGGGCGCGGCCGGGGCCGCCGCAGCGCGTAGTAGAGCCCGCCCACCCCCAGCACGAGGACCGTGAACAGCGGCGCCGCGAACTGCAGCAGGCCTCCGGTGCCGTAAATCTCCGCCCGCGGCCAGCCCACGTTCACGACGATGAACAGCCCGGACGCCACGGCGACCAGGTTCACCGGGATCCCCCAGCGTCCCAGCGAGAAGACCGGCTCCGAATCTTCCACGCCGTCCAGCCGCCTACCGCGCAGCCGCATCCACAGGAGCGGCACCGTCACGAAGAGGTAGGCCAGGTTGGCCCACACGATCGCCACCGACGCCACCAGCCCGACGATCTGCGGGTAGCCCACGTTCACGACCAGGATGCCGGCGCCGGCCAGGCCGACCAACACGGTCGGCAGGATCGGCGTGTGGGTCCGCGGGGAGACGCGCGCGAGCGCCGCGCTGAACGGCAGGTCGCCGTCGCGCGCCATCGAGAAGACCAGGCGCACCGTGCCCGTATGGACCGCGAGCGTGCAGACCACGATCGCGAAGACCACCACCACCAGGAACGTCCGGCCGACGGCGTCGCCGAGCACGCCTTTCACGATCGCGGGCAGCCCGCCCGTCGCGAGGCCGAGCTCGGGGGCGCCGATCGACGGCGCGGCCATCATCGCCGTCAGCATCATCAGCCCGCCGAGGACGGCGGCCGAGCCGAGCGCCAGGAGGATCGCCCAGGGCACGCGCCGGCGCGGCTCGGTGGTCTCTTCCGCGAGCGTGCCGGCGGTATCGAAGCCGTACATCACGTAGGAGGCCATGAGCGAGGCCGCGAGCAGCGGGCCCATGTAGCCGAGCGGCTCGCCTGCGCCCCTGGCGGCGGTCTCCAGCACCACCGACGGCCCGCGCACGGCGTTCCAGCCCAGCAGGCCGATCAGGAACAGCACGCCGAAGAGCTCGGAGAACACACCCAGGTTGTTGATGAAGGCCAGCAGGCGCACGCCGACGGCGTTGACGATCGTGGTCAGGGCGATCAGCACGCAGCCCAGCAGCACCGCGTTCTTCGCGCCGGCCGCCGGATCCGCCGGGTCGCCCATGACCTGGAAGGCCGGCGAGATCTGCGGCAGCGTGGTCTGCAAGGCGAGGGCGACCGCGGCCAGCGTGACCACCAGGCAGGCCAGGTAGACCCAGCCCGCCATCCAGCCGACGAACGGCGTGCCGAGGCGCTTCGACCACTGGTAGACGGAGCCCGAGATCGGGTAATGCGCGGCGAGCTCGGCGAAGCAGAGCGCGACGGCGAACTGGCCCACGAACACCAGCGGCCAGGCCCAGAAGAATGCAGGGCCGCCCGCGGCGAAGCCGAAGTGGAACAGCTGGAAGATGCCGGTGAGGATCGAGAGGTACGAGAAACCCGCGGCGAACGACGAAAATCCGCCCAGCGTCCGCTGGAGCGTGGGCGCGTAGCCGAAGGTCGCGAGGTCGCGATCGTCGTCGTGCACGGGCGGCGTCAGCGTGAACGTGGTCATCGATATCCTGCCGAGGCGCGTCTCACCTGGCGACCAGGCGTTCGAGCGCACATGGAATTATTCCACGGCGCGGTCATTCTGACCATCGCCTCCACGTTGTCTCCGAGCCCGGGACCGCCTAAGTTTCGGTTAGACGTCGCCCCATCGGGGCGGCGTGGTGCGGCGTGATTCTGAAAAAGGAGGACCCATGCCTGCCTACAAGCCCGACCAACTCCCGATCACCGCCCAGGAGAGCGGCTTCGTGCAGCGGTCCATCGAGGCCGGCGATCTGCTGCTCGCTTTCGAGCACGTCCCGAAGGGCGACTACGCCGCGCAGTTCGCCGATCTGCCCGGCGGCCAGTGCCAATCGCCGCACTGGGGCTACATGATCCGCGGCAAGATTCGCATCAAGTATGCGGACCGTGAGGAAATCTTCGAAGCCGGCCAGGCCTATTACATCCCGCCGGGCCACGTCCCCGAGGTGCTCGAGGATGCGGATGTCGTCGAATTCTCGGAGCCCGCCGCCTATCACCAGACCATCGACATCGCCTTGAAGGGGCAGCACGAACAGCCCGGGCAGCAGGTGCGCTAGGCGCTTTTCGCACGACGGGGCCGGCATGCGAGCCGGCCCCGTCTTCGTTGCAATCATTTACTTGACCATTGGTTCTATGTAGAACTATTATGCAGCTGTTCGGATCCGAACAGCTGTCGCCTGCACCCGAAACGAAAGGAATCCCCATGCACCGTCCGTTCGCCGCGCTGCTCACAGCCACCCTCGTGATGGTGGCCGCGCCCGCGCTCGCCGCCCCCCGCACCTACGCCATCGACGCCGACAAGCACAGCCCGAACGAAGCCAGCTTCACCTCGAAGGCGGCGATCGTGAAGTTCACCGGCCGCACGCACGTCGTGACCGGCGAGACGAAGCTCGATCCCGAGGACGTCGCCAAGGCCGCGGGCACGGTGACGGTGGACCTCTCGAGCCTCGACACCGGCATCGAGCTGCGCAACGAGCACATGCGCGGCACGCTCGAGGCGGGCAAGTACCCCACCGCGACCTTCAAGTTCACAGGCATCAAGGTGCCCGGCAACAAGCTGAAGGCGAATTCGCCCGTCGCAGGCACCGCCACCGGCACCATGACGATCCACGGCGTCACCCGCCCGCTGACCACGCCGATCGAGCTGACGCTGCTGCCGGAGCAGGACGCGAAGTACCGCCCGGGCGACTGGGTGCACGTGTCATCGACGTTCAAGGTCAAGATGACGGACTACGGCATCTCGCTGCCGCCGAGCGTGCTCGGCGTGAAGGTCGCCGACGATCTCGACATCGCGATCGACGGGATGGCCAAGGCCCGCTGAGCGGACACCCGCCAGGGCGCGACGCGTGATCCAACACGTCGCGCCCCGGCAGGCATCATCGCCGGGTGGCCGGCCTCAGGTCGCGGCCTTGGCCTTGGCGTGCTCGAAGCCTTCATCGACCGTGGTGTGGAAGGCGGCCGGCTCCGAGAACTGGACAATCTCCACATCCTCGAGCACCTCCGGCACGTGGCCGGGCGGGAAGTAGAAGGCCTGGCCGGCCTCCACGATCTCCTCGCGGTCCTCGTAGATGATGCGGATGCGCCCTTTCAGCAGGTAGCCCCAGTGCGGCGACTGGCAGCGCCCACCCGGCAAGTCCTTGAAGGCGTCGGTGTAGTCACCTTTCGCGAAGCGGTCGAAGGAGAGCAGCAGGTCGCCCACCTCGACGGACCGCTGCTCGAACACATCCGACGACGCCGTGACGGGAACGTTATCGCGTGAAAAGACGGGCATGACGCGCTACTTCCGCTCGGCAAGCAGCTTCGTGCGCCACTCCGGCACTTCGAAGTTCTCGCCGAAGTAGACCCGCATACGGGCGATCTTCTCGTCTTTCAGCTCGACGACGGTCGTCGCGGTCCAGGGCTTGCCTTCGCCATAGACCAGGCGGTGCTCGAGGACCCACAGGTCGTCCCGACCGGTGACGCGCTGGACCGCGATCTTGGGCAGCCCGCCCGGGAAGTTCTTGTGGACGAGGTAAAAGGTGTCGCGGTCGAACTTCTCACCGGACTGCGGGAACTCGACTTCGCCGTCCACCGCCAGGAGTTCGATCATGCCGTCGAGGTCACGCGCCTCCGACAGCTGGTTGTACCTGTCGATGATCGCCTTGTTGCGCTCAGCGATCATCGTGATCGAGCCGACTTGTCCGACCTTGGTTTCCGACATGGCATCCTCCTCAAAAAGGGCGTCGCGATAAGTCGACGCTGCATTTCCATGCCATACGCGATGCAGGCCCGCCGAACAACTCTCAAGGGCGATTTGGGTTCACGACCCGCGTGACGAAGGCCCGATTGGTTCCCAGCAGCGGCCCCACGCCGATCGCCACCGCGATCGCGATGTCGTGCCCGTGGTTGCCGTCGCACAGGTTCGCGACGGCCAGGCCGCCGGCCGCGTCCAGGTAGACCACGCCGTCGCCCGCGTTGCGGCGCAGCGTGTTGTGCGCGAGCCGCGGCGTGGCGCGGCCGGCGACCCGGATGCCGGTCGCGTTCCCCTCGCACAGGTTGCCGTGCGCCTCCCCACAGGCCTCGCCGGCCCAGGCGAGCCCCGCGTCGGCATTGTCGAGCAGGATGCAGCCCTCGAGCAGGGGCGCCGCGCGGTCGGTCACGAGCACGCCTGCGCCGGCGCTGCGCTCGACGAGGCAGGCCCGGACCTCGCCGCGGGCGTCGTTCGCGAAGGTGAGCCCGGCGCTCGCGGCGTCGGCGATGCGGCAGCCCCGTAAGTCGGCCACGGTGCGCCCGACCACCCGCACGGCGCCGGTGATGGTGAGGTCCTGGAGGGCCACCAGGCCATCGCCCGCGAGGGTGAGGCCTGAGACGACGAGGCTGGCGTCCCCCGCGCCGACGAGCGTGAGCGGGCGGCGGACGGTGATCCCGCCGGGCCCGGCGTGAAGGCCGGGACCGAGCAAGAGGACGGCACCCGGTGGCGCGGCCGCGATGGCGCCTGCGAGATCGTCACCGGGCATCAGGGTGGTCTGGGCGAGCTGGGTGGACATACGACCTCCTCGTTCTGGGCGTTACCGGCGCTCCCACGCCACTTCCGCGCGGTTTTCCTCAAGCCGCGGCCGGGCCGCGCGGGCGACATACAGCTGTGGCGCCGCGTTCGCCGCGCAGTCGTTCCCCCGCGCCGCGCCGCCGGCCTCTTCCAGGAACGTCATGCCGGCTTCGCCGTTGCCGGCCAGCCGGTTGGCCTCCAGGATCGGCGCCGCCTGGTCGCGCACGGCGATCCCCGCCTTGCCGTTGCCGGTCCCGACGTTGCCATGCGCGATCCCCTCCGCATGCCCGAAGTAGGCGATGCCGCGCCAGCGGTTCGCCTCGGCCAGGTTCTCGAGCAGCGTCGGCTGGGCCTCGTCCTGGATCTCGATGCCGTTGGCCTCGTTGCGCACGCAACGGTTCGCGCGCGCCGTGCCGCCGGCCGCGCCGAGGTAGGCGAGCCCGCTGCCCCGGTTCTCACAGGCGGCGTTGGCCTCGAGCAGCGGCCAGGCCTGGTCGCGCACGACGATGCCCGAAAGCGAATTGGCCGTTACCTCGCAGCCGCGCGCCTCGCCGGCGGCCTGCCGCTGGAACACGATCCCGCTCCAGCCGTTGGCGCTCGCCTCGAGGGCGATCAGCGTCGGGCGCGCCTTGCCGCCCACCACCACGCCGTTGCGCAGGTTCGCGACGCAGGCGTTGCGCTCGGCCCGCCCGCCGGCGTGATCCTCGTAAACGAGGCCGTCGCCGTTCTCGCGGCAGCGGTTGCCGGTGAGCGCCGGCACGGCCTCGCCGGCCACCCGCACCCCCGCCTCGCGGTTGCGGACGCAGGCGTTGTCGTCGGCGGTGCCGCCGGCCTCACCGTCATAGGACAGGCCCGCGCCGCCGTTGGCGAGCAACTGGTTGGCGATGATCGCGGGCCTCGCCGCGTCGCGCACGGCGATGCCCGCACGCTCGTTGGCCTCGCAGCGATTGCCGCGCGCCTCACCGCCCGCGCGGCCGGCGAAGGCCAGGCCGTGCAGCCAGTTGCGCGCGAGCACGTTGCGTTCGAGCTCGGGCGCCGCCTCATCGCGCACGCAGAGCCCCGAGAGCGTGTTGCCCTCGCAGGTCGTGCCGCCCACCCGGCCGCCTGCGCGGGCCGCGAACACCGCGCCGCAGCCGTCGTTGGCGCGCAGCTGGCTGTCTTGCAGGTCGAGCCCGGCGTCGCCCGCCGCGTGGACGCCGTGGCCGGCGTTGCCGTCGATCTCGCAGCCGAAGAGGCCGGCCCGCGCCCCGCCCACCAGGCGCACGCCGCAGCCGCCCGGCCCGTCCGCGCTCGCGCCGGCCGCCCGCCGGGCGCCTCGGATCGCGCAGGCCTCGAGCGTGGCCTGGCCGGCGACCAGGAGCACGTCCGCCGCCCAATCCCCCGCACGCAGGAAGGCGACGCCCTGGGCGTGCAAGTGCCCGCCTTCGGGCACGAAGACCACGGCATCCGGTCCGGGGCCCACGATGCGCGTGTGGTTGCGGCCCGCGCCGCGCACCGTCACGCCGCGCGGAATCCGCAAGGTCTGGTCGAGGCCGTAGTCGCCGGCCGCCAGCTGCAGCACGGCGCCTTCCGGGGCGGCGGCGATCGCCGCCGCGAGGTCGTCACCGGGGGTCAGGCACACCTCGCCGCCGCGGGGGGCGTGCCCCCGGGGCGGGCGTCCGCTCGTCGTCATGGTCATGGCCCCTTCCTTTCGTTCCGTTCGATCCGATCCCGCTCCCAGCGTAGGGGGTCGCGGGTGGCTGCCGCGATGACGGCGGGTCCGGCGGGATCGGGAGACTCCTCACGGGCGGAACCCGATGGCGATCACATGCCGGGCGACGGTTCGTCACATCGGGTACAAGACGACTACCAACGTATGCGCGCAGCCTTGCCCCTCTTCCTCCTCCTCGCCGCCTGCCAGGCTCCGCCCGCGCCGGCCCCGGCGCCGTCGGCGGGCCCCACGCCCGGCGCGATCCGGTTCTCCACCGCCGCCGTGGGGCCGACCTCCCTCACAGGCGGCGCCGTGGTCGTCGATCCAGGCGTGCTCTGCCCCGCCGGCACCCTCCGCATCGTCGGCGCGGGCCTGCCGCCGGGCCGGGTCGGCATCATGCTCTCGCCGCCGGGCCAGGCCGACGCCGACCCGCCTGAAATCCGGCCGGACGGCTCCTTCGATCGCACGCTTCCCTTCCCGAGTCTGCCCCCGGGCACCCAGCGCCTGGAGGTCGTTGTCACCCTCGGCGAGGCCCGGGCGGTCGTGCCGCTCGCCGTCTGCACCCCGGCCTCGCCGGTGCCCGGGCTGGTCCTGACCGGCGTGCGCGTGGTCCAATGAGCCCATGACCGCCATGAATCCGCACGTCCAGACCTTCCTCGACCATGCCCGCATCCGCGTCCCGCTGCTGTGCGGCGCGATGTATCCTTGCTCGAACCCCGAGCTGGTCGCGGCCGTCTCCGACGCCGGCGCGATGGGCATCATCCAGCCCGTGTCGCTGGTCTTCGCGCACGGCCATGAATACCGGGCCGGCTTGCGGCGGATCAAGGAATTGACCGACCAGCCGGTCGGCATGAACGTGATCGTCGAGAAGTCCTCCAAGGCTTACGAGAAGCGCATGCGCGAGTGGGTCGACATCGCGCTCGCCGAGGGCGTGCGGTTCTTCGTCACCTCGCTCGGCGACCCGCGCTGGGTGGTCGAGGCGGCCCACGCGGCGGGCGGCGTGGTCTACCACGACGTCACGGAGCGCAGGTGGGCCGAGAAAGCGATGTCGAGCGACGTCGACGGGCTGATCGCGGTCAACGACCGCGCCGGCGGCCACGCGGGCGGCAAGACGCCCGAGCAGCTCATCGCCGAGCTCGGCGACCTCGGCGTGCCCGTGCTCTGCGCGGGCGGCATCGGCGACGAGGACGGCTTCGTGCGCGCCCTCGGGCTCGGCTACGCCGGCGTGCAGCTCGGCACGCGCTTCATCGCGACCGACGAGTGCCGCGCCCATGGCGACTACAAGAACGCGATCGTGGGCGCGAAGGCCGACGACATCGTGCTCACCGACCGCATCTCGGGCGTGCCGGTGGCCGTGATCGCGACGGATTACATCAAGCGCACCGGCACCAAGGCCGGCCCGCTCGCCCGCCGCCTGTTGAAGGGCCGCAAGACCAAGCACTGGATGCGCACGTATTACACCCTGCTCGCGGTCTGGCAGCTCAAGCATGCGTCGCTGCAGGGCGCCTCGTACAAGGACTACTGGCAGGCCGGCAAGAGCGTCGACGGCATCGACGGCGTGGAGCCCGCCGGCGACATCGTCCGGCGCTTCGCGAGAGCCGCCGGCTTCGAGCCGACCCCTGCTCGAACCGTTGCGGAGCCCGGCACGGCGGGTTGATGCTAATATAGACAGCTTTTCGCCCCCGTCCGGAGACCCCCGATGCGTCGATTCGTCACAGCCTGTGCGCTCGTCTGCGCGACCGCCACCCCCGCCGTCGCCGGCCCTCTCTCCAAGACCGACGTCTTCGCTGGGCCCACAGGCTTCGCCCACGCCGTGGCCGAAGGCGCCCGCTTCGACGACCGCCTCGGCGGCTTCCGCCTGCAGGACGACCCCGCCGGCGGCTTCGCCCGTTCGGGCTCGTTCACGCTGCCGAGCCTGCGCTACTTCGCCGGCTTCGACCGCGTGGTGCCTTCCTGGAACGCCGACTGCCCGGCCGGCACCTTCGTGGTCGTCGAGCTCGGCACGAGCCCGGACGGCGGCAAGACCTGGTCGAAGTGGATCGAGGCGGCGCGCTGGGGCGATCGCGAGACGATCAAGTTCCAGCCCGCTGGCGAGGTCGTGAAGGCCGACGGCGAAGTGCGCATGAACGAGGACACGCTCGAGCTCAAGCAGAAGGCCGACCGCCTGCGCGTGCGCGTCACGCTGCGCACCGAGCGCCCGGCGGTCACCCCGCTCGTCACGCTGGTGGGCATGGCGGTGGCCGACAAAGGCCAGGATGTCGGCGCCGACGATACGCCCGGGCCGGCCTGGGGCAAGGAAGTGAAGACCGAGTTCCGCTCGCAGGGCTGGGAACAATCAGACATGTCATACCGCCTGTGCGGCCCGACGTCCACCACGATGGCGCTCACGGCCCATGGCCTGGCCCTGCCCACCGCCGACGTCGCCCGCGCCTGCTGGGACGACGCGAACGGCATCTACGGCAACTGGCCCTTCATCGCCGCCGGCGCGAGCGATCTCATGCGCCGTCATGCCGACCACCTCCCTGCGAAGAGCGGCTACCGCAAGGCCTTCCGCTCGTGGGTCGCCTGGCCCGCCGACTGGAAGTACGTCGAACAGGAGGTGCTCACAGGCCACCCGGTGGTCGTGAGCATCCGCTTCGGCAAGGGTGAGCTCAAGGGCTCGCCGACCATCGCCTCCGATGGCCACCTGATCCTGGTCAAAGGCTTCACCAGGGACGGTGATCCGATCGTCCATGATCCGGCGTTCCGCGCCGCGTCCAAGGGGCGCGTCGTCTACGACCGGCAGGAGCTCCACCGCGCCCGCCACGGTGGCCCCGTGATCGTCTTCCACCCATTCGAGTAGGTCCATGAACGAGCCCACCGTCCCCGAGCCGCCCACCGTCCCCGAGCCGCCCACCGTCCCCGAGCCGCCCACCGTCCCCGCGACGCCGAACGCCAGCGAACCCCCGGCCGCCTCCGCGCCGGTCGACGTCGCGCCGCCGCTGCCGGCGGCGACCGCCGAGACGGTGGCCGCCGCGCGGCCCTGGATCCCGCTGCTCTTCGTGCTTTCGGGCGCCGCCGGGCTGCTCTACGAGGTGCTCTGGTCCAAGTACCTGGGCTTCTTGCTCGGCAACGCCGCGCACGCCAACGCCATCGTCCTCGGCACCTTCCTCGGCGGCCTCGCGCTGGGCAGCGTGCTGCTCGGGCGCTTCGCGGACCGCGTGCCGAACCAGCTCTACCTGTACGCGTGGCTGGAGATGGGCGTCGCGCTGCTCGCCGGCCTGACGCCCACGGCTTTCAGCTCGATCGAGGCGGTGGTCGGCGGCTTCGGCCCGGTCGGCCGGGTGCTGCTCGCGGCGGCCGTGCTGCTGCCCCCCACCCTCCTGATGGGCGGCTCGCTCCCGGCGCTGAGTCGCTTCCTCACGCGCGAGATCGTGACCGTACAGAGCCACGTGGCGCGGCTCTACTTCCTCAACAGCGCGGGCGCCGTGATCGGCGCCCTGGCGGCGGGCTTCTGGCTCGTGCCGCGGCTCGGCCTGGACGGCGCCGTGTACGTCGGGGCCTTCACGAACGTGGCCATCGGGTTGCTCGCCATGTACCTTTCCAAACAGGGACTCGCCCCGGCGCTACAAAATCTGGCCGCGGCGCCGCAGGGACTCGCCCCGGCGCCACAGAATCTGGCCGCGGCGCCCGATCCGGCGGATACAGCGCCTGTGGTGGTGGCGGAGCCCGAAGAGGCGCCGCTCGAGCCCGTGAGCTCGGCGCTCCGGTGGTACGCGCTCGCGGCCGTCTTCGTCTCGGGCATCGTGGCGCTCACCTACGAGGTGGCCTGGATCCGGCTGCTGGCCCTCGTCCTCGGCTCCTCGACCTACTCGTTCACGCTGATGATCGCGGCCTTCGTGGCCGGCATCGCGCTGGGCAGCTTGCTGGTCGAGCGTGGCGTCACGCTCGGCCGCACGCCGCTCGCGCGCTTCGCGCTCGCCGAGCTCGGCGTCGCGCTCGGCGTGCTCCTCACGCTGCCGCTCTACGAGCGCCTGCCATACTGGTTCCTGCACTTCAAGGCGATGCTCGCGCCCTCGGCCGCGGCTTTCCCGCTTTACGAGGCCGGCAAGTTCGGCTTCTGCTTCCTGCTGATGCTCGTGCCGACGGTCTTCCTCGGCATGACGCTGCCGCTCGCCACGCGTCTCGTCACGGCCCGCCGCGACGAGGTGGGCGCCAAGGTCGGCGAGATCTTCGCCGCCAACACGCTCGGCAACGTGCTCGGCGCGGCCGTGGCCACGCTCGTGCTGCTGCCCGTGCTCGGTCTCAAGGGCACGATCGACCTCGGCGTGCTGGTGAACCTGTTGGTGGCGGCCGGCGCGGCCTGGCTCGCGACCGGCTGGCCGACCATCCGGCGCGTGGCCGTCACGGCCCTGCCGTTGCTGGTCTTCGGCCTGCAGCGCATGCTCGTGCCCGGCTTCGACATGCAGGTGCTCTCGAGCGGCGTGTTCCGCGAGAGCGTCAAGGATCTGCCGACGTCCTACGCGGCCTTCAAGGCGCGCTTCGCCGACCGCAAGGTGCTCTTCAACCGGGACGACGCGAACACCACCGTCACGGTCGTCCAGGAGAACGACAACGTCTACCTGTCGCTGAACGGCAAGGTGGACGCGAGCAGCGCCGGCGACCTCGCGACCCAGGTGCTGTCCGGCCAGCTGCCGCTGTTGTTGCACCCGAAGGCCGAGAGCATGCTCGTGATCGGCTACGGCAGCGGCATCACGGCCGGCGCCGCGCTGACCCACCCGATCAAGCGCCTCGACCTGGCCGAAATCTCGCCGGCCGTGCTCGAGGCCGGGCGCTACTTCGCGCCCTTCAACCACGACGTCCAGCGGGACGGCCGGTTCACCGCGCGGATGGAAGACGGCCTCGCGCTGCTGCGCCAGCCCGGCCCCACCTACGACGTGATCGTCACGGAGCCCTCGAACTCCTGGATGGCCGGGGTCGGCAACCTCTTCACGGTCGACGCGTACGCCCTGATGGCCCGGCGCCTCGCGCCGGACGGCCTGGTGGTGCAGTGGCTGCCGCTCTACGAGACCGACGACGAGACGCTGCGGCTGATCCTGCGGTCGTTCCGGGCGGTCTTCCCGCATGCCACGCTCTGGCAGACGCAGGCGCTCGACACGATCATCGTCGGCTCGCGCACGCCGATCGACCCGGACTTCGCGGCGCTCGAGCGTCGCGCGGCCGAGCCCGGCGTGGCCGCCGAGCTGCGCCGCACGGGCATCGCGAGCCCCGCCGCGCTGCTCATGATGCAGCTCGCGACGGCCGACTCGCTCGAGGCGATGGCCCATGTCGGCGAGACCAACATGTTGAGATTCCCGCGCCTCGAATACCGCGCGCCGGTGGCGTTCTACGTCGACGAGACGGCCAACGCGCCCTACCAGACCGACGTCCGCCAACAGGCCGGCGGCGCGGCCGATCCCGCCCACCTGCTCACGCGCTACCTCGCCTGGCGCAAGAAGCCGATCACCGGCGACGAGTTCGCCGAATACGCCGCTTACCAGGCCGAAGAGCTGCCGCTCAACGCGTACCGCGGGGTGGACGCGCAGATCCTCCGCGAATGGCGGCGGGCCTACCCGAACGACCACCGCGCCGCGATCATGGACGCGCAGCGGCTCGCGGGCAAGGGCCAGGTGGTCGAGGCGCTCGCCCTGGTCGAGCCGGTCTTGAAGAAGCGCCCGGCCGACGCGGCGATCGCGGCCTTCGCGAGCGAGCTCCAATACACCCACGCGATGACGGGCTTCGGCTTCCTCACCACGAAGCCGCCGGCGATCAACGCGGCGATCGCCGCCACCGAGCGCGCCCTCGCGCGCAAGGGCGCGGACCCGGTCGGCGGCTGGAGCCGCCTGGCCGCGCTGCGTCATGTGGCGGGCGATCGCCCAGGCGAGTACGCGGCGGTCGAGAAAGCCCTGATGGCGCTGCAGGCTCGCCCGACGGCCCAGGCCGGCGCCATGAAGGTGCGTCTGCTCAGCGCGGCGGCCGCCACCGCCCTCGACGCGGGCGACCTGGCCCGCGCACGGCGCTACCTCGAGCCCGCCTGGGCGCTCGACCCGGCCGATCTCGAGCTCGGCCGCCTGGTCCGGCGCTACGACGCGGCCGAGCCGGGCCGGACCGGCGCCGCGCCGCGGCGCTAGGAGGAATCATGCGCATTCTGGTCGTGGACGACGAGGTCAAGGTGGGCGGCTTCCTCAAGCGCGGGCTCGAGGAAGAGGGCCATGCCGTCGACCTCGCGCACGACGGCGAGGAGGGCCTGTCGCGCGCCCTCGCGGGCGGCTACGAGTTGCTGATCCTCGACCTGATGCTGCCGCGGCGCAACGGCCTAGAGGTCTGCCAGGCGCTGCGCCAGGCCGGCTCGGACGCCTTCATCCTGATGCTCTCGGCGCGAGGTGAGATGGCCGACCGCGTGGTCGGGCTACGCCACGGGGCGGACGACTACCTCGCCAAGCCCTTCGCCTTCGAGGAGCTGATCGCGCGGGTGGACGCCGCGGGCCGGCGCATCCTGCAGGCGCGGCCGACGGCGCCCGCCCTGGCCTACGGCGACCTGCGCGTGGACCTCGTCGCCCGCACGGTCCTGCGCGGCGACATGCCGGTCTCGCTCACCAACCGCGAGTTCGACCTGTTGGTCTGCTTCCTGCGCCACCCCGATCGCGTGCTCGGCCGCGAGCAGCTGGCCCGCGAGGTCTGGGGCATGGACTTCGACCCGGGTACCAACGTGGTCGACGTCTACGTGACCTACCTCCGAAAGAAGCTCGAGAAGGCCGGCTCGCGCCTGATCCACACGTTACGCGGCGAGGGCTACCGGCTGGGCGCCCACGAATGACCTTCCGCGACCGCCTTGCCGTCGGCTACACCCTGATCTTCGCCCTGACCTTCCTGGTGCTCGGCGCGAGCGTGTACGCGAGCCTTGATCGGGTGCTGCACGATCAGGTCGACGACAGCCTGCGCGCGATCGCCCGCTACCACCACGCCGTCTGGCCGCAGAGCTTCGCGGGCGCCGACGACAGCCAGAAGATCGGGCCGTGCGTCTTTTACCTCGACCCGGGCGGCAAGGTGCTTTACCGGTCAGTCGAGGCGCCGCCGCCGATCGATCCCAGCAGCGCCGACTTCGAGGCCGCGCTGCACCATGGCGACGTGTTCGTGCGCACGACCACGCCGATGGGCCCGCTGCGCGTGTTGATCACCCGCGTGAACGGCGAGAGCGGCGCCACCCACGTGATCGAGGTGGGCACGCCGCTCGCCCCGGTCGAGAACGCGATGCGCACCGTGTTTCTGATCATGCTGGGCCTGGGCATCGCCGCCGCCGGCGCCTCGCTCGCGACGGGCCGCTGGCTCGCGGGGCGGGCGATCGGCCCGGTCGAGGCCGTGACCGACGCCGCGCGCGCGATCCACGCGCGCGACCTCACGACGCGCCTGCCCGAGCCGCCGCGGCGCGACGAGATCGGCGAGCTCGTCGCCGTGTTCAACCAGATGCTCGCGCGGCTGGAGACGGCCTTCGACGCCCAACGGCGCTTCACGGCCGACGCCTCTCACGAGCTGCGCTCGCCGCTCACGACGCTGCGCGGCGAGATCGAGGTGGCCAGGCGCAGGCCACGCAGCGCCGAGCAGTACGCGAGCGTGCTCGACAGCGCGCTCGAAGAAATCGATCGCCTCGAGCGGGTGCTCGCGGATCTGCTCGAGCTCGCGCGTCTCGACGACGCCCAAGGCGCAACGACCTACGTGGATCTCGCCGCGCTGGCGAACGAGGTGGTGAGCCGCCAGGCGCACGATGCCGCCGCCCGTGGCCTCGCGCTCACGCTGAGCGCCGAGCCGGGCGTTGGTGCCTGGGCGGCCGCGCCCAGGCTCGCCCGCGCGCTCGACAACCTGGTCGCCAACGCCCTGCGGTACACCAGCGCGGGCCACGTCCGGATCAACGTGCGGGCCGATGGCGCGGACGCCGTCATCGAGGTGAGCGACACGGGGGTCGGCATCCCGGCGGACCAGCTCGAGCGCATCTTCGACCGCTTCTATCGCCTGGACGCGTCGCGCGCCCGCGAGGCGGGCGGCGTCGGCCTGGGGCTCGCGATCGCCCGCCAGATCGCCCGCGTATACGGTGGCGACCTCACCGCGCAAAGCATCCCCGGCGAGGGCAGCACGTTCGCGCTGCGGCTGCCGCGAGCGGCGTTGGGCACGATCCCGGCCGCGCGGGCGGCGGCTTCGCAGGCCTGAGCGCAATTAGAATCGCTTAATCGCCCGGCGTCGTCCGCCGCGGGCCGGGTACGATGTCGACGGCCGGGGCGGCGAGCGAAGGGCTCGCCGCAGGCCGTTGCACCAGGTCGAGGGTCGAATTCATGAAACTGCGTGTCCTCCTGTCGAGCGTGACGCTGGCGGCGGCGATCGCCACGGCGGCGCCCCCGCTCGTGCCGCCGGCCGAGGCGGCGGCGGCCGCGCGCGCGGCGCTGGCGGTCACCCCCGCGGCCGCGAAATGGAAAACGATCCTCGTCGGCGATGCCGCGAGGCACCTGCCCGGCCCGCCGCCCGCGCCCGGCTCGGAGCAGGCCCGGGCCGAGCTCGCCGAGCTGCTGGCCTGGCAGAACCGCCGCACGGGCCCGGACCAACAGGCGATCGGCTACTGGAGCCGCTACGCGGCGGTGATCCCGTGGAGCAAGGAAACGCGCGACCTGTTGATCCGCGAAGGCGCCGTGCCGCCGCGCGCGGCGCGCGCGATGGCCCACGTCCACGCGGCAATGTACGACGCGACCGTGATCGCGTGGATGGCCAAGGCCAAGTATGGCCGCCCCGCGCCCTCGGCGCCGGGCCTCAAGCCGCTGCTCGAGGACGAGGGCATCCCGAGCTACCCTTCCGAGCACGCGGCCGCGGCGTTTGCGGCGGTGGAGGTGCTCGCGCACCTCTACCCCACCGAGGCCGAGGCCATGCGGAAGAAGGCCGCGCTGGCCGCCGAGACCCGCATCGCGGGCGGCGGCAACACCCGCAGCGACGTCGAGGCGGGCAAGGCGATCGGCGAGGTGGCAGCCCAGGCGGCGATCGCCCGGCTCAAGAGCGACGGCGGCGACGCCGTCGCGAAGCTGCCGCTCGAGACCAGGCCTGGCCAATGGACGCACGTCGCGCCGATGGAGCCGCTCGCCGGCACCTGGAAGCCCTGGTTCCTCGCCAAGGGCTCCCAATTCCGCCCCGCGAAGCCCGCCGCCCCCGGCACGCCGATCCACAAGGCGCTCGTCGCCCAGGTGGTGGCGGCCCAGAAGAAGCTGACGCCTGAGCAGATCAAGCTCGCGAAGTACTGGAACTTCGACGTGCCGGCGATCATGTGGAACGACCTGGTCATGCCCGACATCGAGCGGCGCATGGACTCGCCGAACGCCGCGAAGACCCTGGCGATGCTCAACATGATCGAGGCCGACACGGCGATCGCCTGCTGGGACGGCAAGTACGCGCACCGCGAGCTGCGGCCGATCATGGTGGCGAAGGGCTTCAAGAGCATCATCATGACGCCGCCTCATCCGTCGTTCCCGGCGGGCCACGCCTCGTTCTCGATCGCCGCCGCCACCTACATGAGCTCGGTCTTCCCGGATCGGACGGCCTATTACCGCGAGGAGGCCCTGACGGCCGCGACCTCGCGCCTGTGGGGCGGCATCCACTACACGCGCGACAACGAGGCCGGGCTCGTGCTTGGCAAGCGCGTGGCGACGCACGCGATGCGCGAAGCGAAGAAGCAGGGGCTGCAGTAGCAGCGCCCGGCAGGGGAGGGCGGGACTTCAGGCCTTCGGCGCAGCGCGCGTCACGATCTTGATGATCGCGCCGAGGTCGCCCTCCATCGCGAGCAGGATCACGTCCGAGCCGCCCGGCACCTCCGTGGTGCCGCGCGCGATCTCGACGGCGCCGCCCGGCGGCTCGACCGCCACGAAGTTGCAGGTGGGCGGCAGGCCCATCGTGCGGGCGATCGTCTCGACGGTCATGCCGGCGATCGCGGCGTTCTCCGGGACGCGCACCTCGAAGACGTCGATGTTGCCCTTGCCGATCCGCATCAACGCCTGGATTTCGGGATACTCGACGTTGACCATGATCTGCTCGATCACCGGGTTGACCGACGAGGCGATGTGCGTCGCGCCCGCGAGCCGGTAGGGCTCCTCGAACTCCTGCTCGCGCATGCGCACGAGCCGGCGCGGCACGCCGAAGTGGTTGGCGAGCAAGATGAACGCCAGGTTGTCGGCGTCGTTGCGCATCATGCCGACGGCCAGGTCCGCCCGCCGCATGCCGACGGCCTCCAGCGTCTTGGTGCTGGTCGCCGAGCCCGCATGGACCATCGCGCCGAGCTCGGTCTGGGCATACTCGGCCACGACCGGGTCGGGGTCGACGATCAGCACGTCATGCTGGTGGGCGATCAGCCGTTCCGCGAGCGCGAGGCCGAACATGCCGCCGCCACCGATGATGATGTACATGGTGGCCTCCTCAGCCGGCGGGACGCACCGCCGCCGGCCGTGCATCGTACAGCATGAGCCAACGCTCACGGGGCGTCACGATCACGATCTCGTCGCCTTCCTCGAGGCGGTGGAGCGGCGGCAGCGTGGTCGACCACTCGCCGCCGCCCCGCCGCCAGCTGAGCACCAGCATCTCATGCTGGCCCAGCTCATCCAGGCGCGTGCCCGCGAGGCGGTGGCCTGCTGCCACGTTCACGGCGCCGACGCAGTAGAGCGTTTCGCCGAGATCGAAGGCGTCGAGCAAATCACCGGCCGCCGCGGCGACGGCGAACGCGGGCGCCGCGATCGCCGAGGGGCTGCGCGCCAGGTGGATGCCGAAGCTGCGCTCGAGGTGCGACGCGAGCGCCGGGTCGAAGACGCGGGCGACGATCGTCGCCGACGGGTTGGCCTCCTGGGCCATGAGCGCCAGTTCCAGGTTGACCGCATCGTCGTTGGTCACGGCGATGATCGCGCGCGCGTCTTCCACGTAGACGTCCGCCATGGCGGCGTAGATGTCCGTCGAAACCACGACCGGCACGCCGAGCCGGCGCACGCGCTCGACCAGGCGGCTGTTCTCCTCCTTCTCGAGCGCCACGCAGGGGTGGCCCGCCGCCGCCAGCTCCTCGGCGATGCGGTATCCCACCGTGCCCAGGCCGCCGATGATGAAATGGCCACGCTCCGGCAGCGGCCGGCGGTTGAAGATGCCGCCCATCCGCAACGCCAGGAGCTTTTCAGTCATCCAGGCGGAAACGGCGGCCATGACGAGCGAGCCGAACACCATGAGCCCGACCGCCGCCCAGATCATCGGCGCCGGCGCGTCTTTCGGCGTGATGTCGCCGAAGCCGGTGGTCGTGACCACGGTGATCACGAAGTAGACCGAGTGGAGCCACGAGAGGCCCATCCCCTGGTGGAAGGTCTCGACGCCCACCAGCACCACAAGCACCAGCAACGCGAAAATCAGGAGCGACGCGTCCTGCCCCAGCGACCGGAACCGCCGCGCCAGGTCGCGACCGAAACGCCGCCAACCTTTCAGCCGCCCGCGGGCCAGGCGCCCGCCGCCGGCCGGCATCTCGGCGTCGTCGGCCCGCATGAAGCCGAAGACCTCATCGCCCGCGCCCGCCGGCTCGGCGAAGGGCAGCGTGTCCCAGTCCGGTCGCGCCGTCAGCGTGAAGCCGAGGCCGTCGCCACCGCCGAAATCGCCGCGCCGCTCGCGGCGCATCGCGATCAGCCTGGCATCTTCCGGCGCCGTGCGGCCCCGCCAGGCGCGCAGCAAGAACCGCCCGCCCGGGACGTCCAGCGCATGCAACACGTCGGCGTGCAGGCCCGCGTAGGCGAAGATCGGCGCGGCCAGGGCGGCCACGTCGAGCACGCGACAGCGCGGGAGCTGGCGCTCGACGTTCGAGACCAGGCGCTCGTTGAACAGTCGCACCACGAGCCGCAAATCGGGGTTCTCTTCGCGGGCTGCCAGGGCGATCGCGAGGTTGATCATATCGTCGGCAGCCACGACGATCACCGCGCGCGCCACCAGCACGCCCGCCTCGCGCAGCGCGCGCGGATCGCGGCCGGAGCCGCGCACGACGATCACGCCCCACTCGGCGCAGCGAGCCGCGAAGGCCGGGTCGGGGGCGGGGTCCATCACCACGACCGTCTCGCCGAAGGCGCGCAGGCGCTCCAGCGTGCGGAAGCCCAGCTCGCCCAGGCCACACAAGATGACGTGGTCGGTCACGTGATGCGAAATCTCCCGTAGCGTCGCGCCAACCAAGCATTCTGGCGACACGACCGCATGATATCATTGGGCTTCGCGCTCGGTTGGTCCAACCCTAGGAGAGCACTCGCCCATGGCCTCTTACCCGGAAACCCAGGTCACCCGCCACCCCGACGGTCGCGTCGAGATCGCGGGCGACCTCTCGGGGAGCCCGCTATACAACCATGACCTCGCGCCCACGCCGATCGCGGAGCGCACGTGGACCACGTACAACTTCGCCGCGTTGTGGATCGCGATGGCCCATTGCATCCCGACGTACATGCTGGCGAGCGGCCTGATCGCCGCCGGGATGGACTGGGGCCAGGCGATCTTCACGATCATGCTGGGCAACCTCATCGTGCTCGCGCCGATCCTCGCGAACTCGCATCCGGGCACGAAGTACGGCATCCCCTTCCCGGTCCTCGCGCGCGCCAGCTACGGCGTGGCCGGCGCGAATCTGCCGGCCTTCATGCGCGCGATCGTGGCGTGCGGCTGGTTCGGCATCAACGCCTGGATCGGCGGCCAGGCCGTCAACACGTTCATCCGGGCGGTCTGGCCGGGCTGGGAGACGTTCGGCGGCATCGTGGGCGGCTACTCGGTCGGCATGTGGATCGCGTTCGCGCTGTTCTGGGCGCTGAACATCCTGATCGTCTACAAGGGCATGGAGACGCTGCGCCACTTCGAGAACTGGTCGGCGCCCTTCGTGCTGGTCATGACGCTGGCGCTGGTGGTCTGGGCGGTCTGGGCCGCGAACGGCCTGGGCCCGATCATGAGCACGCCGGGCAAGTTCAAGACCTTCGCCGAGTTCTGGCCGGTCTTCGTGCCTTCGCTGACGGCGATGGTGGGCTTCTGGGCCACGCTGTCGCTGAACATGCCAGACTTCACGCGGTTCTCGGCCGGCCAGAAGCAGCAGGTCTGGGGCCAGGTGGTCGGCCTGCCGACCACCATGACGGCCTTCGCGGCGATGGGCGTCATCATCACCTCGGCGTCGGCGATCGTCTTCGGCAAGGCCCACTGGGACCCGGTCACGCTGGTCGGCGAGTTCAAGAACGTCTGGGTCGTCTCGATCGCGATGTTCACGGTCATCGTCGCCACGATCTCGGTCAACATCGCGGCCAACGTGGTGTCGCCCGCCAACGACTTCGCGAATATGTGGCCCAAGCGCATCGACTTCAAGACCGGCGGCCTGATCACGGGCATCCTCGGCGTGCTGATCATGCCGTGGCGCCTGCTCAGCGACGCCAGCGCCTACATCTTCGACTGGCTGCTGGTCTACTCCGGCGGCCTCGGCTCGATCGCGGGCGTGATGATCGTGGATTACTGGATCATCCGCAAGACCGAGCTCAACCTGCGCGACCTGTACGCGGTCGAGGGCGAGTACACCTACCAGGGCGGCTGGAACCGCGCGGCGGTGGCCGCCACGCTCTTCGGCTGCTTCGCGGCCTGGGGCGGCAAGGTCTTCCCGGTGATGGCGCCGCTGGTGCCATACGGCTGGTTCATCGGCTTCGGCGTGTCGGCCCTGACGTATTGGGCGCTCATGAAGGTCGTGCCCGCGAACATGCCGGTCGCAGGGTCCGTGGCGCCGCTGGCCGAGCCGGAAGCCTGACCCGATGGGACTCGTTCTGGCCCTGACCGCGATGGCGGCGCTCGCGCTGTTCGCCCTGGTGGTCGTCGTGGCCCGTACCTACAAGCCCGTCCCGCCGAACAGCGCGTTGATCGTCTACGGCCTGGGGGGCACGCGGGTGGTCACGGCGGGCGGCAGGCTCGTCCTTCCGACCGTCCAATCCCACGTGACGGTGTCGCTCGAGGTCATGTCCCTCGACGTCACGGTCGTGGACGCGGTGAGCGCGGAGCCGGGCGCCCGGCTGGCGGTCACGGGCCTGGCGGTGGTGAAGGTGAAGGCCGACGACGCGAACATCCGCCGGGCCGCCGAGCATTTCCTCACCAGGCCGGAGGAGGAGCGTTCGGCGCTCGTCCGGCGCCTGGTCGCAGGCCACCTGCGAGCAGCCGTCGGGGCGTTCCCGGCCGCCCGGCTCCTTGCGGCGCCCGAGGCGATCGCCGAGCGCCTGCGCGCGTCCGCCCAGGCGGACCTCGCCGCGCTCGGGCTCGAGATCGTCGCGTTCACCGTCCACCTCGTGGCGGACGCCCAGGCCATCGAGGCCGGAACGGCGCCTGAGCCGCTGGCCTGAAGACGGTCGGTCGGATGGGCCGCGCCCCGGGTATACACACGGCGAGGTCCCGATCATGGAATCCGTTTTCCTGGGCTGCTTCGTATTCGGCCTGCTTTTCACGGTCGTCACCCTGTTCATGGGCGCCACCCACGGCGCGCTGGACGGGCTGGGGCTCCATGGCGATACGGGCCCCCTCAAGCTGCCGATGGGCGACCATGGTCACGGCTACGATTGGCTCGGCCAGGTGAACCTTTCGGCGCTGATGGCGTTCTTCATGTGGTTCGGGGGCGCCGGCTGGCTCGGCCTCATGTACGGGCCGTTCGGCCTCGTGGGCGCGCTCGGCGCGGGCCTCGCGGCGGGTTGTGCCGGATACAAGCTGGTGGCGCTGTTCATCGGCAAGCTGCGGGCGAGCGAATCGGTCATGAAGCCCGAGGACTACGTGCTCACGGGCACGGTTGCGCGGGTGACGGTACCGGCGTCCGCAGGTGGGGTAGGAGAGATCGTCTTCACGCTGGCGGGCGTGAACCGGGTCGAGGGTGCCCGTGCGGCCGACGGCCGGGCGCTCACCAAGGGTGAGGAGGTGGTCATCACGGGCTATGAGCGCGGAATGGCGATCGTCCAGGACGCCAGGGAATTCATCGAGGGCCTGCCGGCGCCCCAGGCCGCCTCGGCCCCGAAACAGGATCAACGCCCGGCGCAGCCGGAGCGGGAGTTGGACTCGTAGCGGCGCCTGCGGCTACTTGGGTAGCGCCTGCGGCTACTTAGTTTAGGAGGAACCTTTGGAAAATCTCATCCCCATCCTTGTGGTAGCCGGGCTCTGCGTCGGCGGCCTGCTCGCCCTCATGTGGGTCGCCGCGAGCATCTACCGCCAGGTGCCTCCCAACCGTGCCTTGATCGTCTTCGGCATGGGCGGCACGCGCATCGTCACGACCGGCGGCAAGCTCGTCATCCCGATGGTGCAGAGCTACAAGGAGCTCTCGCTCGAGCTCATGAGCTTCGACGTCTCGCCGGAGCAGGACCTTTACACCAGCCAGGGCATCGCCGTCAGCGTCGAGGCCGTGACCCAGATCAAGACCAAGAGCGACGAGAAGAGCATCAAGACCGCCGCCGAGCAGTTCCTCGACAAGAAGCAAGACGAGCGCGAGCACCTGATCAAGCTGGTCATGGAAGGCCACCTGCGCGGCATCGTCGGCCTGCTGACCGTCGAGCAGATCGTCAAGGAGCCTGAGAACGTCGTGAGCCGCGTGCGCGAGACCGTCGCCGAGGACCTCGACAAGATGGGCCTCGAGCTGATCTCCTTCACGATCAAGAAGGTCACGGACGACCAGGACTACATCAACAACATGGGCCGTCCCGACGTCGCCAAGGTGAAGCAGATCGCCGAAATCGCCGACGCCGAGGCCGAGCGGAACATCAAGATCCGCCGCGCCGAGACGTTGCGCGAGGCCGCCGTCGCCCAGGCCTCGGCCGACCAGGCCCGCGTGCTCGCGCAGTCGATCTCCGAGACCGCGCAGGCCGAGGCCCAGCGCGACCTCAACATGAGGAAGGCCGAGTACGACGCCAAGGTCAACGAGCAGCGCGCGCTGGCCGAGAAGGCCTACGATATCTCCGCCAACCAGGCGCAGCAGAAGGTCATCCAGGAGCAGGTCCGCATCGCGCAGGTCGAGAAACAAGAACAGCTGAAGGTGCAGGAGCTCGAGGTCCAGCGCCGCGAGCTCGAGCTCGAAGCGACCATGATCAAGCAGGCGAACGCCGAACAGCGCCGCACGCAGATCACGGCCGAGGGCGAGCGCCAGAAGACGGCGATCGAAGCGACCGGCCGCGCCGAAGCGCTGCGCGAGCAGGGCAAGTCGGAAGCGGAAGTCATCGCCTTGCGCGGTGAAGCCGAAGCGCGGATCGTGCAGGCCAAGGGTCAGGCGGAGGCCGAGGTCGTGCGGGCGAAGGGCGAAGCCGAAGCGGACGCGATGCAGAAGCGCGCCGACGCCTACGAGCGCTACACGGAAGCCGCCATCCTCGACCGGATGCTCGCTTCGCTGCCCGAGATGTCGCGCGCCTTCGCCGAGGCACTCACCAAGGTCGACAAGATCACGATCGTGTCGACCGGCGACGGCAAAGGCGGCGGCGCCAGCGCCCTGACGGGCGAGGTCGCCAAGATGGTCGCTCAGCTCCCCGAGGTCGTCGAGACGATCACGGGCTACAAGATGAGTGAGCTGCTCGACCGCGTGAAGGCAGCGCCCGCGGAGCGGGCGAAGTCGTTCCCGATCGAGACCGAGTCCTCGGCGGTCTAAACGCACCCTTCCCCTCTCCCCGTTGGGGGAGAGGGGAAGGATGCCGGATGTTTAGATTTTGATCTCGCCCATCATCACGATCGGGCCGGTCGGCTGGGGCATCCCGCCTACCGGCTCGAGCGAGACCGCCGCGGCGGCCGGCTTCATGCCAGGCGTCGGCATCTCCACGCGCACGGTGGCGCCGCCGTCGGCGCCGACCTGGAAGGTGCCCATGCTGATCTTCTGGCCGGCGGCCGTGACGGCCCATAGCTGGTAGGTCTTGCCGGCGTCCGCGGGCGGCAGGCCCGAGGCGGCCACGAGCCAGGCGCCCTCGGCCGGGCTGAAGAAGAGCATCGCGCTCGCGTCCTTGGCCATCGGCTGGCCGGGGATCTTCGCCATGCGCGTGTCGCTGGCCTGCAGCACGGCGATCTGGGCCGCACGCTGCTCGGCCTGCTGCTGCATGCCGGCGAGCTTCTGATCCATGGCCGCCTTGTCCTGGCTCAGCAAGGCCACCTGGCCAGACAACGAGCCGACATGGCCCCAGAAGTAGACGTTCAGCGCCAAAGAGGCCAGCAAGCCGGTGCCGAGGGCGACCACCGCCGCACGCCAGCTGCCGCCAACAGCAGCGGGCCGCCTCGCCGAGCGCTCCTCGGCGAGGTCGTGCACGAGCTTCAGGCGCGGCGGCGCGGTGAGCTCGGCTGAGGCGGCGCCGGCAGGCGGCTGGCCCGCACCGGCCGCTGCGCCATCCGCCGCGAGCCGCGCAAAGATCGTCGCCTTGAGGTCATGTGACGGCGTGGCCGGCGGCAAGGTGTAGGTCATGGCGCTGGCTGCCTCCTCGAACCCGCGGGCGGCCTCGCGACAAGTGGCACAGCCAACCATGTGGGCGCGCAGGTCGGCCTCCTCGGCCGGGCCCAGGGTTCCGAACACGGCCTGGGCCGCGCGGTCCAGGTACTCCTCGTGGGTCGTCGTCATGGCGCGAGCACCCCCCAGGCCGGCGCGAGCGCCTCGCGCAGCCTGCCCAGCCCCGACCGGATGCGGGTCTTGATCGTGCCCAGCGGCTCGCCGGTTCGCTCGGCCACCTCGCTGTGCGAGAGGCCCTCGAAGAAAGCGAGCTCCAATGCCTGGCGCTGAGCCTCCGTCAACACGCCGAGCGCCGACTGCACCGCCCGCCGGCGCTCGGCGAGCTCGGCGTCGGCTTCCGGATCAGAGACGCGGTCCTGGGGCGTCACCGCCACCTCGGCCTCCTGGGCCTCGATGCGGCGCAGCTCGCGCTGGGCGGCGCGCACGCGGTCGAGCGCGCGGCTGCGGGTCATCATGAAGAGCCAGCCGTCCACGCGGCCGCGCGTGGCGTCGTAGCGGTCGGCCGTTCGCCAGGCCTGGCAGAAGACGTCCGTCACGATTTCCTCGGCCTCCTCGGGCACCCCGGTGATCTTGAGCGCCAGCGCGAACATGGGGCGCGCGTAACGATCGTAGAGCGCCGCGAGCGCGGCCTCGTCGCGGGCGGCGACGCGGCGGACGAGCGCGGGTTCGTCTGGGGATGGCAGGGCGGACATGCGGCGAGCGGTATCTGGCGCGTTGCGCCGGCTACGAAGAGGTCGTCGGGAGGCCGGCTCATTGTACCGGATCCATGCCGGGCCCGCTGACCGTGTTACGACGCCGAGGGCCGTCCGGATTTCCCACCTGGGCGACATGGTTATGGTATCTTTTCGCACGGACGGGGGCGGGCGGCCCCGGCCTTCGCTCACGCCACCGCCCTGGGAGGAAGGATCTTCATGAACACCCGTCGCCTTGTCGCCGCCGCATTCGCCGTGGCCGTCACCGCCGCCATGGTCGGCTGCACCGCCTCCGCGAGTGGTACCGTCGCCCCGGGCACCGGCGCTTCGCCGAGCACCAACTCCGGCTCGCCTCCGGGCAACGCCCAGCTGACGGCGACCGTCACGATCAAGAACTTCAAGTACATCCCCGAGAACGTCACCATCAAGAAGGGTGGCACCGTCACCTGGGTGAACGAGGATGAGCAGAAGCACGACGCCACGCCCAAGGGCAACACAGGCTTCACCGCCACCAAGCTCCTCGCCAAGGGCGAGAGCGGATCGGCCACCTTCGCGGCCGTGGGCAGCCTCGACTACACCTGCTCCGTGCACCCGAGCATGGCCGGCAAGGTCACCGTCGTCGAGTAACGCGGTTACCCGAGGGTACATAATGTGGCGGGCGCCCACGTAATGGGCGCCCGCGCTAGAAGACAGAGGAACTCGTATGTCGACTTCGGATTTCCGCCCGAGCGTTCGCCACATCCGTCGGGCCGCCCCACTCGCCCTGGTGGCTCCGCTCGCCGCGATGCTGCTCGGCTGCCCGGCGTCCGAACAACCGAAGAGGACGGCGGCGAGCTCCGCACCGGCGTCGGGAGCGCCCGTGGCCGCCGGCGCCAGCGCCGCTGCGCCCACCGCGGCGGGATCGCCCGTCTTGCTGGCGACGGCCGACTACGCGAGCGCCCGCGGCTCAGAAGCTAAGTATAACGAACTGGGCTACGTGCCGGTGCTCGAATACCACCGCTTCGGTCCCAAGGAAGAGCGCTGGACGCGCACGCCCTCGAACTTCCGCAAGGACCTCGAGTTCCTCTACAACAGCGGCTATTACCTCGTGAACATGGCCGATGTGGCGGCGAAGAACTTCGCGGTGCCCGCCGGCAAGAAGCCCGTCGTGCTGACCTTCGACGACAGCACCGACGGCCAGTTCCGCTACCTCAAGGGCGGCGACGGCAAGTGGAAAACCGGGCCCGACGGCAAGAAGGTGATCGACCCCGATTGCGCGATCGGGATGATGGACGCCTTCATCGCGAAACACCCCGATTTCGGCCGCGGCTCGACGTTCTACGTGCTGCCCAGCGGCTTCGATCAAGACGGCGTGATCGGCGACAAGTTCAAGTACCTCGTCGAGACCGGCCGCGAGATCGGCAACCACACCTGGACGCACGACAGCCTCGCCACCATGTCGCCCGCGAAGATCGAGGAGCACCTCGGCCGGCTGCAGGCCTTCGTGAGCAAGGAGGTCGGCAAGCCCTACCCGATCACGACGCTGGCGCTGCCCTTCGGCATCGGCCCGCGCGACGCGGCGGGCCTCGCGAAGGTCATCAAGGGTGGCACGGGCGACAAGGCCTATCACCACCAGGTGCTGCTGCTGGTCGGCTCGAACCCGGCTTATTCGCCTTACGACAAGTCCTACAAGGCCACCGCGGTCGCGCGCATCCAGTGCATCGACAGCGAGTTCAAGACCTGGTTCAACCGGCCCGCGGGCTCGACCAAGAAGGCCGCCGAGCCGTGGGTGCCTTTCGTGAGCGATGGCGATCCGAGCGTCGTCACGTTCCCGGTGAGCCTGACGAAGCGCTTCGACCCCGCGAAGCTGGGCACGGGCCAGCGCGCCAACCCCTTCGACCCCAAGAAGGCCATGGCCGTCACCCCCGCCGCCTCGCCGACCGCCGCGCCCACGACCGAGGCCGCGGTTTCGCCGTCCGCCGACCCATCGCCGGCCACGTCGGCCGCACCGACGACTTCAGGCGCCGCTTCCGCGGCACCGCTCGCCAAGGCCCTCGACAGCCATCCAGGCTATGGCTTGAAGCTGCCCAGGGGCGGCGAGTACCAGGACGGCAAGATCCGCCACAAGGTCGCCGCCGGCGACTCGGTGGAGGCGTTGGCCTGGAAGTACCTGCGCTTCACGGATTGCTACACCTATCCGAAGCTCGCCCAGGCCATCCGCGGCACGAACGGCGGCAACCGGGCGCTCCGAATCGGCGAGTACCTAGCGATCCCCAAGGTGCGCCAGGCGCCGCCCAGGCCGGCGTTGGTCAAGCGTGACAAGACCTTCGAAGCCAAGGGCGTCTACGTCACCGGCACGGTGGCGGGCTCCGAGCAGGTCTGGGACCTGATCCGCGACCTCAAGGCCCACGGCGGCAACACGATCGTGTTCGACGCCAAGGACATGAACGGCAAGATCTCCTACGACTCGGACGTGCCGCTCGCCAAGCAGATCAAGGCCTTCGACGGCGACATGATCACGAACCTGCCCAAGTTCATCGAGCGGGTGCACAACGAAGGCATCCATTGCGTGGCGCGGGTCGCGGTGTTCCACGACAACCGGCTCGCCGGCCGCAAGCCGCAATTCGCGCTCAAATCGAAGCGCAGCGGCGGCGTGTGGCGCGAGAACGGGGACCTGGGATGGGTCGACCCCTCGCACGCCGATGTCCAGGCCTACCAGCTCGCGATGTTCAAGGAGCTGGTCGCGAACGGCGTCGATGAAATCCAGATGGACTACGTGCGCTTCCCGGCCCAGGGCGACACGCGCGACATCGCCTGGACGACGATGAAGACCCAGAAGGCCAAGCACGAGGTCATCACCGCCTGGGTCAAGCGCGCCAAGGAAGAGCTCACCCCCACCGGCGCGCTGCTCTCGGCCGACGTCTACGGCGTCGTCGCCTGGGACCAGGGCATCGACGTGCGCATCACGGGCCAGAAGCTCGAGGAGATGGGCCATCACCTCGACGTGCTGAGCCCGATGCTCTACCCCTCGCACTTCTACAGCGACTTCGACAAGCTCGCGTACCCGCCGGACCACCCTGAGTACTTCCTGCGCGAGGGCGTGAAGAAGACCGCGAAGAAGACCGAGGGCTCGGGCGTGGTCATCCGGCCCTGGCTCCAGGCGTTCCCCTACCGCATCAAGAACTACGGGCCGAACTACGTCGTGCGTCAGCTCAAGGGCAACGAAGAGGGCAAGGGTCAGGGCTGGCTGCTCTGGAACGCCGGGAACGATTACAAGGTGGGCTTTGCGGGTGTGAGCCAGTTCACGAAGGGCCACGCGGCGGTCACGACGGCCAAGCGATAGGGCGGGCCGGCGGCGATGGCGATCGACTTCCACAGCATCGCGGTCGTCGCGTGGCTGGTGATCGGACTGCTGGCGGCCGGGGTCTGGGCGGGCATGAACGCGGTCTTCGACGCCGCCGACCATGAACGCATCGCGATCTACAGGGGTAACCGGGTCCACCGCGTGCGCGGGCCCGGGCTCGTGCTCAAGTGGCCCTTGCTCGAGGGCATGGCGCGCATCGACATGCGCCCGCGCAAGGAGATCGTCGAGCTGCCCGCGGTCCAGGCCGCCAACGGCGCCTGGATCGCCGCCACGCTACGCGTGGACCTGGCGGTGCTACAGCCCGAGAAGGCCGCCGAAGTGGCCCGCATGCGCTTCTTGTTCGCGGCGATCCAGGAGCTCGTCGAGACGGCCTTCCGGGAGGTCACGGGGCAGCTGGCGCCGGACCAGATGGTCGAGGCGCGCGATCGCTCCCAGCTCGGCCGCACCGTCAAGAAGGTGGCGAACGAGACCGCGCTGAGCTGGGGCATCGACATCAAAGCGATCGAGGTGACCGAGATTCGCGCCATCGCGGCGCCGGCCGAAGGCGCGGCGCAGCGCTGGCAGGTCGTGCTCGAGGACGCGGGGGCGCAGCCGATCGCGGTCATCAGGGCGGTCCGCGAGGCCACCGGGCTCGGGCTCAAGGACGCCAAGGAGCTCGTAGACGCCGCGCCGGTGGCCCTGCCCCGTTCCTTCGACATCGAGGCGGCCTCGAAGGCGCGCCACCAGCTCGAGCAGGCCGGGGCCCGCGCCACGTTCGGCATGGGCGCTGCGGGCACGGCCGCCGAGGCGGCCGACACCACCGGCGGCGACACCGTTGACGTGATGTTGCGCGCGCCGGGCGACCGGGTCATCGAGGTGATCAAGGTGCTGCGCCGCGTGACGGGCTGGGACCTGGCCCACGCCAAGGCGGTGGTGGAGCAGGCCCCCTACGCGATCATGCACCGCGTCCGGCGTCACGACGCCGAGGAGGTCCGCCGCGCGCTGGAGGCCGCGGGGGCCACGGTGGAGCTGGTGTGAAACCGCCGCGGCTCGATCAGGGCCGGGCGGAGCGGCGCCAGGCGCCGTAGGACGCAGCCAGGCCCACCACGCACGCGGCCTTCCAGAAAAACAGCCACAGCGGCTCCCACCAGGCGCCCGTGAACATCTCGACCAGGTCCGAGCCGCTGAAGAGCACCAGCCAGGCGGCCCCGCTCCGGACGCCGGGTCGCCGCCCCCCGCGCAGGGCGACCACGCCCGCGAGCCCGAACCACAGCCAAGCCTCGGCGAGGTTTCCCCAACGGGTGGGGTCTGTGAGCAGCCAGTCGCGTGCGGCCTGGAGCTCGGGCGGCGCCCAGCGGAAGGTCGGCGTCACAGCCCCGACAGCGGCCCGGTCGGTGAACGACCGAGGTAATCCGCGGGGGCGTTGAGATCGAGCAGGATGTCAGGGTCCATCACCGGCACTTCCTGGCGCGCGTCCCGGTGGCGCGCCACGACCGCGCGCAGGCCGTCCGGCATGTCACCGATCCCGAGCAACTCGGTCAACAGATCGCCGCGGAAGAGCACGGGGTGGCCGCGCTGGCCGCGAAAGACCGGTTGGGCGATCGGCGCCTGGGGACGGTGCGCGTGAAACAGCTCGGCGAGCGCCGTCGGCGCGAGCGGTTGGTCCACGGCCACCACGAGGATGCCCGCGGGCTGGCCGCCGATCTTCCCGAAGCCCGCGAGGAGCGACGTCGTCCGGCCGAGCTGGTAGTCCGGGTTCTCGACGACCCGCACCGTGGGGCGCACCGGCACGAAGGGCCGGATCGCCTCGGCGTCGTGGCCGAGCACCACGATCACCTCGCGCAGGCCTTCCAGGGCTTCCACCTGGTGCTGGATCAGGGGCCTTCCGCCCCAGTCGAGCAGGGCCTTCGGACGCCCCATGCGCGACGAGCGGCCGGCGGCGGTGAGGATCGCGACGATGTCGCCGCGGTTCATGACGAAAGCTCCGACATGGGAACCGCGGCCGGGTCGGCCACCGGCGCGATCGCCGCAGGCTCCCCGGCCGTGGCGGAGAGCGGCCGGCCGGTGCGGCCGTGGCGCACCATCTGGACCTCGGCGAGGATCGAGAGCGCCACCGCGGCGGGGGACTTGCCGCCCAGGTCGAGGCCAATCGGCCCGTGCAGCCGGCCCTCGAGCGGCGCCAGGATGCCCTCGTCGCGGAAATCCTCGAGGATCTTGCTCACCTTGAGCCGCGAGCCGATCATCCCGACGTAGCGCCAGCGATGCTTGAGCGCCTCCCGCAGCACGAGCCGGTCGGTGGCATGGCAGCGCGTCGCGATGACGAGAAAGGCTTCCTCGGGCCTGTCGATCGCCTCGAAGGGCGTCTTGAGCGACTTCACCACGTCGATGCGTTGGGCGTCCGGGAAGTAATCTCGCGTGGCCCACTGCGGGCGGTCGTCAACCACGACGACGTCGAAATCGAGGTCGCGGGCAAGCCTGGCGACGGCCTGGTTCACGTGGCCGGCGCCCACCAACACGAGGCGCGGATGGCCCACGTAAGGCTCGAGGAAGAGCGTGATGCTGCCGCCACAGGTCATGCCGAGCGTCGAAGCCTCGTCGTCCGTCAGGTGGTGGGTGACGACCTGCGCCGACCGATCCGCGATCGCCCTCACCAGCCGGTGGATCACCACGGCCTCGAGCGCGCCGCCGCCCACCGTGCCTGCCAGAATCTGGCCCTGGGCGTTCACGAGGATCTTCGCCCCCACCTCGGTGGGAATCGATCCGGTGATGCCGGTAACGGTGGCGAGCCCACACGGCACGCCGGCCTGCAGGCACTCGCCGAGCTTGGTGATCACCGCCTCGTGACGCATCGCCGACCCCTCCGGCCTAGGCCTGGCCCACCGCCGCGGGTGCGGGGGCCAGCTCCTGGAAGATGACCTTCGAGATGCGCTCTGCGATCGACTCGATCTGGGCCTGGTCCTTGCCCTCGACCATGAGGCGCAGCAAGGCCTCGGTGCCCGAGGCGCGGAGCAGGATGCGGCCGGAGCTTCCGAGCTCGGCTTCGCCAGCCTCGACCGCGGCGGCGATCGCCGAGTTCTCCTGCCAGCCCGCGAGCTTCGCCACGCGCAGGTTGTGCAGCAGCTGCGGGTAGCTGACCATGTCGGCCGCCAGGTCCTGGAGCGAGCGGTCGCTTTCACGCACCGCCTCGAGCAAGCGCAGCGCGCTGATCAGGCCGTCGCCCGTGGTGTTGTCGTCGAGGAAGATCAGGTGGCCGCTCTGCTCGCCGCCGATGCGGATGTTGCGGGCCTGCATCTCCTCGAGCACGTAGCGATCGCCGACCTTGGCGCGCACCAGCTGGCCCCCGAGGGCCTTCACGGCCTCCTCGAAGCCCAGGTTGCTCATCACGGTCGCGACCACCGATGGCGTCTCGAGCCGCTTGGTCGCGAAGAGGTGGCGCAGGCAGATGAGCATCACGCGGTCGCCGTCGACGCAGCCGCCGGTGTGGTCTACGGCCAGCAGGCGGTCGGCGTCGCCGTCGAAGGCCAGGCCCATGTCGGCGCGGGCCGCGACGACCGCCTCCTGCAAGAAGCCGAGGTGGGTCGAGCCGCATTCGCGGTTGATGTTGTCACCGTCCGGGTCGACGTGCAGCGGCACCACTTCGGCGCCGAGCCTGCGCAGCACGGCCGGGGCGATCGAATGGGCCGCGCCGTGGCCGCAGTCGACGACCAGCTTGAGGCCGTCGAGGCCCGCGGGCAGCAGGCCTGCCACATAGTCCACGTACTGCTCGGTCAGCTCGGGCGCGTCGGCGATCCTACCGAGGGCCTCGCCCGTCGGGCGCGGAATCGAGCCGCTCTCACGGATCATGGCCTCGATCGCATCCTCGACCGTGTCGGGCAGCTTGAAACCGGTGGCGCCGAAGAACTTGATGCCGTTGTCGGGCGAGGGGTTGTGGCTCGCCGAGATCATCACGCCGGCCACCGCGCCGGTGCGCCTGGTCAACCAGGCCACGCCGGGGGTCGGGATCACGCCGAGGCGCTTCACGTTCACGCCGACCGAGCAGATGCCGGCGCACAGGGCGGCCTCGAGCATGTCACCCGAGCGCCGGGTATCCTTGCCGACCACCACCGTCGGGTGTGCCTCCTGGCTCTGGGCCCGCAGAAAGGCGGCGCCGGCCCGGCCTAGGTCGAATGCCAATTCGGGGGTGAGGTCTCGGTTCGCGAGGCCGCGAACGCCATCAGTGCCGAAGAGTCGTGCCAAGGGGAAGTCCTTCAGGAACGGGGGTGAGTGGGATCGGTCCTCATGATATACCCGCCGGCCCCTTCCTGCGCGCCCCGTGTAGCGTGCGACCTCGCGCGCGAGCGGGTATGATCGGCGCGCCGCGACCTGAAAGGATCCGAACGATGATTTGCCCAGCGTGCGACCGCGAGCTCTCCCACCTCGACGCCGGCGGCGGCGTCTTCCTCGACGTCTGCCAGGGCGGCTGCGGCGGCGTCTGGTTCGACAACCACGAGCTGCAGAAGTTCGACGAGGCGCACGAACTGCCCAGCTCGCCCGTCTTCGAGATCGAGCCGGCCGCAGGCAAGAAGGGTGCCGGGCGGGAGGCGAATGCCTCGGAAGGCGGCGCCGTTTCGCGCGCTGGCGCTTCGGGTGCGCCGAAGCGCATTTGCCCGCGTTGCCCCGGCCAGAAGATGCGCCGCTACTTCTTCAGCGCCAAGCGCCAGATCGAGGTCGACGAGTGCCCGAGCTGTGGCGGCGACTGGCTCGACGACGACGAGCTCGAGAAGATTCGCGGCGAGTTCGCGACCGCCGACGACCGCGAGCAAGCGGCCACCGCGTTGTTCAGCGACATGTTCGACGCCAAGATCGCCGAGGCCAGGCAGGCGTCCCAGGCGCGCGTCCAGAAGGCGGAGGGCTTCAACAAAGCATTCAAGAGCCTCTTCGGCCTGGGCCGGCGGTCCTGAGTCCCCTGGCTGCCTTCCTGCGATCCTGGCGCAGGGCGGCGAAGTCTTTCGGTCGCTTGAGCCAATAGCGTCCGAGGGTCGGCACGGCATGATGACCTCGTCCCATCACGAGGAGGAAGCATGCCAGTCCGAGCCACTCATCGCGCCGCCGTGGCGGCCCTCGCGGCGGCCACGCTGCTAGCCGCTTGCGACGCGCGGATCCCCACCACGACCGACCGCCCCGCGCCAGCCAGCGCCCCGGCGGTCCGCGTGCTGCTCGCGGCGGATGACGGCCCGAAGCGGCTCGTGGTGCGCACCACCGACGCCGGCGCCGGGCGGGCGGCCGAGGCCGCGAGCCGCGGCCGGGCGGTTGACGCGATCCCGGCGCTGGGCGTGACCGTGCTCGCGCTGCCCGATGGCGACACGGCCGCGGGCCTCGCGCGCGTGCGCGCCGTGCGCGGCGTGCTGTGGGCCGAGCCCGACGCCGTCTGCGTCGCGAGCGCCCTGCCGAACGATCCGCGCACCGGACGCCAATGGGGCCTCGCCAAGATCGGCGCGGCCCTCGCCTGGGACCTCGGCACCGGCCAGACGGCCGGCGGCGCCCCCGTGCGCATCGCCGTGCTCGATACGGGCATCGACCAGAACCACGAGGACCTGAGCGGCAAGTTGGTCGCCAACCGCAACTTCTCCACCTCCAAGACCGTGGACGACAAGTATGGCCACGGCACCCACTGCGCAGGCATCGCGGCCGCCGCGACCGACAACGGGCTGGGCGTGGCGGGCCTCGGCCACCAGGCGGCGTTGATCAACGCCAAGGTGCTCGGTGATACAGGCTCCGGCTATACGTCGTCGATCGCGAACGGCCTGGTCTGGGCCGCGGACCAGGGCGCGGTGGTGGCCAACCTCAGCCTCGGCGGCGGCGGCCCGACCCAGGTGATGGCCGACGCCCTCGCCTATGCGCAGGCGAAGGGCATGCTGGTCGCGGCGGCGGCCGGCAACTCGGCCACCTCGACGCCGAGCTACCCGGCCGCCTATCCCTACTGCGTGGCGGTCGCGGCGACCGACCAGAACGACGCGATCGCGAGCTTCTCGAACCGCGGGGCGAGCTGGGTCGACGTGGCCGCGCCGGGCGTCGCCATCCACTCGACGCTGCCGAACCACCGTCACCGCTGCGGCCCGCTGAGTTACGGCGATCTCAGCGGCACCTCGATGGCAACGCCCTACGTGGCCGGCGCCCTCGGGCTCCTGCGGGCCGCCTACCCGACCCAGGACGCGCGGGCGTTGCTCGAGTCCACCTGCGCGCGGATCGCGGGCACGGACGAGCAATGGGACCATGGTCGCATCGACGTGGGCGCCGCGATGGCGAAGGGGGCCGCGCCCAACTAGAGCGCCCAACGAAAGCGCCGATCCACACCGGCCGACTGCGCGGGGCGCCAAGTCGGCCGGCTGCCCTTCGGCCAAATCCGCCAAGAAATTCGGTCGCACCGACCCTCATGATCGTCTTCGGAACGCGATGAGGGGGCGATCATGCGCAAACTTGCAATCACCTGCGGGACCATCCTCGGCTTGGGCGGCGGGCTGATTGTCGCGTGCACCACGCCGCCCCAACGAGCTACCGTGGGCGAGCCACCGCGGGCCGGGTACCGGCTCGCGGCGACGCCGGCCGCTCCCGCGGCCGCGCACGATCGCGTGGTCTTCCGCGCCACCGACGGCGAGGCCGCCGACCGGGCGATCGCCGCGAGCGGCGGCAGGCGAGCCCTCACGATTCCGGCGCTGGGCGTCACGGTGGTCACGCTGCCCGACCAGGCCGTCGCCGCCGCGATCGCCCGCATCCAGGCGATCCCCGGCGTCGTTTACGCCGAGCCCGATTTCGTCGCGCAAGCCACCGCCCGCGGCGGGACGCCGGGTCGCAACGCGACGCCCACGCCGACCCCCGCTCCCACGAACGCGCCGTCGCCTGTCCCGACGGCCACGCCCGACGTGGCGCCGAACGACGTGTACTACCCCGACCAATACGGGCTCGCGATCGTCTCGGCGCGCTCGGCCTGGGCCCTGACCCATGGCGCGGGCGTGCGCATCGCGATTCTCGACACCGGGATCGACCAGGACCACCCGGATCTCGCCGGCAAGATCGCGACGAACGTGAACTTCACGTCCGCGCCGACCGTCGACGATCAGTATGGCCACGGCACCCACGTCGCGGGCATCGCCGCGGCGGCCACCAACAACGGCGAGGGCGTCGCGGGCACGGCCTACGACGCCCGGCTCGGGAACTACAAGGTCCTCGGCGACAGCGGCTCGGGCTACTACTCCTGGATCGCGGCCGGCATCACGCGGGCCACCGACGATGGCGCCACCGTCATCAACATGAGCCTCTCCGGCGGCTCGGGCAGCAGCCTCCTGCTCGACGCCGTGAACTACGCGGTGGCCAACGGCACAGTGGTCGCCGCGGCCGCCGGCAACAGCGGCAATACGAAGGCCGGCTACCCGGCCGCCTACGCCAACTGCATCGCCGTCGCGGCCACGACGAGCACGGATGCGAAGGCGAGCTTCTCCACGTACGGCAGCTGGGTCGACGTCGCCGCCCCGGGCAGCGGCATCTTCTCCACGATCCCCAACCACGCCAACCGGCTCGGAACGACCAACTACGGATCGCTGAGCGGCACCTCGATGGCGACCCCGTTCGTGGCGGGCGGCGTGGCGCTCGTGCGGGCCGCCACGCCGAGCCTGACCGCCGCGCAGGCCCGGACCGCGGTCGAGGGCGGTTGCACCCGGATCGCCGGCACCGGCACCTACTGGGTCCATGGCCGCCTCGACGTCGGCCAGGCCGTCGCCTATGGCAGGTCGCTGGCGTCGAGCTTCCTCGCCTTCGGCCCGTAGCCGCAGCCGGCGCGGCCCATCAGCTGGTCAGGCGATCCCCTCGAGCGCCTGCAGCACCGCCTGCGTCGCCGGCGTCGGGCGCACGTCCTTGCGCCACACCACGTAGAGCTCGTCGCGGAACGCCACCGGCGCCTCCGCGACCACGGCGAGCGCGCCCGCCGCGATGCGCTCGCGCACCGCGAGCTCGGGCAAGAAGGCCGCGCCCACGCCCGCCTCGGCGAGCCGGATCGCGGTCTCGAGCAGCTCGACCTCGGCCGCGATGCGCCGCGGGTGCACCGCCTCGGGCCAGCCGTCCAGCGACTCGGCGGACTCGCGGCGGAAGAAGCGCGGCACGATGTAGCTGAAGTCCTGCCAGGGCCGCACCGGCCCGGGCCGGCCCACGATCACGTAGGGCGTCGCGAGCCCCGCGCGCCAGGCCAGGTCCTGGCGCACGGGCGCGCGCAGCAACAGGCCGAGCTCGATCTCGCCCTCGGCGACCCAGCGCTCGGCGTCGTCCGGCAGCATCTCGAAGATCTTCGGCCGCACTTCCGGGTGGGCGCTCACGAGGTCGGCGAGGATCGGCGGCATCAGGTAATGGTGCCAGAGCCCGTCGCCCGCGATCGTGACCGGGCCCCGCGGCACCGGGTCGCGCCATTCGGCCATCCGGCGCTCGGCGTCCTCGATCGCCGCCGTCACCCGCCGGGCTTCCTCGAGCAACGCCTCGCCGGCCGCCGTCAGGCCGCGCACGCGGTGGGCGCGGTCGACGAGCACCATCTTGAGCTCGGTCTCGAGGCCGGCGAGCGCCTTGCTGAGCGCCTGCGGCGTCACATGCAGGCGATCTGCGGCCTGGTGGAAGTTCTTGGTTTCAGCCAGTACGACGAAGTAGCGCAGCCATTCGGGGTTCATCGGCCTAGAACGTGGTCTTGCCCGTGAAGCGGAAGTTCTTGATCCGCAACGCCGGCACGCGGTTGGCGCCGCCGTACCAGTTCAGGCCGAGCTTCGTGCGGTTGCCCACCATATCCACCTCGCGCAGGGCGTCGAGGATCGCATGGGTGAAGCGCAGGTTGCGCAGCGGCTTCACGATTTTGCCGCCTTCGATCCAGAAGGTGCCGTCGCGGGTCATGCCCGTCAGCGTCGTGCGGCGCGGATCGAGCTGGTTCACGTAGTGGAACCGCGTGATCCAGATGCCGCGTTCGGTGGCTTCGAGCATCTCGTCTTTGGTGCTCGTGCCGGGCGCCATGAACAGGTGCGAGGCCAGCGGCCCCGCGTTCCAGAACGCGCCGCCGCCGAAGTGGTGGCCGGTCGAAAGCTTGCCTTCGCGCTCCGCGGCCCGCATGTCGTAAACCGGCTCGCCGGCCACGCCATGGTCGAAGAGCATCGCCTTGCGGCCCGGCACGCCCTCGTGATCGAACGGACACGGGACTCCCGACAGATCGCGCGCGTCGTCCCAGATCGAGATGTCGGGGTGGACCAGGCGTTCGCCGACGTGGCCCGCGAGAAACGAGCGCCCCTCGCGCACGTCTTCGGCGCCGAAGCCGCGCCCGAGGAAGCTCAAAAGCTCCACCACGGCGTACTCCTCGAGGATCACGGTGTACTCGCCCGGCTCGATCTCCTGCGGGTGCCGCGACCGCAGGCACTTGTCGATCGCTTCTTCAGCCAGCGCCTCGCCGTCGATCAGCCCGGCATCGAGGTGGGCGTCGGCGGCCCAACCGCTCGAGTCGTCGCTCATGACCACGCCGTTGAAGTTCGCGACGGTCGACTGGTGGTAAGCCCACGCACCATTCGTGTTCGCGATCGCGAGCTGCTTGGTGCCCGTGGCGAAGGATCCCGAGGCCGTCAGGCCCTCGGCGTGGGCGTCCTTGCAGACGTGTCCGACCACGCGGGCGCGGTCGGCCGGGCCGAAAGCCAGCGTGCGCGCGACGGTGGCCTGCGGGATCGGCTCGATGTGGTGGCGGTGGGCGAAGCCCGGGAACTCCGGGTCGTCGGGCTGCAGCCGGGCGAGCGCCACGGCGTCGGCCACGGCGCGGGCGATCGCCTCGTCGGAGAGATCGTTGGTCGTGGCCGTGCCCACCTTCTGGCCGATGGCCACCTGCACGGTCGCGCGCAGGTCCTGCTCGGCCACGTTCTGGTGGATCTGGTTGTTCGCGAAGCGCGTCAGGTAGGACGTCTGACCGGCCAGCGTGACCTGTGCGGCGTCAGCCGGGACGTGTGCCAGGACACGCTCGGCGACCTCGCGCAGCTGGGCCTCGCCGAGGGCCGTCGTTTCGTTCGTCGTGGTCACTTGAGCACCCCCACCTGGACGTCGCGGAACCGGGCCGGGCTCGCGCCATGGCCCACATGGGCCACCTGCAGCGGCTGGCCCTTGCCGCAGTTCGGCGTGCCCCAGATCTGCCACTCGTCGCGGTTCGCGATCGCGTCGCAGCCCGCCCAGAACCTGGGTGTGATGCCGGTGTAGGTCGGGTTCTTGAGGATCCGCCCGAGCTTGCCGTTCTTCACCTCCCAGGCGATCTGGCAGCCGAACTGGAAGTTCACGCGCTTGTCGTCGATGCTCCACGAGCGGTTCGTGTGCATGTAAACGCCGTCCTCGGTGTCCGCGATGATGTCCGCGAGCGTCCAGTCGCCCGGCTCGAGGCTGACGTTGGTCATGCGCACCATCGGGATGCGGTTCCAGCCGTCCGCGCGCGCGGTGCCGCCGCTCGGAATGTCGAGCTTGGCGGCCGTCTCGCGGCAGGAGAGGAAGCCCTTGAACTGGCCCGCCTCGATGATCGGGATGCGCTGGGCGGGCACGCCCTCGTCATCCCAGCCGAAGGTGCCGAGGCCGCCGGGTAGGGTGGCGTCGGCCGTGACCGTGACGATCTCCGAGCCGTAAGTGAACGTCTCGCGCATGCCGGGGCTCAGGAAGCTGGTCCCCGCGTACGCGGCCTCGTAGCCGAAGACGCGGTCGAGCTCGATGGCGTGGCCGATCGACTCGTGGATTTGCAGCGCGAGCTGGGTGGGGTCCAGGATCAGCGTGGTGACCCCGGAAGGGCACTGGGGCGCCGTCAGCAGCGCCACAGCCTCTTCGGCGATGCGCCTGGCGTTGCCCGGCAGGTCGGCTGCGCGGACCATCTCATAGCCCCTGGTGACCTGCTGGCGGCCGAAGGAGTTGGGGTACGAGCGCGTCTGCACCTCGGAATCGCCCACGGCGGTCGCCTCGATGCCGCAGCCGGTCTCGGTGAGCGCCTGCTCGATGAAGGCGCCTTCGGTGCTCGCGAAGAGCTTGACCTCGCGCTGGCTGCCGATCGAGCACGACGTCGCACGCACGCCCGGCACCGCGCGCATCTCGGCCTCGGCGGCCAACAGCGTGGCGAGCTTCTCCTCCACCGGCACCTTGAATGGATCCTCGGCCACCGGCGTCTCGTAACGGCCCTTCACGGCGCTCGGCAGGCCGAGCGAGACCGGCTCGCGCAGGGTCAGCAGGCTGGCCTTGGCGATCTCGACAGCGAGCGCGGCCACGCGATCGACTTCAGCCGGCTCGAGCCGCGAGGACGACGCGAAGCCCCAGGCGCCCTGGTAGAGCACGCGCACGCCGAAGCCGCGGCTGCGGTCGCGCGACAGGCCCGCGGGCTTGCCGTCGCGGGTGCCGACGGTCTCGTAATAGCGGTCGACGACGCGCACGTCGGCGTACTGGACGCCGAGCAACTGGGCGCGGTTGAGGGCGCGCTCCGCCAGCTCGGCCGCCTGCATGGTGGTGGCGATGCTCATCGGCTCTCCTGCGGGGGGACGGGGGAGCCTTCATCATAGCGCAAGACCCGCCACGGGTGGGCGGGTCTTGCATTCCGAGAGGGTGGATTCAGGCCGCGCGGGGCGGGCCCGGGTTACGGCGCGTCGGTCGCGGCGGCGTCGTCTTCCACATCCGTGGCGGCACCGTCGTCTTCCACGTCCGTGGCATCGGCGTCGTCTTCCACGTCCGTGGCGTCGTCGTCATGCTCCACGTCCGTGGCCGCGCCGTCGTCCTCGAGGTCCGCCTCGACGACCAGGCCGCCTTCGACCTTGAACTCCTTGCCGCAGACGCTGACGACCAGCGCCTGCGCCTCGTCGTCGGCCGTGGCCCCTGCGGGCACCGTGGCGACGATCGTGGACTCGTTGACCTGAACGATTTCGGCCTCGAGCTCGCCGAGCATCACCTTCACGTCGCCGGCGAAGCCGCTGCCGTGGATGGTGACCTTGTCGGACGGGGCGGCCGCCTTGGGCTCGACCTTGGTGACATCGCAGAGCGTCACGGCTGCGGAGGGTGACGCGGACGGCGCGGCGCTCGGCTTCTCGCTCGGCTTCGCCGAAGCGGCGGGCGCAGGCGAGGCGGTGCCGGCGCCGATCGGGCCGACCTTCGTGGAGCCGTCGGCCAGGATCTTGACCGTCGCGGTGCCGACGCGCGAGCCGCCGGAGGCGTTCGTGATGATGACCGTGATCTGGGCGTCGCCGGGCGTCTCCAGCGATCCGTCGGCCTTGGTCGGCGACCAGTAGACAACCTGGCCCGTGTTGGTGCTCAGCACGCCCTTCGTGGCCGACCAGTTGTACTGGAGCGGGGCGCCGGTCGGCGAGCCCGCGACCACGGTGAAGGTGATCTTCGCGTCCTTGTCGGACGTCGCCATCGGGTTGGCCGTGAAAGCGTCGATGTTCGGGTTGATGCCCTGGGCGACCTGACCACCGCGGCCGAGGCCGCCGGGACCGCGGTCGTCGACGACCAGCGGGGAGACCACGCAGGCCGAGCTCATCAGAGCCAGCGCGCAGGCGAGGGCGAGACCGAAATTGCGGGGGCGGTTGGCGGACATCGGAAACTCCTCAGGAAGGGATTGGGTGGACCGGCGGGGCGCGCGACCCGCTCAATCACCTATACGAGAAAAGGGGCGAGCAGGTTCCGTCCACCCGCCCATCTCGCTCAACCCGGCAGCCTGAACAGCTTCCTGGCGTTTTCGCTGGTGACCCGGATGACCTCTTCGGCCGGGCAGCCGTGCAAATCCGCGAGCTTGGCCGCCACATGGCCGACGTGCATGGGCTCGTTGCGCTTGCCGCGGTGCGGCACGGGCGCGAGGTAGGGCGAGTCCGTCTCGACCAGCAGCCGGTCGAGCGGCAGGCCGGCCGCCACTTCCTGGAGGCTGTGGGCGTTCTTGAACGTCAAAGGTCCGGCGAAGGAAATGTACATGCCGATCGCGATGCATTGCCGGGCGAGCTCGAGCGAGCCAGAGAAGCAGTGCATCACGCCGCCGGCGGCGTGCACGAGGTTCTCCTGGAGCAGCCGCAGCACGTCGCCGTGGCTGTCGCGGTTGTGCACGATGACGGGCTTGCCGAGCTCGCCCGCCAGCCGGATCTGGTCGCGGAAGACCTGTTGCTGCACCTCGCGCGGGGCGTGGTCGTAATAGTAGTCGAGGCCGATCTCGCCGATCGCCACGACCTTCGGGTGGCCGGCCCATGCGCGCAGGCGTTCCAGCGTCTCGTCCGTCCAGGTGCCGGCCTCGTGCGGGTGCACGCCGACGCCCACGAAGATGTCGGCGTGGCCGTCGGCCATGGCGAGCACGCGCGGCATGTCGGGGATCGCGATGCCCGGCACGATCATCGTGCCCACGCCGGCCGCGCGGGCGCGGGCGAGCATCTCGTCCCGGTCGTCGTCGAATTGCGGGACGTCGAGGTGGCAGTGGGTGTCGACGAGCGATATCGTCATGGTGGGGTGCTCCTCGCGGCGACCGGCGCCGGATTAGGCCCGCAGGCGCTACTTTTTCTTCGTGCCCGCCTCGGCGAGCTCGTCTTCGATGCGCGGGTAGACCGGGCCGGTCTTGTTGGTCTGTTGGCCTGCCACGAGGCCGCCCCATTCGAGCGCTTCCCAGCGCTGGTCGGCGAGCGCCTCGGGCACGGCGATCTGCTCCCAGAGCTTCTCGGCGAGGTGCGGGATGAAGGGCGACACCAGGATCGTGACCACGCGGAGCGCCTCGAGCACGCCATACAGCACGCCGCCCAGCTTCTCGGTCTCGCCGGCCTTGGCGAGCGCCCAGGGAGCCTGGGTGTCGATGTACTTGTTCACGGCGTCGATCAGGCCCCAGAGGGTCTCGAGCGTTTCCTGGATCTCGAGCTTCTCCATATGCACGGCGGCCGTCGCGCGGGTCTCGACCACGCGATCACGCAGCTCGGCGGTCACGCCCGGCACGTCCGCGGGCACCGCGCCCTGGAAGTTCTTCTCGAGCATGCCGAGCGTGCGGTTGAGCGCGTTGCCGAGGTTGTTGGCGAGGTCCGCGTTCACGCGCAGCTTGAAGTTGTCGAAGGTGTAGCTGCCGTCCTTGCCGAAGGTGATCTCGCGCAGCAGGTAATACCGCAGCGCATCGGCGCCGAACTGATCGGCGATCGCGTTCGGCTCGATCACGTTGCCGAGCGATTTGCTCATTTTCTGCTCGCCGATGTTCACCCAGCCGTGGCCATAGACCTGCCTGGGCAACGGGATGTCGAGCGCGAGCAGCACCGTCGGCCAGATGATGCAGTGGAACTTCGTGATGTCCTTGCCGATCAGCTGGCAATTCGCGGGCCAATACTTCGCGAACATGGCCTCGTCCGAGCCCCAGCCGATGCCCGTGACGTAGTTGAGCAGCGCGTCGATCCAAACGTAAATCACCTGGCTCTCGTCGCCGGGCACCGGGATGCCCCACTTGACCTTCTGGCGCGAGACCGAGACGTCGGGGAAAGTCTCGAGCAGGTTGAGGATCTCGTTGCGCCGCGACTCAGGCTGCACGAAGTCCGGGTTGGCCTCGATGTGGGCGCGGATGCGGTCCTTGTACTTGGCGATCGCGAGCACGTAGTTCTCCTCGGAGAACGGCTGCGGCGGCGCCCCGTGCTGCGGGCACTTGCCGTCGACGAGATCGCGCTCGTTCTTGAACTCCTCGCAGCCGGCGCAATACAGGCCCTCGTACTTCGCCTTGTAGATGTCGCCCTGCGCGAGCAGGCGCGAGAAGGCCTGCTGGACGGCCTTCTCGTGGTGGTCGTCGGTGGTGCGGATGAAGCGGTCGTACTTCACGCCGAGCTTGGCCCAGGTGCTGATGAACTGGGGCGAGATGCGGCCCACGAATTCCTGGGGCGAGATGCCCTCGGCGGCGGCGGCCTTCTCGATCTTCACGCCGTGCTCGTCGACGCCGGTGAGGAAGAAGACGTCCTCGCCCAGCATGCGGTGCCAGCGGGCGATCGCGTCCGCCGCGATCTTCTCGTACGCATGGCCGATGTGCGGCGGGGCGTTCGTGTAGTCGATGGCGGTGGTGATGTAGAACGTACGCGGCATCTTGCACGGGCCTCCTGGGGTTCCCAAACTACCAAAGCGGGACCCAAAAGAAAAGGCCGCCTCCCTCGGGAGGCGGCCGCGACGGCGAGCGTCTGAGCGCTCAGTCTTCGTTGTAGCCGTCGTCGTCCTCGCCAGACTGCCGGATCAAGAGCTCGAGCGAGCCGTTGTTCCACTGGTAGCGCTGATCGTCACCACCCTGGATGGTGTCGAATTCTTTCAGAGACAGCTTGGTGAGGTCCTTGGGCATGTGGGGAAGCCCTCCTTTGGGGTCTCGTTCCTGCCGATTCGCCGGGGGTCGAAGCGTTTGTGACGGCCGTCACGCTCGATGTTGCTTATTGTAAATCCGCTTGATTAACCCTTCGTTGGAAGTTTCGTTGAGAAATGTTAAACGTTTGCTAAGAATCCATTAGTAGCCGACACCGCTATGGCGCGCCATCAGGTGCTTTTCAGCCAACTACGCGCCTTTTCGGCGAACGACCATGGGTCGGATCAAGGTTAAGCCTGACTGAAGGCCAGGCTACGTAGCCAGAAAGCCCGTCCTAAGCCGCGGTTAAGAAACCCGATCAACGTCGCCATGTCAAGGCAGGTTTCGTGTCGTCAAGTGGTGTTATGTCACACATTTAATCCGCGCTTGATACGAGCGGGTATGATGGGTGCATGCAACTCGCCCTTTTCCGCGACAAGGACGGCCGCACCGTCTACCAGTATCCGTTCATCCTGGTCATCGACCCGATCATGAACCAGGGCCGGCTCTACGCCGACGAGGTCGCCGTGGTCGACGATTTCCTCGACGACGACCTCATGGACGAGGCCACCGAGGAAAACGTGCTGCCGCTGTTGGCCCGCCGCGGTTGGCGCGTCTACTATCTGCGCTCCGACGCGGACATGGAGGACGAGATCCTCCATTACTTCGCGATCGCCGACGGCCAACTCCAGGAGATCATCGCCGCGCGCTGGGTGCAGCAGGATTTCGCGTTCCCTGGCGCGGAGCACGTCGATTGGGAAAATACGACGACGAAGCTCTACACCGATAGCGAGCGCGTCATCTGCGAGGGCCACGTGATCACGCTGGCGCCGGACACGCCCGAGCCCGAGGCGCTGCGCGCGCAGGTCGCGGCATGGCTGGACGCTTACGCCGAGGATGTCGCAGCGGAGCTGCGCACGAAGCTCGTGTTCCGCCCCGCCCGGGCGTCGATCTAGGGAATCCGTCTCACCACGGCTTCGTGGACCTCGACCTTGTCGCCGTTGATGATCTCCGAGCGGACCCGCAGCACGTCCGCCGTGTCGCGGATGAAGCTCGTGCGCTTCGGGCGCCCGTGGACCGGGTTCTCGAAGTCGGCCCGGCCCGGCTCGAGCTTCACGAGATCGAGCATCGCGGGAGCGCCTTCCATCGGCGTCAGGTCGGGCGTGAAGTGGCGGAACCGGAACGTCACGCCCTGAGGCGTTTCGATGAGCGAGCCGATCTGCAACATCAGCGGCCGCTTGCCGTCGTGGAGCTGCATCGACACGCTCATCAGCCCGGCCGCCGGCGCGTTCCAGCTCTCCTCGAGCGGCAACCCGTTGAACGCGCCGCCCCAGCGACCGGTCAGCCAGGCGAAGTCTGCGAGCCGACCGATGGGCTCGCCATCGGCCGCCGGCACGCCCTGCACACGCGCCTGGACGGCAGGCACGTCGAGCGGGCGGGCGGTGGCCACGGGGACTCGGCCACAACCGGTGACGGCGAGCGCGACGATCGCCGCAGGGAACGTGCAGGGCAGGAATCGAGATGGCATGGGGTACTCCTCTGCGTAGCCTTGTCGGCCCGCGGCACCCTAATCCTGGTTCCGGCGAGGTGATGATTACCTTAAGCCCGCCTCAGCGGTTTTTTGTGGGCCCGAGGCCCCCTCACCGAAAGCCCACCAGGCCTGCGCCTGGTGGGCTTTCGGTCCTCTCCCCCACGGGGGAGAAGGGAAGGGTGCTAGTGGGCCGTCACCGCGGCCGGGATGCCCTGGCTGCGGAGCGTGCGCATCGCGGCGCCCGCCTGGTTGCGGTTGCCGTAGTTGCCCACGTAAACGCGGTTCACGCCGGAGCGGCGGCCGACGTAGGCCGGGATGCCCTGCGCACGCAGCTGGCCGGCCAGCGCGGACGCGTTGCCCGAATCGGCGAACGAGCCGACCTGCACGCCATACCGGCCGCCACGCGGCGCCTGATAGGTCTGGCGCCAGGTGCGGGTGGCGGGGCGGGCGTAGGTGCGCTGCCAGGAACCCGAGCCGCCACCCCAGGGGATGTAGGCAGGCCGTCCCGGGATCCAGCGCGTGCCGGTCGAGTAGGCCGGCTGCCCGTAACGGGTGTGCCAGCCGCCACCGTGGGCGGCGGGGCTGCCGTAGCGGGTGTGCCAACCACTCGCGTAGCGCGAACGGTAGGTCCGGGCGTAGCGCGGCTTCCACTTCGAGGCGGAGGCGTGACGGGCACGCCAGGTGCTCGCGTAGCGGCTCTTGTAGCCGGCGCGGGCCCAGCGTTGCTTCTTCGCGAGCCACGCCTTGCGCGCGGCCTGCTTGGCCTGCCAGGGGGTCATGCCGGGCTTCTTCCAGGCGGAGGCGGCCGTGGTGGGCTTCTTCCAGGCCGGCTTCTTCCACTTGGACGCGGGCTTCGCCGCCGGCGGCACGCCTTCCGTCGCGAATTCCGCGGCGGTGGGCATGGGCATCTTCTTGGGCTTCGGGGCCACGGCCGGCTTCGGCTTCGGCTTGGGCGGCTTCGCCACAGGCTTCGGCGGCGGGGGCACGGCGGCCACGTCGCCGCCTTCCGTCGGGGGCACCGCCGCGCCTTCGCCGGTCGGCGGGGCGCCTTCGGCGGGAGGCTGCTCGGCGAATTGGTCGTCACCGCCCTGGCTGACGAAAGGCAGGTTGTTGACGAGGTCGTGGACGACTTCGGGCGCGAAGATGGTGGCGGCGTAATAGCCGCCACCGCCGAGGAACAGCAAGGCGGCGATGCCCATCAGCGCGGTCTTGACCCAGTCCTTGCCGCCGCCCTTGGACTTCGAGGCGGCGGGAGCTGCGTCCTCGTCCTCCTCGTCATAGTCCTCCATGCCGTCTTCGTCGGCGTAGCCTTCTTCTTCCTCGCCGTAATATTCTTCTTCGTCTTCGTAGTTGTCGGCCATCGCGCTGACGGACTCCTGAATCGCTCTGGCCGAAAAGCGGCGAAAACCGCGACTTGGCCTGGACTACGGAGGGCGATAGAACCCCCGGACGACGCATGACCGCGCCGTATAGGATTATACCCTCGAACTGCCCGCCGTGGGGCCTGGGGTCTTTCCCGCCGGGTCTTTACGAATTATGAAGCGACCTCCGGCATGTGATTTACGCACCACCGAGCATGTTGGCCGCGTGATAGGATCGGGCCAGCTTTCCGACGTGAAGAGGATCGCGTGTGAACGCGCTCGCCCCCATCGCTCTGTATGATTCCGGCCTCGGCGGCCTTTCGGTCGTCCGGGAGGTGCTGGCCCGCCTGCCCGGTGAGTCGGTCACCTATTTCGGCGACACGGCGCGCGTGCCCTACGGCCCCCGCTCGGCCGCCGAAATCCTGGCCTTCAACCGCGAGATCCTCGAGATCCTGGTCGGCGCAGGCGCGAAGCTGGTGGTGATCGCGTGCAATACCTCGTCGGCGCTCGCGCTGCCGGCGCTGCGCGGCGACTGCCCCGTGCCGCTGCTCGGCCTGATCGACGCGGGCGCCGAGGCCGCCGTCGCGGCCGCTCGCGGCGGCGCGATCGGCGTCGTCGCGACCCAGGCCACCGTGCGCAGCGGCGCCTATGGCCGGGCCGTGACGGCGATCGCCCCCGACGCCGCCGTCCATGAAGTCGCCTGCCCAGCGCTGGTGCCGCTCGTGGAGTCCGGCGCCTGGAGCGGCGAGGGCGCGCGGGCGATCGTCGCCGACGCGCTGGCGCCTTTCCTGGCAGCGCCGCCTGCCGCGCTGGTGCTCGGCTGTACCCATTACCCACACCTCGCGCCGCTGATCCGCGCGGTGCTGCCCGGCGTCGCGCTCGTCGATCCCGCAGCCGGCGTGGTGGCCCGCGCGACCGCGATCCTCGCGGCCCAGGGCCTCTTGGCGCCGGCCGCCGCGCGACCGGCGCACCGCTTCCTCGTGAGCGGGGACCCGGAGCCGTTCTACAACAGCGCGCGCGCGCTGCTGCCAGGGGTCGTCGACCAGGTGCAGCAAGTGCCGCTCGCTCCGCTCGGGTTGCGAGTTTAGAGTTGCGTGTTTGGAGTTTCGCGCCTCGAGTTCGTTGAAGGGGCTCGAAACACGAGACTCACGCCAACATCCCCAGGATCGCCTGCAGGCGGCCGTAATCGTGCTTCAGCAACCGCGTCAGCGTCCGCCCGGCCGCAAGCAGGAACTCCCGGTCGCCGCCCCGCGCGGCCGTCGCCTGGCGCACCACCGCCGCCACGAGCTCGTCGGCCGGCCCTTCGGTGAAGGCCAGCAGCGCGCGCAGGAAGTCCAGCTTCCCCGTCACCAGCAGCAGATCCGTCGTCGCGCACGGATACACGAAATCGTGCACCTGGGCCGGGAACGGCGGCAGGTGGTGCCGCAGCTGGCCGTCCCGCCGGTGCGCGACGATCGCCGCGGCGAAATCGGTGCGCAGCAAGTCGAAGACCTGGGGTTGGCGCTCGCGAAGCTCCTGGCGCGACAGGTCGAGCGCGATCGGCCGGTGGGCGCCGTCCACGCCGCCGGTCTCGGCGTGGTAGACCACGGCATAAGTCTCGAGCCCGTCGTCCTCCGCCACGGCCCGCACGAAGGAGCCGAAGGCCGGCGGCCGCGGCAGCGCGAGATCGGCGGCGGCTTCGCGGGCGACCTGAGCGACGAACGTCGTCGTGCTCGCCCGGATCACCTCGCCGATGCGGGTCACAGCCATCGTCATCGCGGCCATCAGACCACCCCCACGCGCTTCTTCACCTGCTTCGGGCTCATGGCGATCGGCAGGCCGGCGCGCGCCAGGCGCTGCCCCACCAGGGCGAAGAACCGCGCGCGATCCTCGCCGGACACGACGGCCCGGTGGTGGGCCTCGGCCAGCGCGATCGGGTAGCCGAGGCCCTTCGCGGCCTGGTCGAGCGCGACCGCATGCACGCGGTCGAGCCAGTCCGGCTCGGTCGCCACCCAGAGCGGCACCTCGAGGCGGGCGATCTCGGCGCCGACGTGGACGTAGAAGAACGCCGTGCGGTGCTCGCCGTAGCGCGCCAGCACGGCCGCCTGGCTCGCAAACAGCGGCGAGCGCTCGCCTGGCCGCAGGCGCGTCTCCCACAGGCGCCGATCGGCGAGCGGCAGGTGGCTTTCGCATGGCGGCTGGTCTTTCGCACATGTATCGCAGATCAGCGCGGGCTTCGGGCAGGCGACCAACCGGAGCATGTTGACGACCTCCGGCGCGCGGCCGTTCGAGACGTAGCCGGCCACCGGCACGCCGAGCATCCGCAGCCGGTCATAGGCCTGCACGTGGCGCTGGGCCACCTCGTCCTGGAACTCCGCGCCCTTGCCATCGAGCATGAAGGGCACGAGCGTGCCGTCGACCAGCGCGATCGCCGGCCGCCCCCGTTCGATCGCGAGCTCAGCCAATTCGACCAGCGCGTCGAGCTCCTGGAAGCCGCGCAGCGTGCCGAGCAGCTCCTCGGTCATCGCGTGGCGGCGCCCACCGATCAGCGGTCGCAGGTCTTCCTCGGTGTGGTAGAGCGTCGGGCGGCTGTCTTGTAAGGCCCGCTCGCCTGTGCCGTAGGTGATGAGGATCCGCCCGACGTTCACCAGGCAACAGAGCGCGATCTCGTGGTGGCTCGGCGCGATCTGCGATCCATCCGCCGCGACCACGGTGTGCGGCCCGGGGGGCGCGGGCGCCGGGAGCGGTCCCGCGATCGGCTCGAGCGGCAAAGCGACGGGCCAGGGCGGCGTGCGCAGGGCCTGGAATGCCTCGAGGCGCGCGGCGAGACGTTCACCCTCGTGCTCGGCGCGCCCGAGCAGCGCCACCGCGGCAGCCAGCCGGGCGCGCGCGTCGTCGGATCGGCGCGCGAGGTCATCGCCCATCGAGGCGAGCTGCGCGGAGAGGGCCAGGAGGTCGAGCATGCGTGAATTATAGCGTCAATGCACGCTCCCCGGCAGACGCCCGGGCGAATCTCCGTTAATATCGACGATGGACAGGTGTATCAGGAGAGGGGGTGGCGCCATGAGCTGCGAAGAACGCGAAAGCCGCAACCGCATCCCATGCATCGTGGACGAGGGTATCATCGCCAATCGGCGCGACATGGTCCGCGTGTTGCGGGATCTCGGTCACGTCCGCTATGCCGACAAGATCGGGGACGAGATCCGCGCCGAGGGCGAAGGCATCGTGAGCCAGGTATTCACCCATGAGGCCGCCGCCACGATCGTCGCCAACAAGCGGCTATACGTGAACGTGAACGGCTTCGATTACATGCGCATCGCGCGGGTCGGGGAAGTCGGCGCCGCCTTCGACCTCGTCTGCGACGAACGCACGCTCCGGCTCGAGCCGCTCTCCGATCCGCTGCGCGACGGCCAGGTGATCGAGGAGACGACGTACGTCTCGGCGGAAGCGCTGAGCGGCCTGATGGGCGCCCAGCTCAGCGAGGAAGACCTCGCCGAGCTCTTCCAGGACGAGGATTCGGACGACTAATACTTGCCGAGATCGAGCCCCGGCAGGCGGTCCAGGATCTTGCGGCGGAACTCGCCGTAGAGGGCCTCGACCTGCCTGCGCTGGTAGGGCAGCCAGGCGCGGAACTTCGTGGCGTCGACCCAGCGGAAGCGCGCGATCCGGAATGGACCGAGCGGCTTCGTTTCGACCTCGAGCAAGCGCATCATCACGTCCTGGCGCACGTAGTCGAGCATCTCGGACGCGTCGAGCTGCTGGCTCATCGTGCGGTAGGCCGCACGGCGCGACTGGTAGACGCGGTTCGCCGCCTGGCGCAGCTCGTAGAACTCATGGTTGACGCCATAGCCGGGCGGCGCCGGGAACGCCAGCTTGAACGAAGGCACGGTCGAGGTGACCAGGCGGCCCGAACCGACAGGACGACGGCCGGCGGCGTGGCGATGGCTGGGCAACGGGCGCGTGCTCAAAGGCGGTTCCTCCACGTACCTATTCGGGGTTCCGCCCCCCTTGTGGGCGTTTTGCATCGAAAATTAAACGAAGCTTAAAGGCATTGCCAGGGGCCCGGTGCAGATCCGCGGGCAGGAGGGTATATTTGGGGGCGGACGGACGAACGGCCGTCCAGCGCCTGCACTAGAGAATTCGGAGCTTCCCGTGCGCACCCCCCGCAAGCTGGTGACGGCCTTTGCCACCTCCCTGGCCGCCGTGGCGTTGCTCGCCGGCTGCCCTCAACAGGTGATCATTTACTCCGTCAACCTGGAAAACCCGAATCCGCGGGTCGGCGAGAGCACGACGATCCGGCTCGAGGCGCAAATCGGACTTTTCCGGCAGCCGTACTTCTACTACCGCGCGCAGCGGGGCCGCATCGTCGGCCTCAACGGCGAGCAGGCGGCGCAGGGGAGCTTCGTGCGCGCGGGCAACCAGGTGCGCTATTATGCGCCTTACACGTCGAGCTATCCGGCGGCCGACGGCATCAAGCAGAACGACACGATCGAGGTGCTCGCCCAGGATGGCCCTCACACCACCCGCCTCTCCCGCCAGGTGACGATCACCGGCTCCACCGTCGTATTCTCGGCTTCGGACCCCAGCCAGGCCGGCGCCGGGCAGAACGGCACGCTGAACATCGCGATCGACTCGGGCGGTGGCCAGATGCAGTCGCAGCCCCAGCCGCTGCTCGACCTCAACAACCAGCCGATCAAGGGCACCTCGCCCACGATCGCGCCGAACGGCGAGCGCATCGCCTTCGTCATCTTCCCGGGCGACGGCACCAGCAAAATCGCGATGCGCGATTCGGCGGGCCAGGTCATCTACCTCACCAACTTTCCGACCGGCTCCTCGATCGACCCGGCCTGGAGCCCCGACGGCACCTACCTGCTCTTCGCGAGCAACCATGAGACCACCAGCACCGGCGGCACCTACGACATCTACATGATGAACGTCGACCAGACCCAGGGCGGCCGCGCGGTCACGCGCCTCACCAACAACAACTGGGACGATCGCCACCCGGCCTGGAACCCGGTGGCCACCGCTCCGGAGGACCGCATCATCGCGTTGACCGCCCGCAAGAACAACCTCCAGAGCCCCGGCGGCCGCTCGCAGAACTGGAACGTGTTCCTGATGGACCGGCGCGGGAACTACACGCGCGAGGTCAGCGCGTTGCAGGGCGACGGCGACAACTGGGCCGTCGAGCCGACCTGGCACCCCAACGGCCAGTCGCTCGCCTATACGCGCTTCGGCCCGGTCGTGAACTATCAGTCGAGCGCCAACAAGTTCCAGCGCATCTACGTCCAGGAGCTCCAGCAGAGCCCCACGGTGACGCCGCTGAACATCTCGAACACGGATCCGACCAGCCGCGAGAGCTCGCCGATCTGGTCGACCGAGCGGCCGAACACCATGTACTTCCTGCGCACCGAGGCCAACGCGCCCGGCATCTCACGGGTGTTCCAGACGCAATACCTGCCTGGCAACCAGGGCGGCAATACATTCCCGCCACAGCTGGTGGCGCCCTTCCAGGGGCTCAACTTGCCTATCACGCAGGTTTTCGGCACCAACCGCGATATCGTGGGTTACCATCCGCTGGATTGGCGGTAGATCGGTGAGGCTCGCCCCATGCTGACACGTTCTCAGGTCCGGGCGATCCTGGATAAGACCGAGGTCTTCCAGGACGGACATTTTTCGGTCGACGACCACTGGCATACCGGCCAGGCGACCCACGTCATGCGCGTGCTCCAACACCCGGAGTACGCGTCGAGCCTGGCGGCCACGCTCGGCGCCGCGTATCGCACGCTGCGGCCGAACGTCGTCCTCGCGGCGCCCGGACCGGGCTGCCTGTTGGGCCTCGAGCTGGCGCGCGCCGTGCGGGCACGGCTGGTCCTGGCCTCGCCGCGCGACGGCGGCTGGGTGCTCGCGCCGGGCCAGACGATCCAGGCCGGCGAGCGCGCCGTCCTGTGCGAAGCGATGCTGACGGACCGGACGGACCTGGCGGGCTGGGCGAAGCTCGTCGAGTCGGTCGGCGCTCAGGTGACCGGCGTCGGCGTCATGATGGATCGCTCGACTCCGCCGTGGCCGCATACCTGGCCGCTGGAGTGGCTTGCCCGTGCCGACGCGCCGCTCGTGCCGGCGGACGAATGCGAGCAATGCCGCATGGGCGCGCCGATCACGCCCGCCCGCGATTCCGTGCTCCTCTGACCTGGAAAAGGACCCTATGATCTCGTTCAGTTGCAAAGCCGCGCCATTCCTCGCCGCGGCTCTCATCCTCGCTGGTCCCGCCTCGCCCGCCTTCGCGGCGCCGGTCGAGGTGACCATCCTGCACACCAACGACACGCACAACCACCTCGAGGCCTTCGATACGCGCCAGACCAAGGACGTCGGCGGCGTCGCCCGCCGTGCCACGCTGTTCCAGCGCATCAAGGCCAAGACCCGCAACGTGTTGATCCTCGACGCGGGCGACGTCTTCCAGGGCACGCCGCTGTATACCTTCTTCGAAGGCGAGCCGGACTACATCACGATGCGCCAGGCGGGCTACGACGCGATCGCCGTGGGCAACCACGACCTCGACAACGGCCTCGCCAACCTCCAGAAACAGGCCAAGCACCTGGCTTCGCCGCCGCTTGCGGCCACGCTGGTCGACGCCAAAGGCAAGACGATCTTCCCGGGCTGGAAGCTCTTCGAACGCGGCGGGGTGAAGATCGCCGTCATCGGCGTCATGGGCAAGAACGCCTACAAGGCGATCGCCGAGACCCGCCGCAGCGGCGTTTCGCTGGTCGAGCCCGCGACGGTGCTCAAGCAAATGATTCCGCAGGTGCGGAAGCAGGCCGACGTCGTGATCGTGCTCTCGCATACCGGCCACGAAGAAGAAATCGCGCTCGCCAAGGAAGTCCCGGGCATCGACGTGATCGTCGGCGGACACAGCCACACCAAGGTCGAGAAGCCCGTCCGCGTGAAGTCGCCGGACCGCGAGACGCTCGTGGCCCAGGCCTTCCAGTGGGGCGAGTACGTCGGCCGGATCGACCTGGTGGTGGACGACCGCAAGGTCACGCGCATGGAGGGTGGCCTCTTGCCCGTGACGACGGACATCCCGCCGGACCCGGCGATCGCCGCGACCATCGCCAGGTATTCCGCGCAGATCGACACCCAGATGAAGCAGGTGGTCGGCAAGACCGACGTCGAGTTCCTGAACACCCGCAAGGCGGAGGGCGACGCGCCGATCGGCAACCTGATCGCCGACTCCCTGCGCGCCCAGACCGGCGCCGAGGTCGGCCTGATGAACTCGGGCGGCATCCGCGCGCCGCTACCCAAGGGCGAGGTCACGCGCGGGATGGTGTTCAGCATGCTGCCCTTCGACAACACGCTCGTCACCGCGAAAGTGAAGGGCAGCGTCTTGCAGGAGCTGCTCGACTTCGCGGCCGGCCGATCGGGCCGCAGCGGGAGCCTGCAGGTCTCGGGCGTGAGCTTCGTGGTGGACGGCGGCAAGGCCACCGAGGTGATGGTGGGCGGCAAGCCGCTCGACCCGAACCGCGTCTACACGGTGACCACGATCGACTACCTGGCGCATGGCAACGACGGCGCCGAGGTGTTCCTCAAGGGGGGCACCTACGAGCAGACCGGCGTGCTGGTGCGCGACGCGTTTCTGAACTACTTGAAATCCGTTCCGGTGGTCCAGCATCCGGCGGGTGGCCGGATCCGGGTCAAGCGCCCGGCGCCGGCCGAACCCTTGCCCGCTCACTAGGGCGGCGAAGGCATGGCGATGGCTGCGGGCTTCGGTCGCAACGAAATCCTGTCCCTGATCGCCGGGGGCGCCCTCGCCGTTCCCGCGCTCGTCGGCGCCGTCGCGATGCTCTACGCTGTCGGGCAGGCCCCCGCCATCACTCAGCGCGTCGAGCGGATGGCGATCCAGCTGCCGTGGCAAAAGCCGGCCAAGCCGGCGAAGGGCCAGCCTCACGCCGCGCCGACGCCAATGGCCGTGCCACACAGGCCGCACGCGGTGCGGGCGCACCAGGCGGCACACCACGCTGTGCCGGCGACACACCACGCTGCGCCGGCGACACACCACGCTGCGCCGGCCGCCCACCATCCGGCACCCGGCGCGGCGCTCGCCGCGATGCGCGTCGACCATGACGAGATGCGCGGCCTGGTCTCCTACACCGACCAGACGACCGACGAATCGAACCGCAGCGCCACGGGCGTCCATTGTTACGTCGCCAAGGCGGCGCATGCGGCGCCCACGCTGTACCTGCGGGTGCGCTGGGTGAGCCGCCGGAGCGCCGAGCGGCTCGGGCTCGAGGCCTTGTACTTCCACGTCGACGGCCGGAAGTACGCGATCGACAACCCGCCCTACGGCTTGCTCGAGGTCCAGGGCGACATCTCGGTGACCTCCGAGCAGGCCTGGGAGTGGTACGACACCCAGGTGGATCGCAGACGCCTCGCGATGCTCCGCGCGATCGCCGGCTCGCGCACCGCCGTGGTCCGATTCGACGGCACCAACGGCCAGGCCAAGCATGTGGTGACACAGGACGAGAAGGCGGCAATCACGCGCGTGCTCACCGCCTACGAATCACTCAGGTAGTCTCCCCGCTCGGCGCTGCCGGTGCCTCCGGCGCCTCCGGCTTCGCGCGCGGCGTCCGCGGCCCTGTCGGCTTCGGCGCGGCGGGCTTCCAGGTGCCCGACGCCTTGCGCTGCTCCTTGCGCTCCTTACCTTTGGCCTTCTGGCGAGCGGTCGGCTGCGGACCCTTGTCTTTCTTGGGCTTCTTGATCCGCGGCGCAGGCAAGCCCTGGATCTCCGCGATCTCCACCGCCGCCTTGTGCGCTGTGCGGACCTCGTCCTTCTTCACCTTCTCCTTCGTCTTCCGGGCCTCGCGCCGCTCGTCCGCGATCGTCGCCTCGCGCAGCTCGCCGTGGCTGTAGACCGGCCGCTCGAAGGCGATGCCGAGGTTCTTCTCGAATTTCTCGAGCACCCAGGCCTCCTTGGGGTCGGCGAAGGTGATCGCCGTGCCGGCCCGGCCCATGCGCGCTGTGCGGCCCACGCGGTGGACGTATTCCTCGGGGCCGCGCGGCAGGTCGAGGTTGAAAACCAGCGTGACGGCCCCGAGATCGAGGCCGCGGGCGGCGAGCTCGGTGGCGACGAGCAGCTGAAGCTTGCCGGCACGGAAGTCTTGCATCGCCTTCGCGCGGTCGAGCTTGTGCACGCCGGAATGGAGCCCGGCAGCTCGCACGCCGTGGTGGACCAGCTTCTGGGTGATCCAGTCGATGTCCGCCGCCGTGTTGTAGAAGGCGATCGCCCCGGATGGCTTCAAGTTAGCGAGCAGTTTACGCAAAAGCGGCAGCTGGTCCCGCTCCTCCGCCACGACGGCCTGGTGGACCAGCGCCGGCGGCAGCGTCAGCGACGTCTCGGCCGTGAGCTCGGCGGGGTCCTTCATGAAGCCCCTCGCCCACTTGCGCGATGCATCGCCCAGCGTCGCCGACGCCGCGATCACCTGGCGACCGACCGCCGCGGCCGCGAGCACCGCGATCACGTCGGGGCGGTGGGCCGTGTCGGCCAGCTGGTCGACCTCGTCGAGCACGACCACCTTGATCCGCGCCAGGCTGAGCTTGCCCCGGGTCATGAAGTCCACCACCCGGCCGGCCGTCCCGACGATCACGTCGGCGCCCGCCTTGAGCCGCTCCGCCTGTCGTTGGGGGTTCGCGCCGCCGATCAGCTCGGCGACCGTACGGTCCGTGCCCTCGAGCAGCGATCGCGCGACGTCGCGCACCTGCATGCCGAGCTCCTGCGTGGGCACGAGCACCAGCACGCCCGGCGTCGCCGCCATGCCGCCCTTGCCCGAGACCACCGACACCGCGCGTGGCGTGGCCTCGAGCCGCGCGAGGGCCGGCAGCAGGTAGGCGAGCGTCTTGCCCGAGCCGGTCTGGGCCGCGAGCAACGCGTCGCGCCCGCCTGCGAGGGCCGGCAGCGCCAGCGCCTGGATCGGGGAGGGCTCGTTGATGCCGCGCTCGGCGAGCCGCGCGGCCCGGTCGGGGTTGACGCCGAGTTCCATGAAAGTCGTCATAACGGCCATCCTACCACGCTCTGGGAGCGAGCGACGCCCGTCCGGCAGGTGCACGCGCCACGCACGATTCCGCCGCCGCCGGCTACAATGGTAGCGGAATGGCGACCAAATCCCTGCGTCCAGACGCGACCCGCGCTCGCCTGCGCCGATTGGCCGGGCCGGCCACCCATCCGCAGGCGGGCGAAGCCGCGCGCGTGGACGGTGGCCGCGACCAGGCGATCGACCTGTTGCGCGGCGCGGCGCTCGTCGTGATGGTGGTCAACCACCTGGTCGGCGCGTCTTACATCCACGCCGTCACGCTCGGTCGCTACTACGTGACTGCGGCCGAGGGCTTCGTCTTCTGCTCGGCCCTCGTGCTCGGGACGATCTCCCGGCAACGGCTCGAAGCCGGCGGGATCGGCGTCGTGGCGCGGAAATCGCTCACCAGGGCGTGGACGCTCTACGTGGCGGCGGTCGCCTTGATCGCGGGCCTGGGGCTCCTCGCGCTCGTCGCCCCGGGCTGGGCCAGGCCGGCCTTCGAGGCGGCGCCGGGCGGCTGGCGCGAGATCCTCGTCGCGGCGGCCACGTTCAAGCTCGCGCCGCCCATCGTCGACATCCTGCCCATGTACGTCCTTTTCTTGCTGCTCGCGCCCGTGCTCTCGGCTGCCCTCGCGCGCGGCTGGTGGCTGGCCGTCGTGCTCGCGTCGGCCGGCTTCTGGGCGTTCAACTGGCTAGACCCTTACGCGCTCAGCGCCGCGCCGCTCGATCGCGGCGGCCGGCCGTATTTCGCCTTCGCTTCCTGGCAGTTCCTTTTCGTCGCCACCTTCGCGGCCGGCTGGCACCGCGAGGCCTTCGCCCGCGCCTGGTCCTGGGTCCCGCGCGCCGGCTGGGTGATCGGGCTGGGGGGGATCACCCTGGGCCTGGCCGCCCTGGCCCAGTACGACGCGACCCTCGGCGCCTGGCCCGCGCTCTCGCCCGAGCGCGAGTCCTGGCTCGCCGCGACTGACCGCAGCCTGCTCGGCCCGGTGCGGCTGATCGCCGTGGCGGCGCTGTTCCCGCTCCTGCTCATGGCGATCGAGAAGGCCTGGCGCCCGCTCGCGGGGGCCGTCGGCCCGCTGCTCCTGCCGCTCGGTCGCCACTCGCTCTACGTCTACCTGATGCACGTGCCGATCGTGGTGCTCTGGACGGTGATCGTCGCGCCCCGGCTGGGCGGCAACGCCTTCATTGCGACCCTCGGCCAGGCCGGCGTCGTCGCGCTGCTCTGGTGGATGGTGCGCCACCGCATCCTCTTCCGCTGGGTGCCACGTTGACGCCTGGCGGGTAGGATCCCGCCATGGAAGACTTCCGCTGGTTCTCCTGGATCGTCAGCCTGGGCCTCACGGCCTGGGTGGTCATCGACGCGAAGCGACGCCTCGATGGACGGTGGATGCTCTGGGCCTTCCTGGCCTTCTTCTTCCCGTGGGTGTTCGGGCCGGTCTACTGGTTCTTCCTGCGGGGCGGATCCGCGAAGGCGACAGCCCTCCAGCCGCCGGCCAGGCGGAAAGGCGCCGTGACGCGCACCGGGCGCACCGGGCGCACCGAACGCATCGCTCCCCCCGGGCGCAACGAGCCCGACGAGCAGGACGCGGCGATCGAGGCGATGGCCGCCGAGATCGTCGGTGCTCCGACGCCCGCCGCCCGCGCCGACTTCGTGCGCCAGGTGGGCCGCACGTGGGCGGACGCCGTGGGCTCCGACACGAAGGCCGGTGGCGTCGCGACGATCCGCGTCCTGGTCGAGTCGGCCGCCGAGGCCACGGCCCGCGGCGACGTCGCGAAGGCGCAGGAGCAAATGGACAAGGCGCTCTCGCACGTGCGCGGTGCCGCCCGCCGCCACCTGGGCGGCCGCATCATCCTCGCGGGCCTCGCCCAGCTCGCCCGCGAGGCGCCGCCAACACCGGCGGTGCCGACGCCGGCCGAACGGCCGACCGAACCTGCGCCACTCGTTTACTCGCTCGAGTCGGAGTCGTCGGTGGCACGTTCCGCCGGTGCCGCGGCGTCAGACGCCGTGCCGGCGTTCATCACGTCGCGGACGTCAGGGCCGTTGCAAGACGCGGCCCCGTCGCCCGTGCGACAGGCCCCAACCGTGCCCCCGATCGCCACCCTCGCCCCGGACCTGGCCCAGCGCTTCCGCGACGAGCCGCTCGAAGAGTTTTCGGAACGCGTCGCCGCGCTGAGCGCGCGCTGGCTGGCCGAGGTGAGCGAACAGGCGCCCTCGATCCAGCGCTCCTACGCCCGCGTGAAGCTCGAGTCCGCCGTCTCGGCGGTCTTCCGCGGGGATTTCCGCCGGGCGATCGAGATGACCGACGCGGCCGCCGAGCTGATGCCCGCGGACGTGGAGCCGGCCGCCACGTTGCGGGCGGGCCTGCGTTGCGCGCTGGAGGCGCGGAACGGCTGACGGGAGTCGGGTGCCTAGCACGACGGGCCGCCCAGAGGGCGGCCCGTCGAGTGGAAGTTGGAAGACCGAGCCTTAGCGGCGGCCGTCCGGCTTCGGGATGGCGCGACCGGCGTTGATGCGGCCGTGGCCGAAGTACTTGTCGAAGCCGGCATCGCCGAGGTCGTCGACCGACTTCTCGACCTGGGCGCGGATCTGGTCGGCGGTGAACTCGGGGAAGCGGCTCTTCACCAGGGCGCAGAGGCCGGCGGTGTGGGGCGTCGCCATCGAGGTGCCCGACAGGACCTTGTACTTGCCGCCGGGAACGGTCGACAGGATGTCCGAGCCAGGGGCGCCGACGGAGATGTGCTTGCCGAAGTTCGAGAACGACGAGCGGGTGTCCGACGAGGTCGTCGAGCCGACCGCCATCACGCCCGGCGAGCCCGCGGGGTAGCTGGGACGCTCGGAGTTGTCGTTGCCCATCGCGACGACGACCAGGGCGCCCTTCGACTTGGCATGCGCGACCGCGTCGTCGATCGCCTGCGAGGTCGAGGGACCGCCAAGGCTCATCGAGATGATCTGCGCGCCCGAGTCGGCGGCGTAGACGATGCCGCTCGCGACGCCGGCGTAGGAGCCCGAACCGCTCTTCGAGAGGACCTTCACGGCCACCATCGAGACGTTCGGCGCCACGCCGACCACGCCGCCGTTGCCGATGCCCGCGGCGATCGAGCCGGCGCAGTGCGTGCCGTGGTAGTGGTCGTCCATCGCGTCTTCATCGTTGTTGATGAAGTCGAAGCCCTTGGCGACGCGGCCGCCGAAGTCGGGGTGGCTGTAGTCGATGCCGGTGTCGACCACGGCGACCTTCACGTCGGGCGTGCCGGTCGTGACGGCCCAGGCCGAGGCGGCGTCGATGGTCTTCATGCCCCAGAGCTGGCCGAGCAGCTCGTCCTCACCCTTGGCGCGGAAGCCCATCGCGGGCGCCTGGCTCTCGAGGCCGATCGCCTTGGCGATGTAGTTCGGCTCGGCGTAGGCGACGTTCGGGTCCTTCTTGAGGGCGGCGATCGTCTCGGCGGCGTTGGCGGTCTTCACGACCACGGCGTCGACCTTGTTGATCTTCGCGATGGTCTTGAGGCCCATCTTCTGGAGCACGGCCTGGCGGCCCCGGGCATCCTTGAACTTGACGATGACTTCGCCGGGGGCGGCCATCGCGCCGAGGTCGCCCGCGCGCTCGCCGGCCATACGCACGCCGTTCGGCGAGATGCCGCAGCCGGCGGCCGCGACGGCGGTGACCGTGGCGGCAGTCAGGAGAACGACTTGCTTCATACCGTTCATCATCGGATGGGATGCTCCTCTAGGGGGGCGGCGCGGTGGCCGGGGGGCGTCTTAGCGAGAAATTAACTTTGAATTAACCTTGTTGAATTCAATTTAACATTCCACCCCCGAGGGTTCAAGCGGGGAGGGCTGGATTTAACAATCATTTAATAATTCGATCCGCCGATCGCCCGGAACCGCTGTTTTGGCGTAGAGTCTCGAAAATTGCCTTTAATTTTTATTTAACAAAACCCGGAATCCCGCGTCCCGACCTGACATAACGCTAGCGTGCTATAATCCGCGTGCGCAATCGCACCGCGTTCCCTGCAGCCAGGTCGTAGAATGGCCGCGGACGCGTCTTTCCCGCTTTGTTTTCTCGCGAGCCTACATGTACGTGCGCCCCCGCCCATGCCTCCTACTGGCCCTCGCGCTCGCCGCGCTGGGCGGCCCGATCGCGCCGCCGGCGCACGCGTCCGCCGCCGCGGGCCTGCCGAGCGCCAACGAGCGCGGCGAGATCCTCAACGCCCCGTCTGGGGCCGGCGGCCGAGGGGGCTGGAACGAGCGCGGGCCGGCCTCGACGTTGACCTGGTGGACGCGGCTCGACCAGCTGGTCGACCGCCAGGCCTTTCCGGCCGCTGAGGCGGAGCTCCAACGTGCGCTGCGCGATCCCGCGATGGTGGAAAGCGCGGGCGATCGCGTCGCGTACATGCTCGGCTACGTGCAACGCCGCGCCGGCCGGCCGGCCGACGCCCTCGCCACGCTGGGCACGATCCCGCGCGACAGCCGCTGGTTCTTGCAGGCCCTGGCGGAACGCGCCGCGATCAAGCGATCGCAGGGTGACGACACGGGGGCGATCGCCCTCTACGAGCAACTGCTCACGCTGGCCGACGAGGACCGCAAGGACGGCGCCCGCGCCCCGCTGGCCGACCTCTTCTTCACGAGTGGGCAGTACACGAGGGCGCTCGAGCACTACCGCTCGCTCGCCAATGCATTCGGCCCCTACCAGGAGCGCGGACTCTTCGCCTGGGGCTGGTCGCTGCTGCGCCTCAAGCAGGAGGAGGCGGCGACGAACGTCTGGAAGCAGGCCCTCGAGCGCTACCCCAACAGCCGCTATTCCCAGGCCGTGCGTCTCGCGCTCGGCAACGTGATGCTCGCGCGCGGCGAACACCTGGCCGCGAGCACCTATTACAACGAAGCCGCGCGCCATGGCCGCGACGAGGCGTTGATGGCGCGCGCCGAGCTGCTCGCCGGCGAGGCTTACGCCGACGCCAAGGACTACACGCTCGCGATCAGCCACTACCGCGCGGTGCCCGCGGACTCTCCGCTTCGCGAGCCCGCCGCCTACGGCGAAGCGTGGGCGGTCTGGCAGCAGGGCCGCTTCCCCGACGCCAAGCGTGCTTTCGAGGATTGGCTGAAGCGCTGGCCGCAGAGCACCTACCGCGGCGCGGCGCATTACGCGCTCGGCATGATCGAGCGCCAGATCGGCAACCCCAGCAAGGCGCTCGAGCACTTCGACCGGGTGCAGGCCGTCGCGCCGCGCTCGAGCTGGTCGGAAGACGCGCAGTACCAGCTGGCGCGCGCGGCGTTCGACAACGGCGAGCACCAGGAGGCGATCGCCCTCGGCCGCAAGACCGAGGCGGCCTTCCCGCGCAGCCGCTGGCTCGGTCCGCTGCTCTGGATGCGCGGCGAGAGCTATCTCGCGCTCGCCATGCACCAGGAGGCCGTGCGGGCCTTTTCGCAGCTCGCCGTGCTGGGCAACCAGGCCTTCCTGGCCGGCCAGGGCGAGGAGGTCGACTACAAGATCGGCATGGCGCACTTTTACGCCGGCAACTACCAGGAGTCCGCGCGCGTGCTCGAGGCCGTCGACCGCGGCAGCCTGGAAGACGACGCCACCTTCTGGCAGGCGGAGGCGCGCTACCGCCTCGGCCAATACGACTCCGCCCGCGCGCTCTACGGCCGGCTGATCGCCCGACACCCGAGCTTCCCGCGCATCGCCGAGGCCTACTACGGGCTCGGCTGGGCGGCCTACCGCCTGAGCGACCTCACCGGCGCGCGCAACGCCTACGCCGAGTCGATCCGCCGGATGGGGGAAGGCCGCACGCGCCAGGACGCGATGTACCGGCTGGGCCTGGTGCTGATCGACCTGCGCGATTGGGACAACGCGCGCCAGACCTTCGAGGTCCTGCTGAAGGGCCAGGTCGACCCCGGCCAGGCCGCGGACGCGCGCTTCCAGATCGCCTGGAGTCTTTACCGCCAGGGCCGCCTCGAGGAGGCCGCGACCTCCTTCGGCGCCTTCGCCCAGGCGCACCAAGGCAACCGCCTCGCGCCCCAGGCGCTGATCTGGCAGGGGCGCTCGCTGTTCCGGCTCAAACGTTACGCCGACGCCATCGCCGCCCTGCAGGCCGCCGTCGGCCACGGCCAGGCGACCGCCGGCCAGCAATACGAAGCACGCGAGCAGCTCGCGGCGGCCTACTACAACAATGGCCAGTTCGAAGAATCGCGCCGCGTGTACGAGGCGCTGATGGCGATGGGCGACCTGCCGCCGGACCGGATCGAGGAGCTGCGCCAGGGCGTGATCCAGGCCCACCTCAAGGCCGGCAACTTCCGGCAGGCACGCCAGGAGTTGCTCAAGCGCGGCGCCCCGGGCGAGAGCGACCGCGCCACGCTGCTCGCGATCGGCGAAGCTTTCTACGGCAAGGGGGCCTGGGACGAGGTGATCGAGACGCACCGCGTCGCAGGCAACGCCGCGCCGCCCACGCTGACCTTCTGGGCCGGCAAGGCCCACCTCGAGAAGCGCCAGTGGGCCGAGGCCACGCGCGTGCTCGAGACGCTGCGCGGCACCAGCGACCAGGAGCTGCGGCCGCAGGTGCTCTACGAACTCGCCCGCGCCCACCGCGGCACGGGTGAGCTGGCGCTCGCGCGCGAGACGCTCGTGGCGCTCTCCGAGGCCTACCTTTCGCGCCCCGTCGCCGCCGTGGCGCTGCTCGAGGCGGCCGAGGTGGCCCGCGAGCAAAAGGATCAGCCCGGCGCCCAGAACCTTTACCGGCGCGTCGCGGAGAACCGCTCGTTCCCGCTCGACCGGCGGCGCCAGGCCTGGATGGGGCTCGGCGACCTGCAGCGGGCGGGCAAGCAGTGGGGCCCGGCCCTGCTGGCCTATCGCGGTGCGCGCGGCCTCGGCCCGGCCGGCTCGCTCGGCGCCGCGCTCGGCGGCTACTGGGCCGGCGCCGTGCTGGTGGAAATGCGCCAGTTCAAGGAAGCCGTCCGCGAGCTCGCGTCGCTGAAATTCCCCGAGAACGCCGAGCCGCTGCCCTCGCTGGCCGCGCTCAAGCGCGGCGAGGCGCTCGAGCAGCTCGGCCGCTGGCGTGACGCCATCGACATCTACAACCGCCTGGCCACTCAGGCACCGGCTGCGGAGCGCCAGGAAGCGCGCACCCGGCTCGATTGGATCGAGAAGAACGTGCCCAAGGAGATGCGGTCATGAGCCCGGTGTTCCAGCGTTCCGCCGCCGCCTCGCTGGCGTGCGCGGCGGCGCTCGCCGTGCTGACGGGCCCCGCCCTGGCCCAGTCGTCAGGCGCTGGCGGCTCCGGCTCGGAGCGCGACGAGAAGCTGCCGGCCCAGCTGCCCTCGGTCACGATTCAGGGCGAGGACCTCTCGACCCAGGGGCGCACCACCACAGGCCGCGTCACCCCGACCGGCAGCGCGGCCGGCGGCGGCGTGCGCCTGCCCGATCCCGCGCAGCGCCGGGCCACCAGCGAAGACAACCGTGCGCTGATGGTCGGCGTCACGCCCACCACCGTGGAGCCGACCGCGGCGTTGCCGGGCAGCCGCCTGCCCTACACCGCCGTGCTGGGCGGCTGGGGCCCGCTCACGCAGTACCGTGCGGGCCTGTACGACGCCCGCCTCTGGGGTCCCGCGCTCGGCATCACCGAGGTCGACGGCCGGGCCGGCTGGGGCTGGTCGGGCTGGCGCGCGAAGGAATGGCTCGAGTGGACCGGCGTCGGCCGCCTGGGCGTCGCGGGGCAAGGCTTCCTGTGGGAGACGCCCGGCACCGCGGGCACGCTCACCGGTGGCCAGAATGGGCTCTCCGTGAACGCCGAATATGGTGAATCCGGCGAGCTCACTGCCGGCGTCGGCTACGATCGCGGCCAGGCCTCGGCGACGGGCAAGCCCGACCTGCTCGTGAACCGCACGGCGGTGCGCGGCCAGTGGCGTCCAGCCGCCGGTGCCGACCACCAGCCGAAGCTCGAGGCCACGGGCCAACACCGCGTCTGGGGCCGCCAGGCCGGCCCCGAGGGCTACGCCCGGGTGTCCGATTTCTGGTCGCTGTCCGACCAGGTCCAGCTCGAGGGCTCGCTGGGCGGTGGTTATTGGGGCCGCGAGCCGATCCTCGACCCCGGCCTCACGTTCCATTACCGCCCAGCCGGCTCGAGCCACCTCTTCGCCGGCCTGCGCACCGCAAGCGAGCTGCCCGATTTCGCGGCGCTCTACCTCCGGCGGCCAGCCACCGCGCCCTTCGACGACCTCCAGGCCGAACGCGTCGAGGGGTGGGCGAGCGTGGGCGGCAGCCACCGCCTCACCGAGCAGGTCTGGGGCCGCCTGGCGGTCGACCTGCGGCGCAGCTGGCGTCACATCTTCTGGACCGATCTCGATGGCGACGGCCTCTGGCAACCCACCAACGCCGCAGGCGAGCAGTGGAGCCCGATGGCGGAAGGCCGTCTGCAGGTCCAGTGGTTGCCCGTGCTGCAGCAGGAGCTGAAATATCGCTGGGCTGGTGCCTTCCCCCTGGGGGTGACCGAGCACCGCGTGGGTACGACTCTGGAAGGCGAATTCGGTGGCGCAGGCCTCGTGCCGATCGGCCTCTCGCTCGGCGCCGAAGGGCGCGTCGCCACTCTTTCCTCCCAACAGGTCATCGGCGGCGCCACCGCCACCGGTGTCTTCGCCGAAGCCGACCTTCGATTCGCCCTCACCCCGGACCTGAGCCTCGGGCTATCCGCCGCCGACGTCCCGCTCGCCCTGGCTCAGCCGCAGGCCCGGAACTATTTCGCGCCTGCGCCACTCCTCACGATCCATGCCCAGTATCAATTCTGAGCGCGGGATCCACCCAGAGCGGACGTCAGCCATGGCCCTTCCAGATCGCCCCATCACCGGTCATCCCCTGCCCGCGCCCGCCCCGGCGCCGGGCCGCGGCGGCGTGCCCGC
>JAKFEW010000104.1:0-28882 GCA_036675505.1 Candidatus Sericytochromatia bacterium
CACCGCCCGCCCCGGTCCCCACGCCCGCCGTGGCCCCGCAGCTCGCCGCGGCACCCGCCGTGCCAGTGGTGCCGGCTGCAGCGCCCGCGGTCGCCGCGGCCGCCCCGGCCGCCGATCCGCTCGCCCAGATCCGCCAGGCGGCCGAGGTCGCTGCCGCCACCGCCTAGCCTCACGGGTCGGGTGAGGTCGCGTCGGATCGGCCTACGCTGAATCCATCACGTAGCTGCGCGGCGCCGTGTGCTAAGCTGACGAGAGTCGCCCCCGCCGGAACGTGCCTGGAGGCCGCGCTTGCGCCGCCCCGTTCTTCTAGCCCTCGTCGCCGTCGTTCCCGCCGTGCCCGCGCACGCGGCGGAAGCCGCGCGCATCGGCAAGGTCTTCTACGAGTCGCAGCGCCAGGCGATCGTCGTGCCGTTCGCCGGCCGGCCGCCGAACGCCACCTATTACCGCCTCTCGGGCACGCGCCACTACTGGGAGTTCACAGGCGCACGGCTCACCGACGGACTGGTCCAGCACCACCCGATCGGCGGCGACATCAAGCGCTACACCGTGGCCCAGCGCGGCCCTGACGTCGTGCGGCTGGCCTTCGAGCTCGCGATCGAGGCCAAGCCCGCGCTGCGCTTCGACGCCACCGAACACAGCTTCGTGATCCTGCCGTTCGGCCAGGAGCTGCGCGGCGCGGCGCCCGTGGTGCGGGTGCCCCGCGCGCTGCCGTTTCCCTCGCCCTCGCCCGGCAAGCCGCCCGCGCCCGCGAAGCGGCCGCTGGCGATCGTGAACAAACGCGAGCCGGAGCCACCGTGGCAGACCGCGCCGCTGCTGCGCGTTCCGCAGGGGCTGACGCTACCTTTGCCCTCGCCGCGGACGGCGATCGGCCGCCCCGCGGTCGGCGACGGCGGCTTGCTGATGCCGTTCCAGGGCCCGGCGCCCGACTACAAGGTGCGGGTGTTCACGGCGAACCCGCGCTGGCTCTATTTTGAGTTCGATCGGGCCGGCCTCGCGCTCGAGGACACGCGTTTCGGTGTGGTCGACGACCCCTACATCGACGCCTGGATGTTCACCGAGCCCGCGCCGGGCAAGGTCCGGCTGTACCTGCGCCTGCGTCACACGACGCCGGTGGTCGCCCAGGTGCAAGAGACCGAGGGGCGGATCCGCTTCGCGTCGCCATCGGCGAAGCCTGGCCTGCCGCGCCCTGCGGCCACGATCCCCGCACCCGCGCCTTCCGGATCTGGTCGCGTCGACGTGCCTGATCCAGTCGATCCGATCCCGCCGAAACCGCCCACCGAGCCGGATGAGGTCCTGCCGGAGGGGGCCGGCCCGCTCCTGTTCCCGCGGCCCGACTCGACAGAGTGACGCTCTGGCGGGGTATTGTGTCATAGAACACAGCTGTGATCGGCTCATAGCGTTATGTTGGACACCCAGAGCCGTGAGGAGGGTCACATGCGCAGGTCGGTCCTTTCGTCCGTCGTCCTCGCCTTGATGGTGGGCCTCGCGCAGCCGGACGCTGCGTCGGCCCATGGTCCGTCGGCGGCGAGGGCGACCGCCCCGGCGCCCGTCGCGAAGCCGGCCCTGCGACGCGATGGCCTGACGGCGATCGGCGCCGCGGCGTTCGACGCCTCGCGCAGCGCGATCGAGATCCCGTTCACGGGGCGCACGCCGCGGCCGTTGCTTTACCGCCTGTCGGCCACGCATTATTACTACGAATTCGAGGGCGCGCGCTTCGCCCCGGGCGGCGCGCAGTACCGCAAGCTGAGCTCGAACCTCGAGCGCTTCACGCTCTCGGCGCGGCCGAACCGGCCGGTCGTGCGCCTGTCCTTCCGCCTCACCCAGGCCACCGTGCCGCGGGTCGAGGTGGATGCGGCGACCGGGACGATCAGGGTGCTGCCGCTCGGCCGCGCGGCCTCGCTGGGTTCGGTGCCGGCGAGCGTGCCGCATGGGCTGTCGTTGCCGATCGAGCGGGTGACGGATCGGCTGACGGCGCTGCGTTGAGCGCGCCTCCTGCGCCCGCGCGGTGGGGCGTCAGCGCTTCAGCCAGACGCGGCGCAGGCGGTGGTCGGCGCCGGAGTCGGAATATTCGCTCAGGTAGAGCGAGCCGTCGGTGTCGATCGCGAAGCCCAGGGCGTCCTGCAGTGCCGCGCTCGTGCCGGGGCCATCGATCGCCTCGAGGTTGCCGTTGCCCACGAGGGTCGTCGCCTGGCCAGTGGCGTCCCAGCGGACCAGGCGGAAGTCTTCCGACAGCCCGTAGACGCGCCCCTCGGCGTCGATGCCGAGCAGCTTGCGCGCCGCTGGCACGAGCGTCGTCACCACGCCGGCTGGCGTGACCCTGGCGATGCGCGCCGGGTAGTCGTGCACGTAGGCGTTGCCGGCGGCGTCGGTGGCGATCGCCGTCAGCAACTCGAACGCCGCCTGCGTGCCGGTGCCGTCCGTGGCCTCGCGCGCGCCGCTGCCGGCGATCGTGGCGATCGTGCCGGCCGCCGGGCCCGTCAGCGTGACCCGGCGGACCACCCGGTTGCTCTCGTCGGCCACCCAGAGCGTGTCGGTGCCGGCCAGGGCCAGGCTGCATCGGTAGCCGACGCTCGCGGCTTCGCCCTGCCCGTCGGCGTTGCCTGCCGCGCCGTTGCCGACCAGCGTGGTCGAAACGTATGCGCCGCCCGCGTCCGGGGCGAGCTTGCGGATCCGGTGGTTCTTGTCCGCGACGTAGATCGCGCCCGCTGCGTCCACCGCGAGCGCATCCGGCCAGCGGAACAGGGCCTGGGTGCCAGCGCCCTCCGCGTAGCCGGTCGCGCCGCCCGCGATCGTGCGGACGGCCCAGTCGCCGTTCGGCCGCGGCTCGGCGAGGCGCACCAGCGAGCGCTCGTTGCCGTCGCTGTCGAGGAGGTAGACCTTGCCTCCCGCGTAGACGCCATGCGGGCGAATCAGCTGGGCCGTACGGCCTTCGCCGTCGGTCAGGCCCTCGGTGCCGTCGCCCGCGACCGTGGTCACGCGGCCCTGGCCGGCTCCGCGCACGCGGACCGCGCGCAGGCTGGCGTTGTCGAGCAGGAGCAGGTCGCCCGCGGGGGTGAGCCCGATCGCCTGCGGCTGCTCGAAGCGCGCCGCGAGGCCGAGGCCATCCACGAAGCCCGCTTCCTTGCCGCCCGCGAGCGTGGCGACCACCGCCTGCGCATCGTGGACGCGGAGCGTGATCGGGCCTGCGGTGAGCGAGCCGCTGGCCGCGCGCAACGTCGCCGTGCCCGCGGCCCTGGGCGTGAGCGTGCCGTCGGGCGCGATCGCGATCGCCGTCCCCTCGACCGTCCAGTCCACCGCGGGGGCGTTCACCGGGCGATCGTTCGTGTCGCGCACGTCGGCCGTCCAGACCTGGGTCTGGGCGAGCCCGAGGTCGCGCAGGCCCATCGTGAGGCCGAGCGTCTTGTACACCGTGAAGGGCAGGCCGACGCCGGCCACGCCGTTCACCGCCACGAAGACGTCGCCGGACTTGCCGCCTTCGGGCACCTTCACCGCGATCGTCCCGTCGTCCTGGCGCACAGGCGCGCTCGCCACGGCGCCGCCGAACGTGACCTCGAAGGGCGCGCCGGCCGCAGCCTGGAAGTGTTCGCCCGTGATGATCACAGGCGTGCCTGGCGCGCCGCCCGTGCGATCGAGGGCCGTCACGGCGGGCCGCTTCAGCACGAGCGGGATCGCGGGGGCCTGGGTCGTCGCGCGCGAGGTCACGACGACGCCGGTCGCCTGGCCGTCGCCGAGCCCGATCTTGCCCGCGAGCAGGCGGAACGTGCCGGTGGGGACGTTGGCGATCGTGTACCGGCCGGCTTCGTCGGTCTTCGCGAGGTAGCCGGTGCCGGGGATGAAGACGTCTACGCCGACCAGGTTGGTCACGCCGGCCTGTGCCTCGGCCACGACCGTGCCCGCGATCGTGCCGGTGGGCGCGAGTTGCAGGTCGAAGCCGCTGGCGCCTGCTGGCACGTCGAAGCGGATCGCCTTGGTCTGCGCGTCGGCCTCGGCCTCGATGTTGAGCGGCTGGCCATCCGGGCTCGCGAGCGCGAAGGTGCCGTCCGCGCCGGTGCGCGTGCTGAGTGGCCCCGTGGCCGCGAGCCGGTAGCTGGCCCCGTTGTTGCCCACGACGGCGCCGCTGTTGTTGCTGACGATTCCCGCGCCGTTGTCCGTGATCAGCCCGGCGCCGTTGTTCGCGACCAGGTACCCGCGCACGAGCACGTTGGGCGCCGGCTTGCCGTCGAGCCCGAGCACGCGGCCGAAATAGGCCGCGGGCACGCTGGGTGAGGCCAGGAGGCCGGGCGTCGCGGTGGGTGCCGCCGAGGCGCCGGCGGTGGATGCCTGCGGATCGGCCGGAGCCTGTGTGGCCTTGCCGGCCTTCTTGTCCGCCTTCGCGCCGGTGCCGCCGGGCGGGACGCTGGTGGGCGCCGTGCAGCCGGCCGCGAGGAGCAGCCCCAGGGCGAGGGCGACGAGGCGTCGGGAAGCGGGATTCAAGGGCATGGCAGGCTCCACCTTCCGTGTTCCCGGGACGCCCGACGGCTAAACGAGGCGGGGCGCGCTATACTGGGGGCATGACGACCCCGCGCCTGACGCTCTACACCCGCCCCGGCTGCTGCCTGTGCGACAAGGCCGCGGCGCTGATCCACAAGGTCGGTGCCGAGGTGCCGCTCACGCTGGAGCTGGTGGACATCACGGGCGACGCCGCGCTCGAGGCGCGCTGGGGCGAGAAGATCCCGGTCGTGGCGCTGAACGGCGAGATCGCGATCGTGAGCCGCGTGAGCGAGTTCTGGATCCGGCGGATCGTGGGCGGCGAGACGAGCGAGCGGCTCAGGGCCCTCTGAAGCCGAAAACGGGGCCCCGCAGGGCCCCGTCTGGCGGATGTCAGGTCACTCGAACGAGCTGGCCGACGAGGTCGAGACCACGGTGCTGACGGTCGCTTCGGCGTCTTCGGCGGCCTTCGTCGAGGTCAGCGTGATGTCCACGCTCTTGCCGGGGGCAAGGCCACTGACCGGGGCGGTCAGGGTCTCGACGATCACGTCTTCCTTCGTGAAGAAGCCCTTGAGCTTGTGGAAGTCGATCTTCACCTCGCCGTTGAGCGTCTCCGTGGCGTTCTCGTTCGTGACGCGGACGGTCACCTCGAGCTTCTTGAAGAGGAGGAACTTGCGGATCGTCTGCATGTCGATGATCTCGACTTCCAGCGCCTTGTCGCCGCTCGTGACGGGCGTGCCGACGACCGGGGTCGTGGTCTCTTCTTCGTCGTCCCCCGCGGGCGCGGTGGAAGGCGAGGCGGAAGGCGTGGTGCTGACGGGCGCGGCGTCGAAGGCCTCGGCGTCCACGAACTTGAAGGCGACCTTCGCCGCGGCGTCGGCCGGGGCGGAAAGCTGGATGGCGACCTTGGACTCGGTGTCGGCCTTGATCGTGACGTCGGTGGTGGTCGCGCCGAGCGACTCCTCATCCTTGTCGAAGGCGGCGACTTCGGCCGTGAGCTTGCCGACCGGGATGTTCTCGAAGGCGAGCGTGTTGCTGGTCTTGAGCTCCTCGGCGGTCAGGGTCTTGCCGATCGGCTCTTCGAGGCCGGCGCCGGTGAGCTGCACGGCGACGCCGGCGACGTTGTCGGCCTTGAGGCTGCTCAACATGATCATGACCGTGCCGGTAGCGGCCGGATCGGCGGGCGCGGCGGGCGTGGTGGCCTTGCCGGCGGCTGCGCCGGTGGCGGCTGGCGCGCTCGCGGCTGCCGCGGCGCTCGACTTCGCCTTGGTCGAGGCGGGCTTGGCCGCGGTCGTCGGGCTGCTGCCGCACGCGCTCAGCGTGAGGGCCAGGGCCAGAGCGGCGGCGATGCGGGTCGAGGCGTTGAACATGGGGCGCTTCCTCCAGCGGGGTGGTGCTGGGGAATTTATCGCGCCGGAGCCGCCCGATCCTTCTTAAGACCCTGTTAAGGCTACGTCAAATTTCGGGCCATTTTCATAAGGTGTTAAGACAAGACGGGGGGCCGAATCCGGCCCCCCGTCGCTCGTTTTTCAGGCTATTGGCCAGCCAGGCTCGCGAAGATCCGCTCCAGCGAGGGCGACGCGCCGGCGGCCATATCGCTGCGCGGCTTCACCACCAAGGCGGTGCTGACCCAGCGCTCCTTGCCGTCCGAGGGGCGACCCAGCGTGCGACCGCGCAGCCACATGGTGGTCGAGCCGCCGCCGTCGAGGTTCAGCGCCTCGACCGCGCCCATCTCGCGCATCGTCCAGGCCAGCTCGGTCAAGGTGGCGCCCATGCTGTAGCCCGGCTTGCGGCCGTCGATCGTGACGAGCAGGTACTTGTCGTCGGCCGTCTTGCCGAAAGCCGTGCGCGGCGCGCGGCCATAGGCGACGTCGGAGCGGAAGTGCTGCTGCTTGGCGAGCACGCGCACGCGGCCATCCTGGATCAAGGTGGGGCCGCCGCCCATCGCATGCATCACGTCGCTGGCCAAGTTCTGCTCCAGACGGAGCTCCTGGCCGTAGCCTATGTACTTCTTGAGCGTCGAGGCGCCCGAGCCCTGGCCGGACAGCACGTAGCCGCCGCTCGGGATCTGGAGGTTGCCGTCGCCCTCGCCCACCACGCGGCCACCGGCGTTCACGGCGATCTCCCAGCGGCTGGGGTCGGCCTTGGTGCGCGTGCGCAGCCCGTAATGGCCGGTGTAGAGCGTCACGCGGTTGTGACGCGGCTGCTCGTTCACGGCCTGGCAGCGGATGCCCGTGCCGTCGTCGAGCAGGACGGTCGGGATCGGCTTGTCGACCCGGATCTCGGCGTCGCCGTCCTTCGCGATCCACACGCTGGGGCGGTCGAGCATGGTGCGGCTGATCAGCTGGCGATCCAGCACGAGCGTGCCCTGGGGCTCGCCGGTGGCCGGCGAGAAGAAGCTGCCGTTCACCGCGGCGATCGCCCCGTGCCAGCGCGCAAGGCTGCTGACCTGCGAGAGGCCCATCTTCTTGGCGCCCGCGTTCGCGAGCGCCGGTTCGAGCTTCACGCGCCGGGGATCGAGGTGCAGGGCGCGCACGCGCATGGGCCCCGCCGACGTCCAGCGCTGGCCCTCCCAGAAGCGCACGCCGTTCGCGACCGTGCGGAAGTAGGGCTCGGACTTCTGGTGGTGGACGACGATCTCGAGGCCGCCCGAGCGCACCTTCACCTCGACCGGCGCGGCGTAGCGCCAGTCGGCCTTGATGAAGGTCTTGTTCTCGAAGTTCTGGATGCGCAGGTGGTGCAGGGCGCCCATGTTGACGGCGCGCTCGAGCGTGTAGGCGCCCGGCGTGTCGCTCGTGGCCTCGAGGCTCCAGGAGGTCACGCGGCTCTGGCGCTTGGTGATCTTCGCGTTGCGCAACGGCATGAAGATGCGCGTCTTGTTCTTGTCCACCGTCACGGGGTTGAACTTCCCGGGCGTCGGCGCGGCGGGCGCGGCGACACCGGCCGGCGCCGCGGAGGCGACCAGCACGATCGGGATCATGAGCAGCATGAGGGTCTGGTTCATACGGCGCTTGCGTGACTCCGGGAGCGATGCGGGGTGCGTGAGGGGAAGGGTATGGCCGTGCGACTCGTCGGGCGAGGGGACCAGGTTACCGTAACTCAGACGCGTTGAGAACATGGAAAGTTCCTCCTCGCAAGGACGGGCAAACGTAGTAGCAGCCTGCCGGGGAGAGGAAGAACGGGGGTGGAAACGCGTCGCGGGGCACGCATCGCTTCTGGCACGTCATTGTGCGGCGGAGCGGCATGAGGTTGCTACTACATACATACCCCTTGCCGGGGGGCGTAACACGTGACGGGGCGCACATTTGGCCGGGGCTTGCAACCGAAATCGGGGCGTCTGCATCATCCAGCCAGGCGAGCCTGGATCGATTCTGGACCCGCGCGCGGGGGAACGCCAGGTCGAAATGCAGCAATTACCTTGTCCGCCCGTCCAGCGGGTTACCGGCTGACAAACTGGCGTTAAGAATCCAGCGGGGGCGATCGGCCGAGAGATCGGATGATGTTTAACTCCCGGAAATGCTCAGGTAAAGGAAATTTGAAAAATCTTAAGACCTGCTTATCCCAGGTTAAGAGTTCCTCACTGGCGCGTTAAATTCTCCATCGCCCTCGTATGTTCGGCGGGCCGCCCGCTATAAGTCTCAAGGAAGCCCGGCGGCCTGAACGGTCCGCCAGCCCGAGGAGGAAAAGCGAAGATGTCGATGCCGTCGATTGGTGGGGATTCGCAGAACACGATGCCCGTTGCGATCAACGCCGGCATGGCTGCCCGGCAGATCGCGAAGACGGTCGTGGTCGACCCGAACGCCGCGAAGTTCTCGATGGATGCGTTCAAGCAGTCCATCACCAACCCCGGCCAGACGTTCAAGACGATCGCCGAGAACACCGGCAAGAACCTGCCGCTCTCGGATGCACTGGCGCAGCAGGGCTTCATCACCCGCTTCGCGGCCAAGATTCCCTTCATCAAGAAGTTCCTCGGCCCCGACTTCATCCTGAACGGCCACATCGGCGGCCTCGGCAAGGATGCCCTCGGCGGCGTCAGCAAGGCTTCCGTCACGAAGATCGCCCTCGAGGGCGGTGACATCGCGAAGAACCTCGCCAAGGCGGGCGTCCCGAAGGAAGCCGCCGAAGAAATCGCGAAGCGCGGCGCCGAGCGCCTGGCCGCGATGGGCGGCACCGCCGTCACCGAGGCCGCCGCCACCGCGGGCTCGCAGGTCGCCAAGACCGTCGTCACCAGCGCCGCCGACGACCTCGCCAAGCAGGCGGTCGGCATGACCATGAAGAAGGGCTTCCAGGTCGCCACCGAGGAGACCGTGAAGAAGGCCCTCGCCAACCCGAAGGCCTACGAGGCCCTCAAGGACCTCGGCTTCTACGCCAAGGACGCCAAGGCGCTCGTCGCCAAGGCCGCCACCAGCACGGTGGAGTCCGCCACGAAGACCGCCACCACCCAGGCCGCCGAGAAGGTCGCCACCGAAGGTGCGAAGACGGCCAGCAAGGGCGGCCTGAAGGGCTTCTTCGGCAAGCTGCTCGGCGGCGCCAAGGGCAACTTCATCATCGCCGGCGTGTTCTCGCTGGCGAGCAACGCGATGCAGCTCGCGCAGGGCAAGATGAGCGTCAAGCAGTTCGTCGCCCTCACCGTCCTCGACACCGCCGCCTACGGCGCGATCGGCTGGGGCTCGGCCGCCGCCGGCGCCGCGATCGGCACCGCGCTCTTCCCGGGCATCGGCTCGATCGCCGGCTTCGTGATCGGCCTCGGCCTCGGCTTCCTCGGCGGCACGGTCTACGAGAAGGTCCTCCGCAACCCGGTCAAGAGCATGCTCGGCGGCACCCCCGCCGGCGGCGCGGACAAGGACCAGTACAACCCCGGCGCCTACACCCCCGACGCGGCCCCGGGCGCCTACGGCCCCGCCCCCGCCAACAACGGCGCAGCTCAGGCGCCCGGCAGCGTCATGACCTACAACGACGCGCTGCGCGAGATCGAGCGGATGTCCAGCCGCTAGACCGAATTTGCGAGAACGCCCTCCGCACGAGCGGAGGGCGTTTCAGCATCAGCCCGCGGGTGAGGCGGCCACCTCGGCCACGCGCGCCACGAGCGCCAGGGCGATGCGCCGGAAGGCCTCGGCGTGCGGGCCGTTCGGCTCGCTGATCGCCACCGGGGTGCCGCTGTCGCCGCTCACGCGGATCAACGGGTCCAGCGGGATCTCGCCCAGGAACGGCACGCCTTCGTGCTCGGCCACCTGGCGGCCGCCGCCGCGGTCGAAGATGTCGGTCTCGGTCTTGCAGGTCGGGCAGATGAAGTGGCTCATGTTCTCGACCACACCCAGGATCGGCGCATGCGACTGCTGCAGCATGCGCAGCGTCTTGGTGCCGATCGCCACCGCCACCGGCTGCGGCGTCAGCACGATCGCGGCCCCGGTCAATGGCACGAGCTGCACCAGCGAGAGCGGGATGTCGCCGGTGCCTGGCGGCAGGTCGACGAGCAGGTAGTCGATCTCGCCCCAGTTCACGTCCTGGAAGAACTGGCGCATGGCGCCGGCGAGCATCGGGCCGCGCCAGACGACAGGCTCGTCCGGGCTCGGCAGCAAGAAGCCCATCGACATGATCTTGATGCCGTGGGCCTCGATCGGCACGAGCTTCTCGTTCGCGACCGCCGGCTTGCGGTCCGCGACGCCCATCAGGAAGGGCACGCTCGGGCCGTAGATGTCGGCGTCGAGCACGCCGACCTTGTAGCCCAGCGAGGCCAGCGCGATCGCCATGTTCACGGTGACTGTAGACTTGCCCACGCCGCCCTTGCCCGAGCCGACCGCGATGATGTGGCGGACGCCCGGCGGCTTCTCGCGCGTCGGCGGCGTGCCGCGCGGCGCGGGGCCGGCCGGTGCCGCGGGGCCGGTCACGATCGCGCCTCTGGGGGCGTCAGGCTTGACCACCCAGTGGACCGCCACGTCGTTCACGCCCGGCACGGCCTTCACGGCGGCCTTGATCGGCGCGTCGAGCGCGCCCTGCAGGGTGCTCGCGCCCGGCTTGATCAACACGGTGAAGGTCACGATGCCGTGCATGGCCTTCACGTCGCGGATCATGCCGAGCGTGACCAGGTCCTGGCCCAGGTCGGGGACCTGGATGGCGCGCAGGGCGTCGAGAATCTGGTCTTCGAGGGCCATCGGGAGTTCCTTTCGGTGCGAGGAGCTGTAGGGGCCGATTATCGCCCCCCGCGGCGCCGCTGTCCACCGTTTCGACCATGTGTGTAAAGAGATATTAAGCAAGATGGCCAGGAAGTTCGGCCGTCTCGACGAGGGCGATCGGCCAGGCGCGGTGTTCCCATAGGGCTGGCGCTACGGCCGCTCGGCCGGTGCACCGGAGCCCCGTCTGTTCGAGGAGCCTAATCGATGAAGCGCACCGTCGTCACCACCGCCCTCACGCTCGCGCTCGTGCCCGCCCTGGTCGCGAGCTGCATGTCGGACGCACCGCCCAGCTCCAAATCTCCGGTGACGGGGCCTGGGCCGGCCGCGCCGGCGGCGCCGGGCGTGGTGTCCAACGGCGGCGCGGACGACACCGCCGCCGCGTTGCCGGACACCGTCGGCGCGAACGACGTGGCCGCGCGGCCTGTCCGGCCGGTCGAGCGCGAGGTGACCCTGCGCGTCGATCCCGCCGCCGGCACGATCGCGGCCGACGCCTCGCCGCAGCTGCTCGCGGTGATTGAGGCCGACCTGGCGCTGGACTTCGACGTGGCGAACCTCAAGCATTCAGGCGGCCAGACCAGCTTCCTGCTCGTGGCGCGCAACCGCGGCGACCAGGTGACCGGCCTGACCTTCCGCACGACTGGCGAGCGCACGATGGTGGCGCCGGCGCAGCCGGTGGTGCTCGGCGACATCGGGCCGGCCGCCGAGGCGACGGCGACCCTGACCTTCGACAACGCCACGGGGAGCGCCTTCAACGTCACGCTCTGGCTCTCCGGCACGCTGGTCGCGCGCGGCGGCGTCCGCACCGACGGGACGACGGCCTCGCTCCCGCCCTCCACCGCGCCCACGGCCACGCCGGGGCCGAGCAGCGCGCCGACGGCGACGCCCACCCCCGCGGCCTCCGCCACGCCGACGACCACGCCCACCGCGACGCCGACGCCGGCCGCCTCGGCCACGCCGACGAGCGCCCCGTCCGCGACGCCGACCCCGTTCGCGACGCCCGTGGCGACCACGCCGCCGGCGCCGGTCGACAACCCGGGCCCCGCCGCGGCGCGCGGCCGCATCCTCATGAACGGCAAGCCGTCCTGGACGCCGATCTCGCTCTCGTTGATCAGGAACCCAGGCTGGGTGAGCCGCACCGTCACGACCGACGCCCAGGGCTACTTCCAGGCCAGCGGCCTCGAGGCCGGCGACTACCTCGCGTACTTCTACAACGACAGCAACCGCGAGCGCATCGGCTACTGGCGCAGCCGCAACATGAAGGTCGACGCCTCGACCGGCGCGGCCTTCCCCACCGTCGATTTCTACCAGAAGGGCCTGCTCAACGACCCGCCGATGGACGCGCACGTCGCGCTGCCCGTGACGTTCGCCTGGAACCCGCAGACCCAGACCGCGGATTTCTACCGCTTCCGCCTGCACTCGAACTCGGGCCGCACCTATACGCTGATCCACCAGAGCGCCCGCATCCCCGGCACGGCCACCACTTTCACCTGGGACGGCAGCGGCGCCGCGACGGCGCTCAGCCCGACCAACCGGTACTTCTGGGGCCTGTTCTGGGATGCCGGCCCGGTCGGCGAGGGCGGCAACTTGTACCAGGCCATCTACTTCAACCCGTAGCCCAGGCGGAATGAGGAGCCAGAAGACCATGACGAAGCCATCACGTGCGTTCGTATTCGCCTGCATCGCGGCGCTGGTGGGCTGTCACGCCCAGCCAGGCCTCGTCGGCGGGGGCCCGCTCCCGGCGACGAGGCCTGGCACAGGCCAGGCCGACCCCGGCGGCGCGGCCGAGCCGGTCGGTCCGCTCGTCGCCGAGGCCGCGCTGAGCGAGACGATCATGGTGGACGTCGACCCGCTCCACGGCGCGGCCTTCGAGCGGCCGAAGCGCGGCGTGCAGGCCGTTTCCCTGACGAAGACGCTCAAGCTGCTGGTCGAGTTCCCGCAGGTCTCGCATGACCTCGCCACCGGCCGCACCACCGTGACCATGCAGCTCACGAACGCGGGCGACCCGCTGAACTACCTGGCCTGCCGGGTGGCCGGCGAGCGCAAGGTGATCAGCCCGGCCTACCAGTGGAATACGACGGTCTCGAAGACCGGCCAGACGCAGACCCAGACGCTCGTCTTCGAGAACCCGTCGGCCGGCGGCTTCGCCGTCGAGCTGACCTTCACCGGCTACATGCCGGCGCAGGCGACGCTCAACACCGGTGCGGCGACGGCCAGCACGCCGCCGACCGCGACCCCGACGCCGGCCGCGACCGCCACACCGACGGCCGCGCCCACGGCCACGCCGACGCCGGCGGCCTCGGCCACCCCGACGCCCGGGCCGACGGTCACGCCGACGGCCACGCCGACGCCTGCGCCGACGAACACGCCGACCCCGGCACCGACCGGCTCACCGACCACCGCGCCCGGCGTCTGGGTCGCGACGGCGAGCAGCTCGTACGGCGGCGTGCCGCCGAGCCGCACGATCGACGGCGACCTCGCCTCGCAGTGGGCCAACGACGGCTACCAGGTCCCCACCGCCTGGCTCGCGATCGACACGGGCGCCGTGCGCCCGATCGGCGCGCTGGCGATCAAGATGAAGCCGCAGAGCACCGCCGCGACCTACCGCATCGAGACGTCCGACGACGGCGCGACCTGGACGCCTGTCGCGACCGGCCTCAAGAACGCGACCTGGAACCTCGAGACCAAGGCGCTGCCGGCCGGCACGAACGCCCGCCATGTGCGGCTCTTCTTCACGAACGCGTCGTCAGGGCCTGAGATCCGGTTCAGCGTCTACGAGGTGCGGATCGACGGCGGCGGCAGCGTGATCCCGACGCCCGCGCCGACGCCGACGCCGGCGCCCTCGACCAGCCCGCCGATCGCCACGAGCAGCCTGTTCCGCGACTTCGAGCAAGACGACATGAACTCGGACCCGAGCGACTTCGTCGACCCCAACGACGACGGCTGGTCCTATGGCTGGATGCCGCGCATCACCTGGAAGGTCGTCAACCGCGACGGCTCGCGCCAGTATATGCACGACGGCCTGGCGACCGCCGGCACGCTGAGCTTCCGCCGCTACGTCGGCGAGGGGATGGGCATCCCCGGCGGCGGCCTGCCCGACAAGTACTTCGCCGAGGTCGACGTCACGCCGATCCAGAGCAACACCTACGCGCCCACCGGCGACCAGGGCACGCAGTTCTACTATCTCAGCCCGACGCGCTACGTGGAGACGCTGATCAAGCCGCAGTTCTACGAGGTGTGGTCGGCGATCGGCGCCGAGCCGTTCCAGTCGACCGGCTGGACCAGGCTCTGGTTCATGGACACGAACACGGCCGCGGGGCAGAAGCGCAAGCTGGGCGCCGAGATCGACGCGAACGCGGGCACGATCAAGGTCTACCTGGACGGCGAGCTGCAAACGACGGTCACGAGCACGCTGATCACGAACCAGGCGCACTGGTTCGCGCTCCGCGGCGCGGGGAACGTCGTGACGCACGACAACTTGCTCATCGAGCCCCGGTAGCGTCACCCACGCGGGTGAACCGGGCTAGCGGCGCTGGATCGTCCGGTTGCCGCCGTCGGTATGCGCCTTGTGGGCCGCCGCGTCCGCGGCTTCGAGGAGCTGCTCGGCGTCCTCGACGCCCGCGATCGGGTAGGTCGCGATGCCGCACGAGACCGTCAGGCCGGCCAGCGTCGCATGGGTCTCGAAGTTCTTCGCGACGTTCATGCGGAAGCGCTCGCCGAAGGTCAGCGCGCCGTCCATGTCGGTGGCCGGCAGCAGCATCACCAGCTCGTGCTGGCCCCAGCGCGCCGGGATGTCGTACATCCGGCACTGGTCCTTGAGGAAGCGCGCGACCTCGAGCAGCCCCTCGAAGTCCGGCTGGTCGACGCTGATCATCAGGCAGCTCACCTCGAGGTTGAAGCGGTCCGCCCGCGCGACCTCCTCGGTGATGCGGCCGATCAGGTAGCGGTAGCTGAACAGCCCGGTCATCGGGTCGGCGATGCCCATCTCGCGGAGGCGCACCTCGGCGTTGGTGAGCTGCTTCTTGAGCTGCTCCACCGTGGCGTAAAGCTTGGCGACTTCCGCCGCCTGAGTGCCGGGCTGGTCGATGTTGGGAGGCGTCATGCCGCCATTTTACCCTAACATCTTCGTGATTGCCCGCTCGAACAGCGTGCGGTGCGCATCGGGTGGCCAGCGGCCTTCCTTCACGGCGAGATCGACCTCGAGCAGGGCCTCGAGCGCGGCCTCGAGCTGGGCGGCGCGCCAGCCGCGCAGCGCCTCGAGATCCTTGCGCACCTTGAAGTCGCTGTTGGATTTGATCTCCTTGGCGATCTGCTGGGCGTTCAGGCCCTGCTCCTGCAACCCCTTGATCTTCGCCCAGCCGCGCATGATGGTCACGATCATCGCCAGGATCTGGAGCGGGTGCTGGGTGACGAGCCGGTTGCCGAGCGCCACGAGGGCCGCCCCGGCATCGCGGCGGGCCAGCGCGTCGGTGAGCGCGAAGGTCGCCCCCTCCCCCTCCGCCACGAGCTCGTGCACGAGCGCGACCGAGATGGTCGCGCCCGCGGGCGCAGCCACCGTGAGCTTCTCGATTTCGCGCTGGATGCGGTAGCGGTCGCCGTTGGTCGCCTCGAGCAACGCCGTGACGGCGTCCCTGGCGATCCGGCGCTGGTGCTCTTGGGCGAGCTGCTCGACCCAGGGCCCGAGCTGCTCCGCCCGTTGCCACTCCTTGGCCGTGCCGAACTCGCGGACGGCGCCTTTGGCGGCGATCGCCTTGATCAGCTTGAGCCGGCTGTCGGCCTTGGGGGTGAGGAAGAGCAGGTGCGCGTTCGGCGGCATCCCGCGCTCGAGCAGCGCCTCGAGGTCCGCGACGCCGGGGTCCTCGGACTTGCCGGAGAGGTAGGGCGGATCCTTCACCACGACCATCCGCGACCCCGGGCCGAAGGGCACGGTCGTCACGGCCGACACGGCCTGGCCGGCTGATGCTTCGGGGCCGAGGAAGGTGAGGTTGAAGTCACGCCAGGCCGGGTCGAGGACGGCGTCCTCGAGCTTCTTGCGGGCTTCGGCGATCGCGAAGGCGTCGTCGCCGTGGAAGAGGTGGACGCGTGCGTCCTTCGACACGGTTTACTGTGCCGCGGCGACCATGGAGCCCGCCCCCGTGCCGCCGAAGCGGCGCTCGCGCGTCTGGAAGCTCAGCAGCGCATCGAGGAAGTGGGGCTGGCGGAACTCGGGCCAGAGCGTGTCGGTGAAGTAGATCTCGGTGTACGCGAGCTGCCAGAGCAGGAAGTTGCTGATGCGCGCCTCGCCGCTGGTGCGGATCATGAGGTCCGGGTCGGGCTGGCCGGCGGTGTAGAGGCAGGCCTCGAGCGCGGCCTCGTCGATCGCCTCGGCCGCGAGCTCGCCCGCCGCGACCCGCTTCGCGAGCGTCTGGGCGGCCTGGATGATCTCGCGGCGGCCGCCGTAGTTCGCGGCGACGTTCAGCGTGACCGCCCGGTTGTGGGCGGTCTTCTCCTCGGCCTCGCGCATCTTGGCCTGCAGCGTCGGCGGCAGGCCCGGCACGTCGCCCACGAAGCGCAGGCGCACGCCGTTCTTGATCAGGTCGTCGATCTCGCGGTGGATGACCTCCTCGAAGAGCGACATCAAGAAGGCCACTTCCTCCTCCGAGCGCTGCCAGTTCTCGGTGGAGAAGGCGTAGAGCGTCAGGTAGGGGACGCCGACCTCGCGGCAGAGGCGCAGCAGCACGCGGACCGTCTCGACGCCCGCGCGGTGGCCCTGGAAGCCGCCCAGCAGCTTGCGCTTGGCCCAGCGGCGGTTGCCGTCCATGATCACTGCGACATGCTGCGGCAGGCGCTCACGGTCGAGGCCGGGCCAGGCGTGCGTCGTCGGTTCGGTCATGGCGGTGTGGGTGCCTCTGGTCAGGGCGCGGACGTGGCGAGCTTGACGACTCTAACCTGGTTCACGGATGTGCCCAGGACCTTGAGCCCTTGCGGCGGAACGACGGTTAACGGTACCAGGTCACCATCCCTGTGTCCAGCCAAATCCGCGATGACGGCGACCTCGTCGGGGGTCAGGCGCTCCACCAGCGTGCTCGTCCCCTCGATGCGCACCTCGACCCGCGTCGGCGAGACGGTCAGGCCAGGCGCGCCGTTGGTCACGGCGATCGCCGAGAGCACCACGCGCTGCCCCGGCGGCTGGGCGCCAGTGCGCACGAAGAGCCACAGCACCACCGACATCAGCACGGCGATGACCAGGAACGGCCAGTTGCTTTGCTGGGGTTGCTGCTGCTGGGACATGAGCGGGCCGCTGGGCGCGCCGCTACTTATTGGAGAGCTCTTCGGCATTCGGCTTGCTGCGTGAAACGAACAGCGTGGTCAGGGGCTGGGTGGAGTTCTGGCGGCGGGCCTGCACGAACGCGCCGACGAGCAGCTCGCGCAGCGCGTCGTCGGTGACGTGGCGGCGCAGCTGGCCGCCGTTCGCCACGGACACCGTGCCGGTCTCCTCCGAGACCACGATCGCCATCGCGTCGGTGGTCTCGGTGAGGCCGATCGCCGCGCGGTGGCGCGTGCCGTACTGGCTTTTGCTGCCGCCGCCCGCGGCCGCGCTCTGGCGCATGCCCTCGGAGAGCGGCAGCACGGCGCCGGCGGCGGCGATGCGGTCGCTCTGGATGATCACGGCGCCGTCGTGCAGCGGCGAGTTCGGGAAGAAGATCGTGCTGAGCAGCTCGGCCGTGACCAGCGCGTCGAGCGAGGTGCCGGTCTCGATGAACTCGGCGAGGCCGGTGGTGCGCTCGAGGATGATCAGCGCGCCGATCTTCTGGCGCGAGAGGTACTTCACCGAGGTGACCACCTCGTCGATCGCCCGCGGCGGGCTCACGCTCTTGCGCTGGAACAAGAGCTCGCCGCGGAAGAGGTCGCCCTGGCCGATGTGGGCCAGCGCGCGCCGCAGCTCCGGCTGGAACACCACAGGGATCGCGACGATGATCATCGTCGCGGTGCTCTGCACGAGCCAGGTGATGGTGTTGAGCCCGAGGGCGTGCGAGACCAGGTAGGCGAGCAGCAAAAGCAGCATGCCGCGCAGCAGCTGGACCGCGCGCGTGCCCTTGATCAGCAGGAAGAAGCGGTAGAGGATGAAGCTGACGAGCAGGATGTCGAGCAGATCCTGCCAGCGCAGGCCGGCGAAGAAGTGCGCGATGCCGGGCGGCGTCATCGGCCGGCCCTCAGCCGCTCGGGCAGCCGATCGAGCCGGATGAGGTCGTCGAGCGTCTCGCGCTCGACGATCACGTCGGCCCGGCCCTCGGCCACCAGCACCATCGCGGGCCGGCCGCAGCGGTTGTAGTTGCTCGCCATGGCGTAGTTGTAGGCGCCGGTGGCCCAGACCGCCAGCACGTCGCCGGCTTCGGCTGCGGGCAGCGCGAGGTCCTTGATGAGGATGTCGCCGGACTCGCAGTAGCGGCCCGCGATCGTGTAGACCTCGTGGTTGCCGGTGGTGGCCAGGTGGGCGAGCTCCGCGCCGTATTCGGCCCCGTAGGTGATCGGGCGCGGGTTGTCGGCCATGCCGCCGTCCACCGCGAGGTAGGTGCGCACGCCGGGCACCTCCTTGCGCCCCCCCACGCTGTAGAGCGTGAGGCCGGCCGTGCCCACGATCGAGCGGCCGGGCTCGAGCACGAGCCGCGGGGCCGGATAGCCGTGGCGCTCGCAGGCCTGGAGCACGCCGCGCGCCGTGCGCGCGACCGCCTCGCCGATCGACGGCGGATCGTCGTCGCCCACGTACCGGATGCCGAGGCCGCCGCCGAGGTCGAGCTCCGTCGCCACGCGGCCGAAACGGGCGCGGATGTCCGCGAGCAGGCCGACCATCACGTCGGCGGTCTGGGCGTACGGGTCGGCGTCGAAAATCTGCGAGCCGATGTGGGCTTGCAGGCCCAGCCATTCCACGAGGTCCTGGTCCGCGAGCAGGCGCATCGCCTCGTCGAGCTGGCCGCCTTTGAGGTCGAGGCCGAACTTCGAGTCTTCCTGGCCCGTGCGGATGAAATCGTGGGTGTGGGCCTCGATGCCCGGCGCCACGCGCAGGAGCACCTGGGGTCGCAGGCCGGTCTCTCGCGCGAGCCGGATGACCAGCCGCAGCTCGTCGAGGTTGTCGACGTTGATGCGGCCGACGCCGGCGGTGAGGCCCATGCGCAGCTCGTCTTCGGGCTTGTTGTTGCCCTGCATCACGCAGGCCTCGGCGGGAATCCCTGCCGCGAGCGCCGTGTGCAGCTCGCCGGCGGAGACGACGTCGAAGCCGAGGCCTTCCTGGTAGCAGAGCGCCATCACGCCCATCACCGCGAGCGCCTTGCTGGCGTAGAGCACGCGACCGCCCGGCGGGTAGTGCGCGGCCAGCGCCTCGGTGTAGGCGCGGCAGGCGGCGCGGACGGTCGCCTCGTCCATCACGTAGAGCGGCGTGCCGTGCGTGCGGGCGAGCGCGATCAGGTCGCAGCCGCCGACCACGAGACGACCGGCCGCCGTTCGGACGGCGGTCAGGGGCCTGAGGCTCTGGTTGGGGGCGGTGGTGGTTTCAGGCATGACGGCTCGCCCGTCCTCATGCGCGCGTGAGGACGGGTGCCCCAGTATACCATGGATCCCACCCGCTCACCCGCCGCAGGGGGCCTGGAACGCGGATTTCGGGCGACGCGTTTTGACATTTCGGCGTGCGCCCGCTACAACCCATACAGCCCGAAAGCGGGCAGCCCGCAAGCAGGAGATGCCGCATGTCGTTGAAAGCCCGCATCCAGGATGACCTCAAGGCGGCCATGAAGGCCGGCGCCACCGACGAACGCGACGCGCTGCGCATGCTCCTCACCGAGCTCCAGAAGGCCGAGAAGGCCGAGGGCCGCGAGCTCGCCGAGGCCGACGAGTTGCTGGTCGCAGCCCGGATCGTGAAGCAGACCCGCAACAGCATCGACGAGTACGCCAAGCTCGAGCAGGCCGCCACGGTCTCGAAGCTGGACCGCGAGCTCGGCGTCTTCATGAAGTACGCGCCCGAACAGCTCGACGACGCGGCGATCAAGGCGATCGTCGACGCCGCGGTCACCGCGTCGGGCGCCGCGGGCCCGGCCGACATGGGCAAGGTCATGAAGCTCGTCATGCCGCAGGTGCAGGGCCGCGCCGACGGCGGGGCGGTCAACCGCATCGTCAAAGAATCGCTCGCTGGGAAGTAGGAGACCGATATGCATCACATCCATGGCCATCTGGTCGTCGAGCCCGGCACGCGTTTCGCCGTGGTCATCGCGCGCTTCAACGACCTGATCGGCACGCGCCTGCTCGCGGGCTTCGAAGACGCGATCGTCCGCCACGGCGGCGACTCGACGTCGATCGACGTCTACTGGGTGCCGGGCGCCTTCGAGATCCCGCTGATGGCCCAGACCGTCGCCGAGACCGGCCGCTATTCAGCCGTCACGGCGCTCGGAGCCGTCATCCGCGGCGCGACGCCGCACTTCGATTTCGTGGCCGCGGAGGCGGCGAAGGGCGTGGCGGCCGCGGCGCTGCGCACGGGCACGCCGATCGTCTTCGGCATCCTCACCACCGATACGATCGAGCAATCGATCGAGCGGGCCGGCACCAAGGGCGGCAACAAGGGCTGGGAAGCCGGCGTGACGGCGATCGAGATGGCAAATCTCATGAGACACATGAAGCTACCCGCGCTCAAGGCCGGCGACGGTGGCGGCAAGCGCAAGAAGTAGCAAGAAGCGGTGCCGGTGGTATGATTTCCGAGGAGACCGGAGGAGGGCCATGATCCGCGATCACTTGATCAAGGCGACGGCTGCGGGCGGTCGCATCCGGGCGGTCGCGATCCGCACGACCGACCTCGCCGACGAGGCGCGCGAGCGCCACGAGATGGGGCTCACGGCGGCATCCGCGCTCGCCAAGGCGATGACGGGCACCTTGCTGCTCGCCGCGACGCTGCGCAAATCCGGCCGCCTGAACGTTCGCATCGGCGGCGGCGGCCCGATCGGCGGCATCTTCGTCGACGCCGGCACCGACGGCACGGTGCGCGGCTACGTGGGCAACCCGGCGATCGACCTGCCGCCGCGGCCCGACGGGCTGCTCGACGTCGGCGGCGTGGTCGGCCGCAACGGCTTCCTGACCGTCACCTACGACATGGGCAAGCGCCCGTACACGGGCACGGTCGAGCTGGTCAGCGGCGAGCTCGCCGAAGACTTCACGGCCTACTTCGCGCGCTCCGAGCAAATCCCCTCGGCCGTATCGCTGGGCGTCTTCGTCGAGCACGGGCGCATCGTGAGCGCGGGCGGCCTGCTCGTGCAGCTCCTGCCCGACGCGGGTGACGAGATCGCCGAGCGCCTCGAGCAGACCATTCGCAACCTGCCTTCGTTCACGGCGATGAACCGCGAGCACCTGTCGCTGGTACAGGTGCTCGAGCGGGCGCTCGAGGGCTTCGCTGTCGAGATCCTGGAAGAGGACCACGAGGTCCGGTTCTCCTGCCATTGCGATAACGAGCGCGTGCTGTCGGCGATCAAGCTGCTCGGCGAGGAAGAGATCCGCGACATGATCGCGGTCGACGGCCGGGCCGAGGTGCGCTGCCACTTCTGCGGCGAGAAGTACGAGATCAGCCGCGAGGAGCTCGAGCGCCTGGTCAGCTGAGCGGGGCGTCACGGCGGCTGAACCGGCGCCGCGGGTATGATGCCTACGGCATCTTTATGCATCGCCCAGTCGCCCTGTTAGCCGTGGTCGCCCTCGCGGCCGCCTGCGCCCCCGCTGCCCCACCCGCCCTGGTGCCGGGCAACGGGCGCTTCGTGCTGACGGCGGCGGCGGGCGCGACCGGCCCGGACCTCGCGGGCATGACCGTGGTGGACCAGCCTGCCGCCCAGGCCGCCCAGGCCGTGGACGGCCCGCAGCCAGGCCCCGTCACCCCGCCACCCACGCCTGCGGCCTCGCCGAGCGAGCCGCCTGCGCCGACGCCCTCGCCCACCGCGACGCCGCGCAGCCGCTCCGGCGGCGGCGGCTCGCGTCGCGCCACGCCGACGCCCGGGCCGGGCATCGCGCTCGAGGCGGCCGACGGCGGGTTCGCGGACCCTGTGGCGACCGAGGCCGCGGTGGTGGGGCCGTGAGGGGCGCTGTCGCACGGGGGAGCACGATCCTCCTCGCAACCCTCCTGTCCCTCACCGGCTGCGCGCCCCCGACCTGGCAGCCCGCCGCCCGCATCGCGCTCGCCCCCGCCACCGAGACCGTGACCCTCAGGCTGGGGCCCAGCCGTGGGCTGGCCGCGGCAGCCCGCTCCTGGCGCACCCCCGACGTCTTCCAGTTCGACGTCGCGCTCGAGGTCCACGACCCGCTGACCGACACGTTCGTCGCGCCGCCGGTCCCGCTCGTCGCGACGCTCCCCCAGAAGCCGAGCCCCACCAGCCGGGCGTCGTTCGCGGGGCTCGCGGCCGGCGGGCGCTACCGCGCGAGCGTCGTCGCGCGCGGCAACGCGGGCGGCACGGCGCCGGACCTCGTGCTCAACGCGAGCCGACCGACCACTGTCACGTTCGACCTGGCCGATCCGGCAGCCCCGCGCCACCACGACGTCAGCGTGGCGCTCGACCCGGTCACCTTCGCCGCCGAGGTGGCGCTGCCGTCGCGGGCCACGGACCCCGCGGGCGTCCCCGCCTGGGTCACGGGCTTCGCCGCCCGGCTCACCGACCCCGCGCGGTCCGCCACGCCGGTCGCCACGGCGAGCTGGGCGCCCGACCGCACGGCGGCCTTCACGAACGTGCGCGGCGACGTCGCGTACGACCTCGAGCTCGACGTGCGCAGCACCGCGGGCACCGCCACCATGCGGCTGCCGGGCTTCACGATCCCGCGCGCCGACGGCGCGGACCAGGCCGTCATGGCGCCGTTCGGCGCGCTGACGCCGCCCACCGGCACCCTGCTCGCGTCGTATGCGATGTCGGGCGGCGCCTTCGGGGTGGCGATCGACAAGCTGGACCGGGTCTGGGTGACCAACCAGAACGGCGACACGGTGACCGTGCGCGATTTCGCCGGCGCGGCGGCGATCACGCCGTCGCTCGCGGTGGCGGGCCAGCCACGGGCGATCGCCATCGACCCCGACACGGACGACGTCTGGGTCGCCGCCCTGTTCGGCGGGCGCGTGCACCGGTTCGTCGCGGGCGCCGCGGCGGCCGACCATGCCACAGGCGCCTTCCCGTCGGGGGTCGCGGTCGACTCGCAACACAGGGTCTGGGTCGCGAGCCTCCTCGGCGGCACCGTCCTCTGCCTCGCCGCGGACGGCACGACGCTCGGCACCTTCACGGTGGGCGCGAGCCCGGCGGCGGTGGTGGTGGACCGCTCGAACGACGCCGTCTGGGTCGCGAACGTCGACGGGAGCTCGGTCTCGCGCATCGCCGACGGCGTGGTCGCGACCTACGGGCTGCCCGTCGGCGTAAGGCCGGGCGGCATCGCGGTCGCCGCCGACCACACGCTGTGGGTGGTCGGCAACAGCGACGGGAAGGTCCATCGCGTGGCGCCGGACGGCAGCACGGTGGGCGTGCCGTTCGCGGCGGGGGCCGGGGCGACGGCGATCGCCATCGACGCGGCCTCGGGTGCCGCCTGGATCGGCCTGCCCAACGGCCAGCGCATCGGCAAGTGGAACCCCGACGGGACGCGGGTGGGCACCTACCCGAGCGGCGCGTTCCCCAACGCGATCGCGATCGACCGGCGCGGCCACGTGTGGGTGGCCGGCGGCGGCATGCTGGCCGAGCATGCGCCCTAGAAAATTCGCGCCGACGAGAAAGCCCGGGACTTGCGTCCCGGGCCAGGCTCTGTGCTGTCTAGATTTAGACGGCGCGGGTGATCTTGCCGGCCTTGAGGCAGGACGTGCAGACCTTCAAACGGCGCACGAGGCCCGGCTTGATCTGCGCGCGAACGTTCTGCAGATTCGGCATCCAGCGGCGCTTGGTCGCGACCATCGAGTGGCTCACGTTGTTGCCGGTCGTCGGACCCTTTGCGCACACATCACAGCGCTTGGACATGGGAATAGACCTCCAGGGGATTAGCGGACAGACGGAGTGCGCGCAATGGCACGAGGCTCAAATCTACCATGGGGCCCCAATAGTGGCAACTCGACCGATCCTGCGGCGCTGGCGCAAGCGGGGGATCTGGTGGTGGCGAACGTCGGCAATACCAACGTTCGGCTCGTTCGGTACGTCGGCGGGGTGAAGGCGGAAGACCGTCGGATCCCGACCCGGGAGGCCGCGGCCGAGCCGCCGCTCATCGCGGGCGGCGCCGCGGCGATCGTCTCGGTGGTGCCCGCCGCCGCCGAGGCGCTGGAGGCGGCCTGGCGCACCGCCGGCGCCGACGTGTACCGCGCGACCGCCGCGACCGTGCGGCTGGCGCTGGACTACGACCCGCCGAGCGGCCTGGGCGCGGACCGGCTCGTGAACGCGCTCGCGCTGTGGCGCAAGTACGGCGCGGGCATCGTGATCGACTGCGGGACGGCCACCACGCTGACGCTGGTAGACGAGCGCGGCACGCTGCGTGGCGGGGCGATCATGCCCGGGCTCGCGACGGCGCGCGACGCGCTCTGGCAGGGCACCGCCCAGCTGCCGGCCGTGCCGCTCGAGCCCGCGCTGCGGGCCGTGGGCCGCTCGACGCTGGAGTCGCTCCAGATCGGGCTGGTGGACGGGCATGTGGGGGCGATCGTGCACCTGGCGGCGCGGATGCGGTCGGCGTTCCCGCAGGTGGAACGGCTCGTGATCACGGGCGGCTGGGGCGAGCTGCTCGCGCCGCTGGTCGGCGCCGAGTGGGGCTGGCCGGCGGATTTGGAGCCGGACCTCACGCTCGAGGGCGTGCGGCTGGCCTGGGTGGAGGCGCGCTGAGGGGCCCCCGACCGCTGAAAGCCCGTCGCCCGGTTCCCACGAGGGAACCGGGCGGCGGGGAGGGGTTGGTGCGGTGCTGGTGCGGTGTTGGTGCGGTGAAGGAATGAAGATGGTGAGGATGATGGTGAGGATGATGGAGAGATGGATGAGAGGGTATCAGCGAAGGTAGTTGATGACTTGGTTCATCTTCAGGCCGAGATGGAGCATCAGCCGGTTCTCGGCGTCGTCCAGGTCGATCTGGGTGATGTCGCGGATGCGTTCGAGGCGGTACTTCAAGGTGTTGCGGTGGATGAAGAGCTTGTTCGAGGTTTCGGTGAGGTTGCCGTTGCATTCCAGGAAGGCCGCGATGGTCTTCACGAGCTCCTTGTCGGTCTGCTGGTTGTACTCGATCAGCCGCTGCAGGGGCTCGCAGAAGAACTCGTTGGGATCCTGGCTCTGGGCGAACTGCAGCAGCATCCGGTAGATGCCCAGGTCGTTGAAGAACGTGATGTTGCCGGCGCCCTTCGTGCTGCGACCGATCTTGAGCGCGTGCTGGGCTTCCTTGAAGCTCTTGGGCACGCTCATCAGGTCGCCGTAGAGCTGGCCGACGCCGATCGAGACGCTCCAGCCGGGCGCGGCGGCGGCGATCTTCTGGTGGATCGCCTTGGTGAGGTGCGTGATCTTGTCAGGCGTCGGCTGGCCTTCCTTCACGGGATACAGGATGGTCGAGCCCTGGGCCTGGTTGACCACGACGGCCTGGCGGAAGCTCAGCAGCGAGTTCAGGATGCCGACCAGGCGGTTCACGTCCTCCGGCTGGATGTCGTCATGCTTCTGGTCGTCGAACTCGACGCTCACGACCCAGTAGCTGGCGTTCATCGGGTAGCCGAGGTAGGTGGCGCGGCGCCGGAGCGTCTCGGCCATCGCCGCGGTGTTGGCCATGAGCAGGTCGCGGAAGAAGTCCCGCTTCATCTTCTGCTCGGACTCGGTCGCGCCCTTCTGCTTGAGCAGCTCGATCGCGATCGCCGTCGCGCCGGTCTCGATGATCGTGCGCTCGTGCTCGTTGATCGGGTCGTTCTTGAGCAGCGAGAAGAAGCCATAGACCTCGCCGCCGGCGACGACCGGGTAGGCCGTGCGGGTCGGGTCGCCCGGCCTGTCGCCGGGGATCGACATCGCCTGCTTGTACTTCCTGAGCGACTTGAGCGTGCCGTCTTCCTCCCACTTCTTCATCGTGGCGACCGGCGTTCCCTTGTTCGCGACCAGCTCGTCCACGTAGGGCTCGGCGCCGTTGCCGGCCTGGGCGATCGCGAGGAGGTTGAACTGCTTGTCCTCGATCACCACCGTGTGGCCGAGGTGGCGGGCCAGGAACTTCGCCACCGCCTCGAGGCCCGTGCCGTCCAGCACCATCTGCATCAGGCGCCGCTGGAGGTTCAGGCCCTCACGGACGGAGCCCGCGCGCGAAGCCTCGATGGCCTCGTGGATCGGCCGCACGACATCGACGATCGGGCCGGGGCTCGCGAGGACCATCAGCGGGAACTGGTGCTGCTCGGCGTAGGCGATCGCCTGGTCCGGGATCATCCGGACGTACGGGCTCGCGAGCACGACCACGCCAGCCGCCTGGGCCTCGTTCAGGGCCTTGATGAACTCGAGCCAGGGCTCGACGGCGTCGCGCAAGACGTAGCCGGTGGTGAGGACGAGCTCGCCGCCCTTCATCCAGCGGGTGGTGTCGGGCACCTCCATCGGCAGCACGCTCGTAATGATGCGGTTGCAGCCGGGCTTGCCGGCCAGGAGCGTGGCATCTCGCAGCACCCCGCTGCGCAGCGCTTCGTCCAGGCTCACGCCGCCCTGTCCGGCGGCGGCTGTCGGGAGTGCGTCCTCCGCGACGAGCGACCCGGCGCCTTCGGGCGAGGTCGTCGCGCCACCGCTGATCAGGCTGTTGTTCATCTGCGTGCCCTCCAATGACGTGATTTGGTTCGGGGGACTCCCGGATCACACCAGACCCCTTCGTGCGACCCGTTCGTAAACTTTTGTAACACTGGCTAGCTTAATACAAGTTTACAAACTTGGCAATACCCCTTCGTTCATTTCTCACAATTGGCTCTCTGCTTGACTTTTCAGGCAGGCGAGGGTGTGTGGGTCGATTTACATAACAAAGAGGACCTCCCCCTTGCGGGAGAGGTCCTGAACGAAGCGAATCGGTGCGGCTAGGGCTTGATCAGCGTGCCGCGAACCGTGTGGAGACGCCGTACGACGGCTTCCTTCTTGTCCGTCACGAGCAGGTTGCCGTCGGCTGCCGACAGGTTCACGTAGCCGATCGCCGGCATGTACGCGAGCCGTGAGTCCCCCGTTATGTAATGCGTGTCGAGGCCGCCGGCCACTGTATACACCTTGCCGGCCTTCTTGAGCCGGATCCGGCCGTTGCCGGTATCGCCGATCACGAGGTCGCCGGCGTTGTCGAAGCAGATCGAGCCCGGGCGGTTGAGCAGGGCCGTCACGCTGGTGGCCACGACCGCGCCGCCGTCGTCGGCGAGGTCGCCGTCGGGATCCGCGATGCCGTCGCTCACGTTGTGGATGTCCGGGTACTTCACGTCGGTGACCGCCGTGTCGAGGTAGCCGGCGAGGCCCGGTCGCGGGTCGGCCGGGAGCGCGGGCGGCACGTCGGGCTTGCCGACCACCCGCGTGATCTCGGCCGCGGCCTGCGGGCCCGGCCCCGCGAAGGTCGCGGGGTCCGGCCTGGTGAACTTGAAGACCCAATGGCGCTCGGTGTCGGCGACGTAGATCTCGCTGCCGGTCGGCGAGATTCTCAGATCGAGCGCGCCGTCCGGGGCGAATTCCTGGCCATTGCGGGTCAGCGGCACGCGGAAGATCTGGCCGTTGTCCTCGCGCACGACGAAAACGCTCGCCGAGTTGGTCCGGCCGTCGCCGGCGTCGAGGATCCACAGGTTGCCGTCGGCGTCACGCTGCAGGCCCGTCGGGAAGTACAGGCCGGCGTCGAGCGCCGGCTCGCCGTCCATCGCGACGCCGGGCTCGCCCGGGTTCTCCGGATCCGGATCCGGGTTCCAGCCCGGCTGCCAGTTGTCGAGCGAGTTGGGGTCGGCACCGCCCCAGGGGAGTTGGAGGCCGCGCCCCGCGACGCAATACAGGTGACGCGCCTTGAAGGACTCGCCGAGGTCCTGACGCTCGAAGTGCTGGACCTCCTCGGCCGGCATCATCATCACCCGCCCGGTGTAGGGCTGCGTGAAATAGAGGTGGCTGAGCGAGCTGTTCACGGCGGCGCGCTCGACGACCAGCTTGTGCGGGGCGAAGAGCGAATGGCCCTGGGCTGCGGTGGGATCCGCATCGAACATGGGCGCGCCGCCCTCGGCGTTGTCGGAGTTCGGACGGAAAGCGTCGAGCTCCCAGGCGATCGGGTCCTTCGGGCCATTGACGAGGCCGCCCACGGTGTGGAGCTTGCCCGCGTTGAGGTTGGTCTCGTCCTCGCCGTAAATCGGGCCGGCGAGCCCGTTGATCGGCACCATCGAGACGAGCTGCGAGTCGTACTGCGTGAAATAGACGTTGCCGAGGTGGTCGGTCACCGCGTCCATCGGGGCGGTGATTTCGGCCTCGGTGGCGGTCAGGCCGTCGCTCTGGTTGAAGCCTTTGATGCCGTTGCCGGCCACGCGCGTGAGCGCGAGCGGCTTGAAGCCGAGCACCGCCTCCCAGGCGTCCGAGAGCAGGTTGGCCGCGACCGGGTTGCTGTCGCCCACGCCGGTCACGCGGCCGCCGAATGCCTCCACGTACGCGTTGCGCAGCACGTGTCCCGCGCCGTGCCGCAAGGCCTCGACGCTCGGGTAGGTGCCGCCCGTCGAAGGCAGCGCGACCGAGCCCAGCAGGTCGCGGGTGCGGGCGTTCAGCGTGTTCAGCTCGACGTTGGTGAGGTCCGTGACGTCCCTGTCGTCCGCCACCGCGAACGGGAACAGCTGCCAGCGCGCGAGCTCGGTGACCATGCTGGTCGCCTCGTCGATGTCGACCGTCGCCTGGCCGGCCGTGGCGAGCGCCGAGAGCTTGTGGCCGCGCGCGAAGCCGGCGTTCACGACGAACGGCTCGCCGGTCGGCGCGCCCTGCGGCAGCGCGAACGTACCGTCGGCCTTCGAGGTGCCCTTCACCACGTTGCCGCCGTTGGTGTAGAGGTCCTCGTCGAGCGTCGAGATGGTCAGCAGCGTGTGGCTGGCGGCGCCGAGGGCGGTCAGCCGGAAAGCCGCGGCGCTGTCCTGGAAGAACGGATCGGCGACCGCGCGGAACGTCACGGTGCCCGCTATGTCGATCGGCGAGGTGAGCGCCACGAAGGCCGGGTTCGTCACCACCGGCACCGGCAGGAGCGCGCCGCCGCGCGCCGGCACCGGCGAGAGCTGCTGCGCGCCGAGCGCGTCGGCGCGGCGAACCGCGGCGCCTGGGCGCCGGGCC